>CACONV010000017.1 GCA_902628605.1 uncultured Bacteroidota bacterium
AATTTTTGGATTACAATTAATAGGTTTCATTCCCTCTTTTTATTTAAAATCAGAAAAGTATTATGATTTATTTGGCGGATTATCATTTGTATCATCAATTCTTTTAATGTTATTCTTAAAAATTAGTATAACTGGTGATTTAAGTAATAGAGAAATAATTTTAGCTATATCAGTACTTTTTTGGACAACTAGATTAAGTTTTTTTCTATTTCAAAGAGTGAAAAGAGTAGGGAAAGATGAAAGGTTTGATAAATACAAATTTTCATTCACTAAATTTCTCCTTGCTTGGATGACACAAGGGCTGTGGGTTTTCATATGTTTATTTCCAACTCTAATCGTTTTTTCTTCTCCAACCAATAATGAGCTTCTTTGTCTTTCTTTAGGAGGGTTTATTTATTTATTTGGTCTAGTTACCGAAATAATTGCTGATTACCAAAAAACAATACATAATAGAATGAACAATAAAAATAAGAAGTTTATATCTAGTGGTCTTTGGTCTATATCAAGACACCCAAACTATTTTGGAGAATTTTTAATTTGGACGGGCATTACGATAATTTGCCTCCCTGTTTTTTCAGGATTTAAATATTTAGGTTTAATTACTCCGATTTTCATATATCTTCTACTCAATTATATTAGTGGAGTAAATTTACTTGAAGAGAGAGCCAAAGAAAAATGGGGCAATAACCCAGAGTATGATAAATATTTAAAAACTACACCGAAATTCTTTCCTAAAATTTTTTAAGTTGAAGTGTTTTTTAATTTTATTTTCTATATCTATTGGCATGGCTCAGCAGACTGAAACACAATCATATGACGTGATTGAAAAATATGACAATATTGAAATTAGATATTATCCACCAGCTGTAAAAGTTAAGTCAAAGGGCAAAATAAGTGATAACAAAAATTTCAGAAACTTATTTAACTACATTTCTGGCTCAAATTCAAAAAACGAAAAGATTTCAATGACAACCCCGGTTTATATGAAAAACAGTGAGGGAAATCAGATTATGGAGTTTGTGTTGCCCAAAAAGTTTAACGATAAAGAAATTCCAAAACCAGTAAACGAAAATTTAGAAGTCTACATATCTAAAAAGGGGATATATGCGTCTATTCGTTATAGTGGTTATAACAATAGCGAAAAACAAGTACTTAATACGAAAAAGCTTTTACATAAATTAAAAGAATTAAAAAGGGAAGCTAAAGGGAAGCCCATTTTGTTGTCCTATGATGCACCTTATAAATTTTACAACAGACGGAATGAAATTCTAATTGAACTGTCTAATTAGTTAATCAAATAATCAAGTTGTAATTTTTTAAAAGATAAATTAAATTCAGAGACATCACTTGTCATTAATTTATTAAAGACTTCTATTTCCTTGTTGATTTTTTCTGATAGTTCCATCATCAGTCTTTTATCCTGGTCTGTGGGAGGAAAATCATTCATCGTTACCAAATTAGCTATATGACCAAGTTTATTTGTCAGTTTGATTGGGAAGTTGAGGGGGTCTTGCCTACTTTCATTCTTGGTTTGGTATAATGCATTTTCTACTGTGCTTAGCGAATCAATTAGGAAATTAGCTTTCTTAATAATATTTTCAGCATCCCTATTGTCTGAAAAATTAGTTAAAAACTCATTTAATTTTAATTTAATTTTTCTAATTTTCTTTATGGACTGATGCGCATTAGAAATAGTCTTATTTATTTGATTTACAAAATTAAATTGTTCTCTCATTTGGTCAACTGAGCTCTCTGATGTTGGGGACTTCAATATTTCAAAAGAATTTTGAGATTCAAAATTGTTTACCGAAAGTTTCACCTGGTAAGTCCCAGGTACTGCTTTTGCTCCATTTAAAGATGCACTCCACATTACCATTCCTTCGAACTTTTCAGCTCCCGGGTATTTGTAATCCCAGACAAAAACATTTCCACCATCTTTCACTTCCAGTTTATTGTCTTCGTCTGATGTACTGAACTTTTTAATTTCATTCCCTTTTTCGTCGTGAAAGCTGAGTTCAACTGTATCAGAACCTTTTTCGTAAGATGGAATATAAAAATGCACCTCAACTCCATTTGGTTTATTTGTACCCATAGTGAGAGAACTTTTACCACCGTTACCTCTTAATCTATGAGTGGGTTTTGGCTTAAAAAGATATGGATCCTTGTTTGAGTTTGGAAGCTGGTGAAGAACAGTCAGATCATCGATCATCCATAAACTTCTTCCCTGAGTTGCTACAATCAAGCTATTATCTTTAATTGTCAAGTCTGTAATCGGCACAATAGGCAAATTCTGTTGAAACGGTCTCCAACTATTACCATCATCAAAAGAAATATATAACCCCGATTCAGTTCCTGCATACAGAAGACCTTTTCTAGCTGGATCTGCTCTTAATACCCTAGTGAAGTTTTCATTTTTTATGTTATCGGTAATTAGCTCCCAAGTCATACCGAAGTTTTCCGTACGGTAGAGATATGGTTTAAAATCACCAGTTTTATATTTAGTTCCAGCAACATAGCAAGTTCCAGGATCGAATGGAGATGGATCAATACTATTAATCATCATCCATTCAGGCATATTTTTAGGGGTTACATTTGTCCACGTTTTTCCACCATCTTTTGTCAAGTGAATGAGTCCATCGTCGCTTCCAACCCAAATTAAACCGCTTTTCAAGTGGGATTCACCACCAGCGAAAAGCGTACAATAATATTCCACGCCTGTATTGTCTTGAGTGATTGGACCTCCAGAAGACATAAGTTTTTCAGGTACGTTTCTTGTTAGATCAGGACTGATTATCTCCCAACTTTGACCTTCATTTTCAGTTACATGGACATGATTAGAAAAGGCATACATTTTTTTAGAATTGTGTGGACTGAAAAAAATTGGGAAGTTCCATTGAAAACGGTATTTCATTCCCTCAGCTCCGTATCCCATGGGATTATCTGGCCAAACATTAATACCCCGTTCACTATTGTTCTTGTGATTAACTCTTGTGAGATATCCACCATAACTTCCACCATATACTATATCGTTATCGTTAGGATCTATTGCTATGTGTGCCGACTCACCACCTGCAGAAGGTTCCCAATCGCTTTCATCTATGTATGATCCATCACTTCTATGTTTTATTCTTATAGTGGAATTATCTTGCTGAGCAGCATAAATCCTGTAAGGGAAAGAGTTGTCAGTTGTGACACGATAAAATTGTGCCGTTGGTTGGTTATGGTATGTACTCCATGTTTCACCTCCATCATAAGTAACTTGGGCACCACCATCATCTCCGATAATCATTCTATTGTTGTCTTCCGGGGCAATCCAAAGATCATGATGGTCACCATGAGGTGCATTGTGAGATGTAAAAGTTTTACCACCGTCAGTTGATTTATGATAAGAAACATTCATAACATAGATCTTATCTATATCTTTTGTATCTGCATAGATTTTTGAATAATACCAAGCACGTTGTCTTAAGGCTCTACTGCTATTTACATAAGACCATGTTTCTCCACCATTGTCGGATCTATATACCCCTCCGTTATCTTTATTTTCAACAATTGCCCAAACTCTATCAGAATCTACAGGAGAAACAGTAACACCAATGATTCCTAAAATTCCTTCAGCAAATCCTTTATTACTACTTATTTCCGTCCAATTATTTCCCCTGTCCGTACTTTTCCAGAGTATAGATCCCTCGCCTCCGCTACTAAGACTATAAGGAGTTCTCTTAACTCTCCAAGTTGCAGCATATAAGTTTCTTGGATTATTAGGATCAATAACTAGTTCTACAGCTCCAGCATGATTGCTTTCGAAAAGAACTTTTGACCAGGTTTTGCCACCATTTATGCTTTTATAGACTCCTCTTTCTGAAGTAGGTTTGTAAATATTTCCTAAAACAGCGGCATAAACAATGTCTGGATTTTGTGGGTCAATAACAATTCTAGGGATATGTCTAGACTTTGGAAGTCCACAACTTTTCCATGTTTCTCCGGCATCTTCTGACTTCCAAATTCCGTATCCAGAGGAAACATTACCCCTAACTGTTACCTCTCCTCCTCCAACATAAATTACATTTGGATCACTTTTTGAAACGGCTACAGCACCAATACTTCCACCAAAATAGCCATCTGAAATATTTTTATAAGTTTTTCCTCCATCGGTGGTTTTCCAAACTCCACCACCGGTTGATCCAAAATAGAACAAATTAGGGTTACCTTCTACTCCAGTTACAGCACAAGACCTACCGCCTCTGAAAGGACCAATTTCTCTAAATTTAAGTGAAGAATACAAGGATTGATCATAACCGACTTTATTTTTTTGACTTTTATTTTTTCTTTGTGCAACTGTTTCAAGGGAAAATAAAAGAATGACACAAACCGACAGATTGAAAAACTTACTTAATTGCATTTTTATTGATTTTTAACCTAATTTAACTCAAAATAAAATTAAAAGGTATATTTATTTATAATTAAAAACTATGGGGAAAAAGATTTTATTACTTTCAATAACATTGATATCTACTGTTTACTCTATTGATGCTCAGAGTATTAGGACAATTAAGAAAGAACTCCAACAGTCAATAGAGAAACATGAGACAGAATTAATTAAAACTAGTGATGCAATTTGGGAAGCTGCTGAAACAGCATTGCTAGAATTTAAATCTTCTAAAATTTTAATAGACCACGCCAAAAGAAATGGATTTGATGTTGAAGAGGGGGTTGCCGGGATAAAAACTGCTTTTACAGCATCGTATGGGTCTGGTAGACCAATTATTGGAATATTAGGAGAATTCGATGCTAATGCTGGAATTTCACAAAAAAGGAAACCAGTAAAAGAGGCTAGAATCCCAGGTGGAGCGGGTCACGGTTGTGGTCATAATCTTTTTGGAACTGCAAGCCTTGGCGCAGCAATAGCTATTAAAGAGCAAATTGAGAAAGGAAACATAAAGGGAACTGTAATATTCTATGGAACACCAGCTGAAGAAACTATTTTTGCCAAGGTTTGGATGGTTAGGGAGGGTTTATTTGACAAATTGGATGTTTGCATGGATTGGCACCCTGGAGACGTAATCGAAGCAGGAACCCAAAGCTCCAAGGCACTTGTTGATTTTAGAGTCAAATTCCGTGGTAGTTCAGCTCATGCGTCTTCCGACCCATGGAATGGGAAAAGTGCTGCTGATGCAATGGAATTGTATACAACGGGTTTAAACTATTACAGGGAACATATAGAACCAACTGCAAGAATTCATTATCAAATTGAAAAAGCAGGAGATGTGGTAAACGTTGTTCCAGATTATGCCCAGATCTGGACTAGGCTGAGACAAAACAACAGAGCTGGGGTTGATGTTTTATATGAAAGGGCACTTGATATTGCAAAAGGAGCTGCTCTAATGACAGGAACTACTTATGAAACCAAGTTAATATCAGGAATTTATGAAATACAGGTAAATAGAACAGGTGCTGCCATTCTGCAAAAAAACCTCGAAACATTGGGTGAAATCACCTACACCGATAGTGAATTAAATTATGCCAATACAATCTTAAAGGAAACTGGCAAACCCCAAAAAGGAATTGATGGGAAGATTTACCCACTTAAACCAACGTTACCTGCTCAAGGTGGTTCGACAGACGTTGGAGACGTAAGTCAAGTAGTCCCTACAATTAGTTTGGGAGTTACAACTGCGGCAAGTGGAGGTCCTTGGCATTCTTGGGCTGTAGTTGCTTGTACTGGAATGTCCATAGGGCATAAAGGTATGATTTATGCTGCAAAAGCATTATCGATGACGATGGCGGATTTATACAAAAACCCTTCATTAATTAATTATGTAAAAGAAGATTTTGTAAAAAATAAAAAATATGATAATTATGATCCTAGGATTTTACCTGGGCCCCCTTCATTAGAATAGTTTTATGTACAAATATGTATTATTTATTTTCTTTTCTTTTGCAACAACCGATTGCTTTCCTCAAGCTGTTTTACCTTTAAAAGATAGGGTTAGAGCTATAGAGGAGATACAAAAAGATAGGCTGGAAAACCTTTTACCGCAGCTTATGGTAAGAGAAAAAATTGACTGTTGGGTAATAATTACAAGGGAATACAATGAAGATCCAATAATTAAGAGTCTTCTTCCTCCAACATGGTTGAATGCTAGAAGAAGGACGATTCTTGTTTTTACACATGATAAATCTTCAAATAAAGTTGATATGGCTGCAATCACTAGGTATTCTTTTGGAAGCTTAATAAAAAGTGTTTGGGATAAAGAAAAAGAACCCGATCAAATGAAGGCTCTTGTGGATTATCTTAAACTTAAGAACCCAAAAAAAATTGGTATTAACATATCGGATACCTACGGGATTGCCGATGGATTGTCTGTAACAGATCACAAACTATTAATGAATTATTTACCAAAATCCCTTAAAACAAGGGTTGTTAGTTCAGAGCCACTTGCAGTCTCCTGGGTAGAAACTAGAACAGAAAAAGAAATGACACTATTTTCCCATTTAACAGAAATAACTCATAATATAATTAAGGAGGCCTTCTCAACAGGGGTTATTACTCCTGGAGTTACAACTACTGACGAGGTGGTTTGGTGGATGAGAGAAAAGGTTTCATCAATGGGATTAAAAACTTGGTTTCATCCAACAATTGATGTTCAACGTGCTGATGATAGCGATCTTTATGCTTTTGATGGAAAACAAAAGTTTGATATTATTCAACCTGGTGATTTAGTACACTGTGATTTTGGCATTACATATTTGAATCTTAATACCGACTGTCAACAGCTCGCATATGTTTTAAAACCAAATGAAGTTGACGCACCTAAGTATTTAAAAGATGGTCTTAAGGCTGGAAATTTATTAGAAGATATACTAACCAGTAACTTCAAAGAAGGAATAACAGGAAACGAAATTTTAAAAACTTCAAGAAAGGACGCTATTGAAAAAGGTTTGAGACCGCAAATTTATACACATCCACTTGGCCTTTTTGGTCATTCTGCAGGTACTATTTTTGGCATGTGGGATAATCAAGGGTTTGTTCAAGGCACTGGGGAATGGAAGTTAAATGCAAATACAGCCTATGCCATTGAATTAAACACCAAGGTTTACATAAAAGAATGGGGCAAGGATGTTAGAATTATGCTTGAGGAACCAGGTTTTTTTTCAAAAGATGGCTTCAGATATATAAATAAAAGACAAGAAAAATTTCATTTGATAGGAGAATAAACAAAAAATTTCTTTGAGGTTAAATTACTTTCTTTTTGAAAATAATTTAAATGAAAAGCTCTTGCCCAACATATTTTTATTTAGTATTAAGACCAAAAAAGCAAGCAACAAAAAGACTATCTTGATGAAAAGTAACTTAGATTCCATACAAATATTTTTTTAAAATTAAGAAGTTATGTTTTTCGTAAAATCATATGGCTTCTAACTTTTCAACAAAGTTACTAAGAATCTCAAGTTGATTTGAAATTAACTTTTAGAAAATATTTTTCAGGTTTGTATATGAAAGTTGATATTAAATTAAATGGAAATATGAACTTCTCCGTTGCTGTCAAATGTGAATTTTTGATTATTTACATATATAAAACAATCCTGAGTTAAACTTAAACAGCATTGAAACAAGCTTTTACTGAATTTAATTTTATAAATATTTTGTCTAAAATTGATTTTAAATGCCAAATCTTTCCAATTTTTAGGTAAGTGGGGGGTAAAATGAAGCGAGTTGTTTTTTACCCGCATCCCAGCAAAACCTTCAACAATTGTTAACCAACTGCCAGCCATAGAGGTAATATGTAGCCCTTCCTCAACCTCCTTATTATAGTCATCTAAGTCTAACCTAGAGGCTCTTTTAAAGAGATCATATGCAAATTCAATTTTTCCAAGTTTGCAAGCAACGATTGAGTGAATACAAGGCGATAAAGAAGACTCATGAACTGTGAATTTTTCATAAAACTCATAATTATTTTTAATTTGTTCAATGTCAAACTTGTCCTCAAAGAAGTATATTCCTTGTAGAACATCTGCCTGTTTTATGTAGGGAGACCGTAAAATTCGATCCCATGACCAATTCTGATTTAAGGGTCTTTGCGAATCATCTAACTTATCAACTTCCTTTAGATCCTTATCGAAGAATCCATCTTGTTGGACAAAAACACCCAGCTCCTTGTCTTCATTTAAATAAATACTTTTTGAAATTTTTAACCAATAATCTAGCTCAGACTTCTTTATGTTGAGTTTTTTAAATAATTTTTCAAATGATTCGGGGTTATCTTTTTTTATGATGCTTATATTATCTAATGTAAACTCTAAACACCATTTGGTACTGTAATTTGTGTACCAATTATTATTGATATTATTTTCATATTCGTTTGGTCCAGTAACCCCCAAAATAACATATTTCTTTTTTTTGTCTGAGTAGGAGACCCTTTGAGCCCAAAATCTGCAAATTCCAACCAAGACCTCTAAGCCTTTGTTAACTAAATATTTTGAGTCGCCCGTGTATCTTTGGTAGTTAAAGATTGCGAATGCAATTGCATTATTCCTGTGTATTTCTTCAAAAGTAATTTCCCACTCGTTATGACATTCTTCCCCATTCATCGTAACCATTGGAAATAAAGCTGCACCATCTTCAAATCCAAGTTTTTTTGCATTATCGATTGCTTTGTCTAATTGAAGATATCTGTAATTTAAAAGATTTAGGGTCACCTTAGGAGGTTTAGTGCCTAAACAAAAAGGAACACAATATGCCTCTGTATCCCAATATGTACTTCCTCCATATTTTTCTCCTGTAAAACCCTTTGGACCAAAATTTAGATTTGGGTCATCACCTCTGTATGTTTGATTTAATTGGAAAATATTAAATCTAATGGCCTGTTGAGATTTAACGTCCCCACTAACTTTAATATCCGATTGTTCCCAAATTTTAGACCATTCTATTCTATGTTCTTGATAAAGACCTTCAAACGAGGTGTTTTCTAAATAATTTAAAATCTTATTTGTTTTACTTTCAATTTTATTCCAGTCGTTAGAATCAGAAGTCACATATCCTCCAAACTTTTCTACTTTTAAAGTGTTACCACTTTTTAATGTTTTTTCAGAGTTAAGCAATATTTTTTTGGAATTAGATTTTGCTATGAAAGGCTTTTCAAGTTTAACATTGTTGTCATATAAATTGGTTTTCATGTAGGTGATCACTTTAAAACCAGTTTTTTTCACCTTACTTTTTACGAGTGATTTATTTTGGGTATTAATTTTTTCTTTTGTTTCCCAAAATTTTTCATCCCAATTGCTATCGTCATTGGATACATCAAAATCAATATATTGGGACATAGATATTTTAACATCTCTGTTGCATCTAATTTTATAGGAAATTGCTCCCACAGATTTTCTTTTCATAGATATAAACCTTTTTGAGTTTATCTCCACTTTTAAATCATTTTTTATTTTAACAGAAATTGAGCGCTCATATAGACCATTTTTCATGTCTAATTTTCTCTCAAATTTTTCAATCTTATCAACTTTATTTAAATCAAGAGGTATACTATCAATTGATATTGAAATTCCAATCCAACTTGGAGCATTAATTACCTTTGCGAAGTATTCTGGGTAACCGTTTTTCCACCACCCAACTTTTGTTTTATCAGGATAATAAATACCTCCTATATAACTGCCTTGTAGTGATTTGCCACTAAAATCTTCTTCAAAATTGGCTCTCTGACCCATAGCACCATTACCAATGCTAAAGATACTTTCAGAACCCATTACTTTACCTGGGTCCCATCCTTCTTCAATTATTTTCCAAGGATCAATTTTATAAGTATGTTTTTCCATTCTAAATCACGTTTTCAAAAAATTCAAGCGGTATATGATCTAGTGAATTAAAATTATATTTTGCATTTTCAATTTTTCCGCTCGTACCAATAGCAACTGAAACCATTTTTGCCTTATTAGCTGCCTTTACGCCTGCGATGGAGTCCTCAAATACAATTATTTCTTTTGGATTTACCCCAAGCATTTTTGCCCCTTTTAAAAAAACTTCAGGATGGGGTTTTGATTTTGTAGTTAAATTCCCGTCTATTATTACTTTAAACTTGTTTTTTATTCCAAGTTTTTTTAAAATTTGATGTGCATTTCTACTTGCAGATCCCAATGCTACAGGAATACCCTTAATCCCAGCAAAACCTATTAATTTGTTAACTCCAGGCAATATATCCGTATGACTAAGATTAGAAATAAAACCTTTGTATAATTCGTTTTTTTTCTCCAAATACTTTTTCTTTTCAAATCTGTCAGCTGAAACCCCTCCCCAAGATAATATCCTATCTAATGATTCTTCTCTACCAACACCTTTCAAAAGTTCATTTTGAGTTTTTGACAATTCAAAACCAAAGTTTCTAGAAATTATTTTCCAGGATTTAAAATGGTATTTCGCTGTGTCAACGATAATTCCGTCAAGATCAAAAATAAATGCTTTCAAATCAAAAATTTATTTGCAATGGTAATCAGCAGCCCTAGTGGCAATTTGGGCATGTGGTTTGATATTTACTTTATAACCAAGAGAATTTGCCAACCCTCTAGATGCATTTACTAATTTATTTGATTTAAAATTTTCGTTTTCGTTATAATCCAAATCAATCTCTGGAGTTATATTCAAGGATTTTTTTATATATTCTGCTATATCAATACTTAATTCGGTTTCTTTCCAAAGCCTAGTCCAAAGGTCTCTAATTTGAGGGACTCCGCTTTTTTTTAAGATATAATGAACACCTCTGTTACCAAACCTGTAGGCAATAACTGTTATATATTGTGTTTTTTTAGCTAAACTTTGAGAATCAGTTCCTACATAAATTTCAACGAATGGGTTTTTTTTAAGTATTTCTCTTGTATGATCAATAGGGTCAATTATATTACCCCTGATGTCTTTAAAATCAACACTGTTTTCCATATGACTAAAATATAATTTTTATGAGTTAAGATTGACAATTTCTTTTAAAAAGTTGAATTTAACTTAAAAAAACAGGAAGTATTTATTATCATATTTCTAAAAATTAGTTTTATTTATTTCCTGATTAACAAGTTTTGACAAGTAAATCACTGAAATCATGTTTGGTATAGCCATTAAAGCAAACGATAAATCAATCAGACTTATTACAAAATTAACCGACGAAATAGCAGAAAAAAAGATGCTAATTAAATAGACATAGTTGTAAATGAACCCATATTTATTTTTGGTCAAAAAGTCTAAACATTTTACACCATAATATGAGTAGGTAAAAAGAGTAGTTATTCCGAACACAATCACCATAAAAACTAAAAATATATCTCCAAGCCCATAAAAAAGACGATTAAACGATTCTAGAGTTAAAAGAATTCCATTTAATTCTGTATCTAGATATGAACCACTTACTATAACTACAATTCCTGTAATTGAACATACCAATATTGTATCCAACAGTGGACCCAAACTTGCAACTAAACCTTCGTTTATTGGCACCTTTGTCTGAGATTGACCGTGGTACATGGGTGCGTTACCAATACCACTTTCATTAGAGAAAACAGCTCTTCTTACACCGAGTAATACAAGACCCCAAAAACCACCAACATACATAGTTTTAAAATCAAATGCAGAAAAAATTATTATTTTTAAAACATGTGGGATTTGCGTTATATTATCTATTATAACCCACCCACCCATCAAAAAATACAGTATAACCATAAGAGGGACTAGCTTGGATGTTGTTTTAACAATTTTTTTTAAACCTCCTAAAATCACCCACCCAGAGGCTAAAATTAACAATAACCCAAAAGAGCCTTTATAAATAAAGCTGTCAATAGCACTATTTACTGATGGATAAATGACTTGAACTACCGTTTGAGTTAGTTGGTTTGCCGTAAAAGCAGGTAAAACTCCAAATAAAGCTGCAATACAAAACCAGTTTGCCAAAAATTTTCCAGACCTAGGTATTCCAATTGTCATATAGTACATTGGACCTCCTAATGGCTCGCCATTTAGCTCCTTCCTCCTTAATTTTACAGATAGAGTACAGCTATAAAATTTTATTACAGATCCGAGAAGAGCTGTTATCCACATCCATACAAGCACACCTGGACCTCCCATGTGAATAGCAATTGCTACACCAGAGATATTACCCAATCCTACGGTTGAAGCTAAAACAGCCGATAATGCTTCAAAACGAGATATCCCCTTTTCTGAATTTTTTTTAAATAAAAGTGAAAACCCTTTATTGATTTTTTTAACAGAAAATCCTTTTGAATCTAAAAGAAGAAATAGACCTCCACCAATAATTAAAATAAGCATTACCCATTCTAAAGGAGCTATTAATTGATTTATAAAATGAGTTAACCAATTCAAATTTTAGGATTTTAATTATCTTGTTTTACAACAATGAAGGTAGCTTTAGAACCAGTTGCAAGGTTCCAAAGATTAGACATCATTACATTTCCATCATCATCATAAACCCTTACCTCCGCAGTGTTGGGACCGGATTCTCCTTGATTTAATGCAACAAAATCAATTTTATTAAAACCCTCTAAAAGTTTAACATCCATCTTTTTATACCTTTGAGTCAAGAGTATATTTGGATAAATTATGTCATCATTAAATCTTATTTGGACTCTGTCTCCATCGGGTTCTTGATGGTCTCTAAAAACTATTCTAACATTTTCAGTTGAACTAATAAAGTCTCCAAGATACTGGTCAGCCTTAAATTTGGGAGCATTGCCTTCATTTTTATTTGAATTTAACTTTTTTAAGTAAGCGTCCCCTGGATTTATGAATGCTTCTTCATTTTCCATTTGAATATTATTTTCAAATCCTTTGGGGCTTTCAAAATTAGGTTCTTTAGAAAAGAAATCTTTTTTAAGATAGTCAGGTAAATTATTCTCAGGTAATTTCAGAATAGATTTAGATGTTTTATCTATTTCAATTTTTTTTTCTAAGGATTTTATTTCTATCTGAGAATAGGAATAATTGAAAAGAAAAACAAAAAAAGTATAAATAGATAAATTGAATTTCATTCATCAAACCTAATTATTTTAAAGCAGAAATTATCACTTTTTTATCATTTTAAACTATATTCAGATAATTAATAAAGCAAACCAAAAATGAAACTTGAATTAATAGATTGGTCTATAATATTTTTCTTTTTTTTAATTACGCTCTTAATTGGTTTGTGGTCGTCAAAAACTGCAGGCAAAAGCACAGATGAATTTTTCCTATCCGGTAGAAATATGCCGTGGTGGCTGCTGGGTGTCTCTATGGTTGCCACGACATTTTCAGCTGATACCCCCAATTTAGTAACAGATATTGTAAGGACGAATGGAGTAGCTGGTAATTGGGTTTGGTGGGCTTTTTTGTTAACCGGAATGCTAACGGTATTTGTTTACGCTAGGCTTTGGAGAAAATCAGGCGTTCTAACAGATTTGGAATTCTATGAAATCAGATATAGTGGAAAGGAGGCAGCTTTCCTTCGAGGTTTTAGAGCAATTTATTTAGGGGTTTTTTTTAATATAATGATTATGGCTACTGTGTGCCTTGCAGCTATTAAAATAGGTGGAATAATTTTAGGACTTTCTCCATTAAACACATTGCTGATTGCATCAACAATTACAGTAATATATAGTATGCTTGGTGGCTTTAAAGGGGTTGTATATACAGATTTTTTCCAATTTATATTAGCAATGTCAGTTACGATTTGGTCTGCATCCTTTTTTATTGGACTCCCTGAAATTCAAAGTTTAACTAATCTATTTTCACATCCGAATGTGATTAATAAATTGGATTTAATTCCAGATATAAATGACAGGGAAGTTTTTATTACAATTTTTGTTCTTCCGCTTGCTGTGCAGTGGTGGAGTGTATGGTATCCTGGAGCTGAACCTGGGGGTGGAGGGTATATAGCTCAAAGAATGCTGTCTGCTAAAGATGAAAATAATGCTATATGGGCAACATTGTTATTTAATTTTGCTCATTACGCAATAAGACCTTGGCCTTGGATTATAATAGCACTAGCCTCTTTAATTATTTATCCTGATTTGGCTTCAATCAGTGAAGCGTTTCCAGGAATTGATGAAAATTTTTTAAAGAACGACTTAGCATATCCAGCAATGATGACTTTGTTGCCAAAAGGTGTCATTGGTTTGATGGTCGCCTCCCTTGTTGCTGCGTTTATGTCAACTATATCTTCTCATTTAAATTGGGGTTCTTCGTACATTGTCCATGATTTTTACTCAAGATTTATAAATTCAAACTCTACTGATTCCAAAAAAGTACTTATTGGAAGACTATCAACTCTCGTTTTAATGTTTTTATCTGCCTGTTTTGCACTTCTTCTAAACAATGCTCTGCAAGCATTTCAAATTTTATTACAAATTGGGGCTGGTACGGGCCTTTTGTTTATTGTAAGATGGTTTTGGTATAGAATAAATGCTTACAGCGAGATAACCGCTATGGTTGTTTCTTTCATTCTTGCCATTTACTTGCAAATAATCCATACTCGTTTAGGTTTTGAATCAATACCACAAGACATCCAATTCTTAACAAGTGTATTTATTACCACTATAGCATGGGTAGGTGTAAGTTTATTAACACCACCGTCTAATCTAAATACATTGAAAGATTTTTATATTAAAATCCAACCTGGAGGAAAAGGGTGGAATAAAATTAAAGCTGAAATTGATAACAAGGAAATTGAAAAAAAAGTTTTTTGGACTATTCCCAGAGGAATTGTGTGTATGATAATTAGTGTTTTTGGAATTTACGGTGCTTTGTTTAGTGTGGGCTTTTTTATATATGGGAAAAATATACAAGCAATATTATTATTGCTGTTAACTCTTATTGCTTTTTTCTCGCTCTGGAAATATTCCAAAAATTAACTAATTAAAGCTCCTGCAAAACAAGCAGAAATTAATGAAACAATTGTTCCAGCAATCATCGCTTTAAAACCCAATTTAGATAAATTTTTTCTTTGCCCTGGTGCTAAAACCCCTATTCCTCCAATTTGAATTCCGATAGAAGTCAAATTCGCAAATCCGCACAACATGAATGTTGCCATTGTGATTGATTTTTTGCTTAAAAGTTCAATTGAGTTGTTAATGTTTTTTAAATCAGCTAATTGTATGAACGCAACAAATTCGTTTGAAACTATTTTTATTCCTAATAACTGACCCATTATAGCACATTCTTGATATGTAACCCCTATCAACCACATCAGTGGTGCAAAAAGGTATCCCAATACAAATTCAATTGAAAACTGATCAAAACTTGTTGACTCCGATATTAAAGAGTTAAGGTTTAAAGACTCACCGATTAGCCACATTATATCATTTAATAAAGCTATAAAAGCTATGAACACAAGGAGCATTGCGCCTACGTTCACAGCTAGTTTTACACCTTCAATAGTCCCTCCGGTTATAGATAATAGTATATTCCCATTTTTATTTTTTTTTTCAATCTTTATTTCTTCTTTTAAACTTTTTGTTACCTCTGGAAATATTATTTTAGAAATAGCAACAGCTCCAGGGGCAGCCATAACAGATGCAGTTAGTAAATGGTTTGAAAATTTAAGTTGTTCATTTATGTCATTCCCTCCAAGTAAGCCAATATAAGCCGCTAAAACACTTCCAGCAACGGTGGACATCCCGCCTACCATGACTATGAAAAGTTGGGATTTGGTCATTTTTTCTAGATAGGGTTTTATAAGAATTGGGGATTCAGTTTGACCTAAAAATATATTCCCAGCTAAAGACAAACTTTCAGCACCTGTAATTTTTAAAAACTTATTTAAAATCCAAGCTAAAAAGGATACTATTTTTTGTATTATTCCTAAATAATAAAGAACTGATGTTAAAGCCGAAAAGAAAATTA
>CACONV010000018.1 GCA_902628605.1 uncultured Bacteroidota bacterium
CTAAATGACAAACGATAAAGTATATATTTTCGATACCACTCTAAGGGACGGCGAACAAGTTCCTGGATGTAAACTCGATACTAGGAGTAAACTATCAATAGCTGAAAGATTAGATGAAATGGGCGTTGATATTATTGAAGCAGGATTTCCTGTGTCCAGTCCCGGTGATTTTAAATCTGTTGATGAAATTTCCAAACTTGTAAAAAGCGCTCAGGTATGCGGCTTAACAAGAGCAGTTGAAAAAGACATAGATGTTGCAGCTGAATCGCTTAAAAACGCAAAATATCCTCGAATCCATACAGGTATAGGTACATCTGATTACCATATCAAACATAAATTCAATTCAACGGAAGAAAAAATTTTAGAAAGAGCAACCTCTGCAGTTAGATACGCAAAAACTAAAGTTGAAGATATTGAGTTTTACGCTGAAGATGCAGGAAGAACCAAAAATGAATTTTTAGCTAAAGTTTGTGAGGAAGTAATTAAAGCTGGTGCTACAGTTTTAAATATTCCTGATACCACCGGTTACTGTTTGCCAGAGGAATACGGAGAAAAAATAAAATATCTAAAAGAAAATGTCAAAGGCATAGATCAAGCTATTATATCTTGTCATTGCCACAATGACTTAGGTTTGGCCACAGCTAACTCAATTTCAGGAGTAAATAATGGTGCTAGACAAATTGAATGTACTATTAATGGAATAGGTGAAAGAGCTGGAAATACTTCGTTAGAAGAAGTTGTAATGATATTAAGACAACACCCTTCGCTAAAACTTCAAACGTCAATTAAGTCTAAATATTTATACAGTACAAGCCTTTTAGTTTCTGATTTGATGGGTATAATTGTTCAACCAAATAAAGCTGTGATTGGTTCGAATGCTTTCGCTCATAGTTCTGGTATTCATCAAGACGGAGTGATTAAAAATCGAGAAACCTATGAAATTATTGACCCAAAAGATGTTGGTGTAGATAAATCTTCAATTATATTAACTGCTAGGAGTGGCAGAGCAGCACTTGCATATAGAGCAAAAAATATTGGCTTTGAATTAGATAAAATTCAACTCGATAAAGTTTATAACGAATTTTTAAAATTAGCCGATGCGAAAAAGGAAATTTATGATGATGACATTCAAAAAATAGTAAAAGCTGCCAATATCTAAAGATTATAATGAATAAAAAAACTCTCTTTGACAAAATATGGGATTCCCACGTGATAAAAAAAGTTAACAATGGTCCTGACATTTTATTTATTGACAGACACTTAATCCACGAAGTTACCAGCCCTGTTGCTTTTTTAGGATTAAAGAACAGAAATCTAAATGTTATGTATCCAAATCTGACATTTGCAACTGCAGATCACAATACTCCAACTATTAATCAACATTTGCCAATTAGAGATCCTCTATCTGCCAAACAACTTCAAACTCTTAAAGACAATACTAAAAAACACGATATAGTTTTTTGGGGGTTAGGTCATAAAAAAAACGGAATTGTTCACGTTATTGGACCAGAATCAGGAATAACCCTTCCCGGAACAACTATCGTTTGTGGTGATTCGCACACGTCAACTCATGGTGCGTTTGGAGCCATTGCATTTGGAATTGGAACTTCTGAAGTAGAGATGGTTTTATCTACTCAGTGCATTATGCAACCAAAACCTAAAACAATGAGGATAAATATTGATGGAAAATTAGGGAATTCAGTGACTCCGAAAGATGTTGCTCTTTTCATAATTTCTAAACTTTCCACATCTGGAGCAACAGGCTACTTCGTTGAATATAGTGGGAATGTTTTTTCCGAAATGAGTATGGAAGGAAGAATGACTGTTTGTAACCTGTCTATTGAAATGGGTGCCAGAGGTGGATTGATATCGCCCGATAAAAAGACGATTGAATATGTTAAAAATCGAGAATATACTCCCAAAGGTAAAAATTTATCAAAGGCAATTGAATATTGGTCTACTCTTTATACTGACGAAGGAGCTGTTTTTGACAAAGAATATAACTTTAATTCAACTGAGATTGAACCAATGGTTACTTTTGGAACCAATCCAGGGATGGGGATTAGTATATCAGGAAAAATACCTAATGTTGATTCTGAAAAAGGCAATTCTTCATCATACTTAAAATCCCTTAAATATATGGGATATAAAATTGGTGATAAAATGCTTGGGAAAAGAGTTGATTATGTATTTTTAGGTAGCTGTACAAATGGAAGAATTGAAGACTTTAGAACATTTTCAAAAATAACGAAGGGATTCAAAAAAGCTAATGATGTTGTAGCATGGCTTGTTCCTGGTTCACACCGCGTACTAAATCAAATAAAAAGTGAAGGAATTTTAGAAGAATTAGAATCTTCTGGATTTAAAGTAAGAGAACCTGGTTGCTCAGCTTGTCTTGCAATGAACGACGATAAAATTCCACCTGGAAAGTATGTGATTAGTACCTCAAATAGAAATTTTGAAGGTAGACAAGGGCCAGGGGCAAGAACAATTCTTGCAAGTCCAGCAGTAGCTGCTGCTGCTTCCATAACAGGTAAAATAACTGATCCTAGAAAACTATAATTATGCCTTACGAAAAATTTAGAATATTAGAAAGTTCAGGAGTTCCGTTAGAAATCGAAAATGTTGATACAGACCAGATTATCCCAGCAAGATTTTTAAAGGCAACTGAAAGAATAGATTTTGATAAAAATCTATTCAGAGACTGGCGATATAACCAAGACAACTCATTAAAAAAAGATTTTATTTTAAATGATAAAAACTATTCTGGAAAAATACTAGTTGCAGGTAAAAATTTTGGTTCAGGATCTTCCAGAGAGCATGCTGTTTGGGCAATTTATGACTATGGATTTCGTTGCGTTATCTCAAGTTTTTTTGCTGACATTTTTAAAAATAATTGTTTAAATATTGGTGTTTTACCAGTACAAATATCCGCTGATTTTCTTGAACTGATTTTTAATTCAATTAAAAAAAATCCAAATGTCAATTTAAAAGTAAATTTAATTGAACAAGAAGTTTCAATCTCTGATTTCTCACAAATAGAAAAATTTGAAATTAACCCATACAAAAAAGAAAATATGATGAATGGTTTTGATGATATCGATTATTTATTAAATATGAAATCAGAAATTAAAAACTTTGCTGCTAAAAGACCCTTTTAAAAAATGAATTCTTTGGCAAACAATTATATTGAAATCATGGACACGACCCTCAGAGATGGAGAACAAACATCCGGTATCTCTTTTTCTGAGAATGAAAAATTGACAATTTCAAAGTTGTTAATTAATGAGTTATCAGTTGACAGAATAGAAATAGCATCTGCTAGAGTATCTATAGGAGAATTTCATTCAGTAAAAAAAATTTGTGATTGGGCGAAAGAAGAGGGACATCCAAAAAAGATTGAAGTACTTACGTTTTTGGACAACGGATTATCATTAGAATGGATTAATAAAGCTGGATGTAAAGTCCAAAATTTGCTTACTAAAGGATCATTAAATCATTTAAAAAATCAACTAGGCCAAAAACCACAAGAACACTTTCAGAAAATTCAAAAAGTATTGGATAAAGCAGACAAAAGCAAGATATTAACAAATGTGTATCTTGAGGATTGGAGTAACGGAATGAAAAATTCCAAAGAATACGTATTCTCTTTACTTGACTTTTTATCAAAAACGACTGTAAAAAGAGTAATGTTACCAGACACATTAGGGATCCTAACACCAAAAAAAACTGGAAATTTCATAAATGAAATTACTTCAAAATATCCAAAAATTCATTTTGATTTTCATGGTCATAACGATTATGATTTAGGAGTTTCGAATACGCTAGAAGCAGTTAGAAATGGAATCAAAGGGATACATCTTACTGTAAACGGAATGGGTGAAAGAGCAGGTAACGTAGCTCTTGAAAGTGCAGTTGCAGCAATAAATGATTTTGTTCCAAATATTAAAGTAAATATAAAGGAAAATTCACTTTATAAAGTTAGTCAGCTAGTTTCAACATTTACAGGTTATAGAATTTCTCCAAATAAACCAATTGTTGGATCTAATGTATTTACGCAGACAGCAGGTATTCATGCCGACGGAGATAACAAGAAAAACCTATATTACAATGATTTAATTCCGGAAAGATTTGGACGTAAAAGAAGTTATGCACTTGGTAAGATGTCTGGTAAAGCAAATGTTGTAAAAAATCTTGAAGAGTTGGGGGTTACTTTAAATGAAGAAGATTTAAAAAAAGTTACTAAAAGAGTTATCGAACTTGGAGACAAGAAACAAAAAATCACTAGATCTGATTTACCATACATTATTTCTGATGTACTTGATAGTGAGAATAAAAAAAATAATATAAAAATACATTCGTATGTTTTAACTCATTCAAAGGGATTAAGACCCTCTACTACGATTTCAATTGATTTTTACGGAGAAATAATTGAGGAAAATGCAACTGGAGATGGTCAATTCGATGCTTTTTATAATGCATTAAAAAAAATTTTTAAAACAAAAAAAATGAATCTTCCTGAGTTAGTCGATTATTTTGTTCATATACCTCCAGGAAGCAGTTCAGATGCATTTTGTGAGACAATTATAACTTGGAAAAACACCTCTTTTGAATTTACAACTAGAGGATTTGATTCTGACCAAACTGTTTCTGCTATAAAAGCAACTGAAAAAATGTTAAACTCAATTGATACTAGTAAATGAAAAAAAAAATAGCAGTTCTACCAGGAGATGGAATTGGACCAGAAGTAATAAGAGAAGCTATAAAAGTCTGTAAGGCTGTTGGTGATAAATTTAAGCATGAGTTTTTATTTAAAGAAGGAATTGTGGGTGCTGCATCTATTTTCAAAAACGGAGATCCCTATCCCGATGAAACCCATAATCTTTGCTTAAATTCTGATTCTGTGCTGTTTGGGGCAATTGGTTTGCCTGAATTTGACAATAACCCTTCAGCGAAAGTAAGGCCTGAGCAAGGACTTTTAAAAATGAGAAAAAAATTAGGTCTATTTGCTAATATAAGACCAACATTTACTTTTAAAAGCTTAGTTGATAACTCACCTTTAAAGAAAAATAAAATTGATGGAACGGATTTAATTTTTGTAAGGGAGCTAACAGGAGGTATTTATTTTGGAAAAAGAGGAAGAAAAAATAAAGGTGATTTTGCATTTGACACTTGTGAGTATGATAGAAATGAAATAATTAGATTAGCAAAAAAGGGATTTGAAATTGCAGGCAAAAGAAAGAAAAAACTTTGTTGTGTTGACAAAGCGAATGTCTTGGAGACTTCAAGGCTTTGGAGAGAAACTATTCAATCAATGGAAAAAGACTACCCTAAAATAGAAGTTTCATACGAATTAGTAGATGCAGTAGCAATGCGCTTAATCCAATCACCTAAAAATTATGATGTTCTTATAACAGAAAACTTATTTGGTGATATTTTAACAGATGAAGCTTCAGTTATTTCAGGATCAATGGGTTTAATGCCATCCGCATCAGTTGGAGAGGTAAATTCATTGTATGAACCCATACATGGCTCATTCCCCGAAGCTACAGGAAAAAACATTGCAAATCCCTTAGCTACAATATTATCCGCTGCTATGATGTTTGAAATGTCATTCAACCTTAAGTTAGAATCGGATTTAATTAAAAACTCTGTTGAAAAGTCGATTGAAGAAGGATTTGTAACTCAGGATTTGTCAAACGGCAATGTACATTATTCCACATCTGAAGTTGGAGATAAAATCTGTGATTACATTAAATTAAGTTAAATTATAACAGATATTCTGTGTTTATAAAATTTGAATCTTTAGAATTTAATAAAGAACCAATTATTTCATTATTCTTGGGATTATCTTTCGCTGCAACAAAAGTTCTGATCGAAAAGGATCTTAAGGCATCGTGAACACTTAAAGTGCTGACCGCAGAATTTTTCCTACCCGTAAAAGGATAAACATCTGGACCTCTTTGACAAGCACTGTTCAAATTTACCCTGCAAACTAGATTTGCTAAAATATCAACTAATGGACCAATTTTAGATATATCATTTCCAAATAAGCTGACTTGCTGTCCATATTCTGATGCAGCCATAACATTTAACGGTTCATCTATATCTTTGTAAGACATAACTGGAATTACAGGACCAAACTGCTCCTCATGATATATATTCATATCTGTAGACACAGGATATAAAATAGCAGGATACAAATAATTATGAGATAATGTTCCACCTTTTTTATTAATAATCTTCGCACCTTTTTTAACTGCATCATGAATTAAATCTTGCATATAATTTGCTTTATGAGGCTCAGGTAAAGGAGTCAAAAAAGCATCTTCTTCCCAAGGAAGACCGTATTTTAAATTATCAACCGCTATTGCAAATTTTTTATTGAATTCATCGACTATTGATTCATGAACAAATAAAATTTTTAGTGCGGTACATCTTTGCCCGTTGTATGATAAAGTTCCTGATATACACTCTTTGATTGTTAGGTCTAAATCGGCGTCAGGTAATACAATTCCTGGATTTTTAGCTTCTAAACCTAAAACTAATCTTAACCTATTTTTATTTGGATGTAGATCTTGTAGAGCAACAGCTGAAGAAGAATGTCCGATCAAAGCTAAAACGTCGATTTTACCAGTTTTCATTATGGGAGAAGCTATTTTCCTACCTCTACCAAATAAAATATTCACAACCCCTGGAGGAAAGGTTTCTTCAAAGGCTTTTAAAAGTGGAGTAATTAATAAAACACCATGCTTAGCAGGCTTAAAAACTGCAGTATTTCCCATAATGATGGCAGGAATTAGTAGACAGAAGGTTTCATTCAATGGGTAATTATATGGTCCCAAACATAAAATTACTCCCAATGGTCCTCTTCTTATATGAGCATAAATACCAGATTGTTTTTCAAATTTTGCACTTTTTCTATCAATATCTTTGTAGGCTTCAATAGTATCATATATGTAATCAACTGTTCTATCAAATTCTTTGTATGAATCAGACTTATTTTTAGATATTTCCCACATTAACAAGTTAACTACCTCCTCTCGGTAATTTTTCATTTTATCAGCAAACTTTTCCAAACATTTAATTCTTTCCCCTACCCTCATTGTAGGCCACTTGCCTTTACCTCTATTAAAGGCACCCACAGCAGAATCTAGAGCTTCGAGTGCTGGCTCGGTTTCCATGTCAGGAATTGATCCCAAAAGGGTAGGTTTTATTTCTCCATCCTTGTTACGTGTATAGATATTAGAAAAAACATCACTTGATTTACCAGACCAACTTTTTAATTTTCCATCAACCAAATAAGCTTTACAATCAATAAAATTTTCATAAGATTCGTTGGAATCTGGTTTTGAGGGCTTAACTTCCATTAATTTTTTTTTCGAAAATAAAAAATATAATTGTAAGTAAAAAAAACCTTTACAAATCAATTTTAAAATTTTAAATTGATAATTTTATTTCAATGTTATTTCTAAATATTTATGGTTAAAAAAATAGGTTTAATATTAGGTCCCTTCTCTTTTATTTTTTTAAATTTTCTTAGTCTTGAGAATATAGATGAAAAAGCATCCATTGTTATCGCCCTTGCTGCATGGATGATAATTTGGTGGATTTCGGAAGCGGTTTCAATTTCTGTTACTTCACTTTTGCCCCTTGTAATATTTCCTTTATTTCAGGTCATGGAAATAAACCAGGTTGGGGCAAATTATGGAAGCTCAATAGTCTTTCTCTTTTTTGGTGGGTTTGTCTTAGCTCTAGCACTTGAAAAAGTTAACTTACACAAAAGAATCGCTCTAACAATAATAAATAAAACCGGAACTTCTCCCAACAGAGTAATTCTGGGTTTTATGATTGCAACCGCCTTTATGAGTATGTGGATATCCAACACCGCAAGTACAGTTGTGATGCTCCCTATTGCCCTTTCTGTAATAAATCTTTTAATTGATAATAAAAAAGGGGGGTCAAAAAGTGAAAAAAACTTTTCTCTTAGTGTAATGCTTGGTATTGCTTTCTCAGCGAATTCAGGTGGTATAGCTACTGTTATAGGAACGCCTCCAAATTCTGTCCTTATCGGTTTGTTAGAAAACGAATATAACATTGAAATTTCATTTCTAAATTGGATGGTTATTGGCCTTCCCTTTTCAATAACATTACTGGCTATAATTTATTTACTCTTAACAAGGGTGCTTTTTAGAAATGAAAATATAAAATTTAAATCTTCATCTCAACTAATTAGTAATAAACTAAGTGAACTTGGAAAATTAAGTAAAAAAGAAATACATGTATTGATAATATTTGGTATAACTGTTTTTTTGTGGATTTTTAGAACACTTATAAATAAATTAATTCCTGGATTTAAATTATCAGATACAATTATCAGTGTTGGTTGTGCAATTTCTCTTTTTGCAATCCCTTCCAAATTCTCAAAACCTCAATTTATATTAAATTGGAACGACACAAAAAACTTGGCTTGGGGAATCCTTATTCTTTTCGGTGGTGGACTTGCATTGGCAAAAGGAATGTCCGAAACAGGGATTGTTTCACTTATTACTGACTCTATTGCTGGTGCTAATTTAAATATCATAATAACAGTATCTCTTTTAATAACTATGATGTTATTCATGACAGAGTTGATGAGTAATGTAGCTTTAGTAGCAGTACTTGCACCAGTAATGGCAGGAATTGCAATTGGTTTAGAAATTCCTATTTTGCACCTTTTAATTCCAATAACTATGGCAAGCAGTTGTGCTTTTATGTTGCCAATGGCAACTCCACCAAATGCTATTGTTTTTGCCAGCGGCTATGTTAAAGTTTCTGAAATGGTCAGGGCTGGAATTCTTATAAACATTTTATCAATACTACTACTGATTTTGATGCATAAGTTTTTTATCCCTTTGATCTTTAACTAGATTATGTATTGGAATAGATCTGGTTTCTCGTTTAAATACTCACCATAGAAACCGCTCTCTTTCATTCTTTTAACAAGAGGTGTTAAATCTTTTTTAGATTTCAGTTCAATACCAACAACTGCAGGAGCAACAACTCGGTTACTTTTCTTTGAGTATTCAAAAAAAGTTATGTCGTCTGTAGGACCAAGTATTTCCGACACAAACTGTTTCAAAGAACCAGCTCTTTGAGGAAATCTCACAATAAAATAATGTTTTAAATTACTGTAAAGAAGGGCTCTTTCTTTAATTTCTGGAGTTCTTGTAATATCGTTATTTCCCCCACAAATGATGGTCCCGATTTTTTTTCCTTTAATTTCATCTGAGAATTGATCAAGACAGGCAAGAGAAATCGCACCAGCAGGCTCAACTACAATGCCTTCCTTGTTATATAAATCCAAAATTTCTTTACAAATTCTTCCCTCGTCAACTGAAATAGTTTTATCGATTAAATCTTTACAATAATTAAAGCAAATATCTCCCATTTTTTGAATAGCAACACCTTCCGCAAACTTATCAATCGTTTTTAAATGAGTATTTCTATTATTCTTTAAAGATGTTATAAATGAGGTTGCACCAGAGGGTTCGACACCTACTATTTTAGTTTTTGGTGACAACTTTTTAAAAACTGTCAAAAAGCCAGAAACAAGACCTCCACCACCAACAGGAATAAACATGTAATCAAGATCAAAGTCAATTTGGTCCAGAATTTCAAGTGCGATAGTTGCTTGTCCATGAATAACCTCTACATCATCAAAAGGATGAATGAAAACGGAATTTGATTTTACTTGATATTTTTCTGCTTCACTTTGGGAATCATCATAAGTATCACCTCTAAGGATAATTTTAATGTATTCAGCTCCAAACATTTTTACTCTATCTATTTTTTGCTTTGGAGTCGGCAAAGGCATAAATACTGTTCCCTTAATTTTTAAATAATTACATGCAAATGCAAATCCTTGAGCATGATTTCCTCCACTAGCACATACTATACCTCTTTTAAGATCATCCTTAGAAAGAGCAACAATCTTATTAAACGCACCCCTTATTTTAAAAG
Organism: uncultured Bacteroidota bacterium; assembly: GCA_902628605.1. Next base: position 10,003 of record CACONV010000018.1, read on the forward strand.
ACCTTACTAGTTGTAAATCCTCCCTTTTGGTGTAAATCTCAGCATTAAAATTATTAGATATTCTATCTAGAAATTGAAAAGGTGTGTTAATTGAAACATTGCTAAGTCTTTCTTTAGCTTGATAACAACCTTCAATTGTGGGGAAATTCATTATATAATTTTTTTCATTCCAGTCATTGATTCTCTTAATTCGTATCCTATACTTTCAACTGGATGATATCTGATAATTTCGTTAATATCAATTAATTTTTTATTATCCACGTAATTATCTTTACCACTATTAAATGACTTGCCGATAACATCAACATCAATTTCGCTCATAAATTTTTTCAAAAGTGGTTTACAAGCATGATCAAATAGATAGCAACCGTATTCTGCTGTATCAGAAATAATTCTGTTCATTTCATGTAGCTTTTTTCTAGCTATTGTATTCGCAATCAGGGGTGTTTCGTGAAGAGATTCGTAATAAGCCGATTCTTCTTTTATTCCAGCTGCAACCATTGTTTCAAATGCAAGTTCTACTCCTGCCCTAACAAACGCAACCATCAATATACCATTATCAAAAAACTCCTGCTCAGGTATTTTTTTGTCTGTAATTTTCGTTTTTTCAAATGAAGTATCTGCAGTTTCAGCTCTCCATTTCAAAAGATCTTTATCGTTATTTGACCAATCCTCCATCATGGTTTTGGAAAACTCTCCAGACATTATATTATCCATATGCTTTTTGAATAAAGGAGTCATTATTGATTTTAATTTTTCTGACAATTCAAAAGCTTTAATTTTAGCTGGATTTGAAAGACGATCCATCATGTTGGTTATTCCACCGTGCTTCAAAGCTTCTGTAATTGTTTCCCAGCCAAACTGAACTAACTTCGACGCATATCCAGCTTCTATTCCATTTTCAATCATTTTGTCAAAACATAAAATAGAACCAGTTTGGAGTATACCACACAAAATGGTTTGCTCTCCCATTAAATCTGATTTAACCTCAGCAACGAAAGAGGATTCCAAAACACCTGCTCTGTGCCCTCCCGTAGCTACAGCATATGCTTTAGCAATTTCTAAACCTTTTTTGTCAGGATCATTCTCAGGATGAACTGCAATCAAAGTTGGTACACCAAAACCCCTTTTATATTCTTCTCTGACTTCAGTTCCAGGGCATTTTGGTGCCACCATAATTACAGTAATATCGTCTCGAACCTCTATTCCTTCCTCTACAATATTAAACCCATGAGAATAAGAAAGTATAGATCCTTTTTTCATTAATGGCATAATAGTATTTACAACTGAAGTGTGATTTTTATCTGGGGTTAAATTTAGAACCAAATCAGCAGCTGGAATGAGCTCTTTGAAATTTCCAGTTTTAAAATTGTTTTTTGTAGCGCTTAAAAATGAATTTCTTTTTTGGTCAATTGATTCTTGTCGTAAGGCAAAAGAAATATCTAGACCTGAGTCTCTCATATTTAGTCCCTGATTTAAACCTTGCGCTCCACAACCAACTATAACGATTTTTTTACTTTTTAAAGCTTCTACCCCGTTTCCAAATTCCGACTGTGACATAAACCTACATTTACCAAGCTGGCTTATTTTTTCACTTAGAGATAGTTTATTAAAATAATTACTCATCTTTTTTGTTTTGATTTTTAAAGTTATTCAATATTTGCGATATTCCCATTGGTGCTTTTGTTACCGAAATTCTGCCTGACCTTACAAATTGTAAAAGTCCATACTTTGAAAGATCTTCCCTTAACTTTTCAGTATCCTTTCTAAATCCTGTTTTTTCAATCACAAAAAATTCTGGTGATACAGTTACAATATTTGCATGACTATCTTTAATAATATTTTGAATTTGCCTCTCTTCAAAAAGTGAACTTGATTTGACTTTGTATAGTGCTGACTCAAGATAGATAGTTTCTTTATCTGTATGATAAAATGCTTTAATTACATCAACTTGTTTTTCAATTTGTTGAACCAATTTTTTGATTTGTATCTCACTTACAGAAACTACAATAACGAAACGAAAAACATCTTTTATTTCAGATTGGGAAGTTGAAAAACTCATAATATTGACATGCCTTTTCAAAAATATAGCAGATACTCTATTGAGAAGTCCCACATTGTTCTCTGAATAGATGGAAATTGTATATTGAATTTTTTCTTCCATTATTTTAATCTTATATCAGAGACGGATGCACCAGATGGAATCATTGGAAAAACGTTATCCTCTTTTTCAACACATACTTCCAAAAAAAATGCATCTTTGGATTCAATCAATAGTTTGACAGCATTGTCTAAGTCTTTTCTATCAGTTACTCTTTTAGCCTGAATACTATATCCTTCAGCAATTTTCACAAAGTCTGGATTTACCATTTCAGTCGAAGCATACCTTTTATCAAAAAATAGTTGTTGCCACTGTCTTACCATTCCAAGATAATCATTGTTTAATACAACTATCTTTACAGCGGTTTTAGTTTGAAAAATTGTTCCCAATTCTTGAATGGTCATTTGATATCCACCATCACCAATTACGGCAACAACTTCTCTGTGACTAGCTCCAATTTTAGCTCCTATAGCAGCAGGTAAGGCAAAACCCATTGTTCCTAGACCACCGGAGGTTATATTACTTTTTGAAGAATTAAATTTGGCATATCTACAGGCTACCATTTGATGTTGACCAACATCTGTGACTATGATAGCATCACCCTTGGAGTGTTTATTTATTGAATTAATTACTTCTCCCATTGTTAGGCCATCTTTGTTAGGGAACAAATCCTTTTCAATTACTGATTTATACTCAATTTTCATGTGGTTATCAAAAAGACCAATCCAATTATTAAGTGACTTTTTGTTAACTAGGTTTGAGAGCTTCTTTAAACTTTCTTTACAATCACCTAAAATAGGATAATGAGCAAAAACGTTTTTGGATATTTCAGCAGGATCAATTTCCAAATGGACTATTTTGGCTTGCTTTGCATAAGTTTTTAGATCTCCTGTAACTCTATCATCAAACCTCATCCCTACAGCTATCAAAACATCACACTCATTTGTTAGTACATTTGGACCATAATTACCATGCATTCCAACCATTCCCATGTTTAAAGGGTGTTCGGTCGGAAGAGCTGATAGGCCCAAGATTGTCCAAACAGCAGGTATTCCTGAATTTTCTACAAATTCTTTAAATTCATTTTCAGCTTCGGCTAAGATCACTCCTTGACCCCAAACGATTAGTGGTTTCTTCGAGGAATTTATCACTTTCGCTGCATCAGTAATTTGTTCATTTTGAAGTTCAGGAACAGGTAAATAACTTCTTATACCATTACATTTTTTATAATTATACTCACAAAATTCAAACTGAGCATCTTTGGTAATATCGACTAATACGGGACCTGGTCGTCCAGATGAGGCAATATAAAAGGCTTTAGAAATTATATCTGGGATTTCGCTTGCTTTTGTAATTTGATAGTTCCATTTTGTAACGGGAGTTGAAATTCCAATTATATCAGTTTCTTGAAAAGCATCTGAACCCAACAAATGAGATGCTACTTGACCTGTTATACATACAATGGGTGTGGAATCAATTTGAGCATCGGCGATTCCTGTGACTAAATTTGTAGCACCAGGACCAGATGTAGCAATAGCTACTCCTACTTTTCCTGATGAACGAGCATAGCCTTGGGCTGCATGAGTAGCACCTTGTTCATGTCGTGTAAGAATATGATTGATTTTGTCACTGAACTTATAAAGCTCATCATAAACTGGCATAATTGCACCTCCAGGATATCCAAAAAGCAAATCAACACCCTCCTCTAATAGAGCTCTAATTAGTGCCTCAGCACCTGAAATAGTTAGTTTATTATTCTTCATAATCATCTGTTACACATCCCATAGAAGCATTTGAAACATTTCTTATATATTTAAGTAAAGTTCCACTTTTAAATTTGTACTGCGGTTGAGTCCAATTTTTATTTCGTTCAATTAATTCCTCTTTATCTACAAGAAGTTCTATTGTATTTTTTTCAGCGTTTATCTCTATTATATCATTGTCTTCAATAAGTGCGATATTTCCTCCTTCATGTGCTTCAGGTACAATGTGACCTACAACAAAACCGTGGGTACCTCCAGAAAAGCGACCATCGGTAATTAGTGCTACTTCTTTGCCCAATCCAGCTCCCATAATAGCGGCAGTTGGCTTCAACATCTCAGGCATACCTGGCCCTCCCTTTGGACCAACGTATCGTATCACAACAACCTGACCTTTTTTCACAAAACCTTTTTTAATTCCATCATTTGCTGCTTGTTCGCTGTCAAAAACTTTTGCAGGTCCTTTAAAAACTAAACCTTCTTTTCCTGTAATTTTTGCAACAGCTCCTTCATTTGCAATGTTACCTTTTAGAATTTGAATGTGGCCTGTTTTCTTAATAGGATTTTTGATGGGATGGATTATGTTTTGATTTTCTTTTAAATCAGGTAAATCTTCCAAGTTAGAAGATAGACTTTTACCCGTTACTGTAATACAATTACCGTCCAATAAGTTGTTTTTGAGCATTAACTTTAATACAGAAGGTATTCCTCCTACTTTATGTAAATCTTCCATTAAAAATCTTCCACTAGGTTTTAAATCAGCTAGATATGGAGTTGATTCCATTATTTTTTGGAAATCATCTATACTAAAGTCAACTTTTGCAGCTTTTGCGATAGCCAAAAAGTGTAGTACTGAATTGGTAGAACCTCCCAAAACAGCGATCAGTCTTATTGCATTTTCAATTGAACTTCTTGTTACAATATCCCTAGGTTTTAAATCTAATTCTAAAATATTTTTGATTGCATTTCCAATATGATCACATTCATTTTTTTTGTCTTCGCTTATAGCCGGATTGGAAGAATTGTAAGGAAGAGACATTCCTAATGCTTCTATAGCTGAAGCCATGGTATTTGCGGTATACATTCCTCCACAAGCACCTGCTCCAGGGCATGCGTTTTTAATTACACATTTAAACTCATTTTCAGTTATTTTTCCAGAAACCTTCTCTCCCCAGGCTTCAAAGGCAGACACAACGTCGAGTTTACTTCCTTTGTGAAAACCAGGAGCAATTGTTCCTCCATAGACAAGAATACTGGGTCTATTTAATCTTAACATTCCCATTAAAGCACCAGGCATGTTTTTATCACATCCTACAACCGTTACCAGAGCATCGTAAGACATTGCCTGCACAACAGTCTCAATAGAATCAGCAATTATATCTCTAGAAGGTAATGAGAATCTCATTCCAGGAGTTCCCATTGATATTCCATCACTTACACCTATAGAATTAAAAATTAAACCAACTAAATTGCTAGATATAACAGAATTTTTAATAAATTTTGATAAATCATTAAGATGCATATTACAAGGGTTACCTTCGTAACCTGTACTTGCAATTCCTACGAAAGCTTTTTTTAAATCATCTTCACTTAAACCGATTGCATGCAGCATAGCTTGG
>CACONV010000019.1 GCA_902628605.1 uncultured Bacteroidota bacterium
TTTTTTTATAAAGCTGACGGCTCTCTTGGTTTATTCGGATGGTTAATTAGGATTATCGGTCTATCAATAGTTTGTTATGGTATATACAGATTTAACATTAAAGAAGATTGTTCTTTAAATTCTGACAATCAAAAAAGAATCAATAAACTGTTATTTTCTTTTTTACTAATAACCTTTTCCTTGTCACTTTTCCTCTCTCTTGAAAAACTATCTTCTATTTATTTTGACGAATATATTGTACCTGCTCAAAAGAAGGAATACCAAGAAAAACTAACTGAGTGAGGGTATCAGTTATTATTCCTGTATTTAATGAGGAGAAGAGTATCCCTTTCGTTTTAAACGATATTCCTAAATTTGTTAATCAAATTATAGTTTGCGATAATTCATCAACCGATAGAACCTCTGAAATAGCAAAAAAATTAGGTGCAAAAGTGGTTTTTGAAAAGAAAAAAGGTTATGGTTATGCTTGTTTAAAGGCAATTTCGTATTTAAAAAATCAAAAAATTAAACCTGAAATTGTTGTTTTTATCGATGGAGATTATTCCGATGATCCTAAACAAATGAAAAAAATTATCGATCCAATTGTTAATGAGGGATATGACTTTGTTTTAGGCGCTAGGACGAAAAACTCGAGAGATAAAAATTCAATGACAACTCACCAAATTTTTGGTAATTGGTTGGCCTGCTTATTAATGAAGGTTTTTTTTGATTCAACGTTCATGGACCTTGGTCCATTTAGAGCTATTACCTGGGATAAACTGATGCAATTAAATATGCGAGATAAAACTTTTGGATGGACAATTGAGATGCAAATAAAGGCTTTAATCAAAAATTACAAATACAAGGAGATAGCTGTTAAATACAAAAAACGAATAGGAAAGTCTAAGATATCGGGAACATTGAAGGGTTCTATTTTAGCTGGACAAAAAATTCTATATCTTATTTTTAAGTATTATTTGAAAAAAAAGGTTGGCTTATGATGGTGATGAATATTTTAACGATGTTTTTTATAATTATTTATTCTGTTTGCTCTGTATCAATATTTTTTTTTAGTCTTATACAACTTGACTTATTTTTAAATTACAAAAAGAGCAAAACTAAAGCAAAGAATATAATTTTACCAAATTTTAAAAATCTTCCTTTTGTAACAGTTCAACTGCCAATTTACAATGAACAAAATGTAATAAAAAGATTGTTAGACGCGATTGTTAAGATGGATTATCCAAGTGATAAAATTGAGATACAGGTTTTGGACGATTCAGATGATAATTCAAGTATTTACGTAAAAAAACTAATTTCACAACTAAAAAGTAAAACTAATCTTAAAATAAACCATATAATTAGAAAAAAAAGAGATGGGTTTAAAGCGGGAGCTTTGAAGTATGGTCTAGAACTTGCAAAAGGTAATTATATTGCAATTTTTGATGCAGACTTTATCCCGAGAAGTGATTGGCTAAAAAAAACAGTTTGTGGGTTCAAAGATCCAAAAGTTGGAGTTGTTCAAACTAAATGGAATCATATAAACAAAAATTTTTCTCTATTAACAAAAATCCAAGCTTTTGCACTCGATATTCACTTCACATTGGAGCAAGTAGGAAGAAGTTTAAATAGTTATTTTTTGAATTTCAACGGTACTGCAGGTATTTGGAGAAAAGAAGCAATTTTGAAATCTGGGAATTGGAACAGTGATACATTAACTGAAGATCTTGATTTAAGCTATAGAGCTCAATTAAGAGGTTGGAGAATAAAATATATGGAATCAATCAATACTCCAGCTGAAATTCCTTTTTTGATTGGTGCAATTAAGTCTCAACAATTTAGATGGAATAAAGGAGGTGCTGAAAATTTTAAAAAGCATTTTCTAAATATTTTAAAAAATAAAAATTTAAAAATTTCAACTAAAGTGCATTGTGTGTTTCATCTATTTAGCAGCAGTCTTTTTTTAAGCGTCTTTTTATTGTCATTTCTAAGTGTTCCACTCTCTTTGATCTCAAACGTGACCAACAAGTTTGATTGGTTTTTTAATTTCTCTTCACTTTTTGCTTTAAGCACAATTATTTTCTTTTATGTGTACTGGGAGCTTTTTAAATTAGTAAACAAAAAAGAAGTCTATTCATTTTTTGAATATATTAAAATTTTTATTTCTTTTTATTCAGTTTCTGGAGCGTTTGCTTTTCAAAATTCAGTAGCAGTTTTGCAAGGATTTATAGGAAAAAAAACAGAATTCGTAAGGACACCTAAATTTAATTTGACTTCTGTAAAAAACAACTTAAAAGAAAAAAAATATGTAAATGAATCCAGATCATATTATTTTATAATCGAAGGTTTTCTGGCTCTTTACTTTTTGGTAAGTATAATTAATACAATCTTGTTTGCAAATAGGAACTTTGGATTTTTGCCTTTTCATTTATTTCTATTTTTTGGGTATGCCTATATTTTTATTTGTTCATTAAGAAAATTAAGTGGTGGATTTAAATAAAATATTATATTTTTTCTTACTGCTTTCGGTATATTTTTTTAGTGGATATGTTTTTGAAAGACACGAAACGGTAATTATTTTTGGTCTTTTTTTCTCATGTTTTGCATTAACTTTTTTAGTGTCAAAAAAGTTGTCACTAAACGAAATCCTTTTTTTTGGTATTTCATTTAGACTCGTTTTATTTTTTGCTTATCCTTGGCTGTCAGACGATTTTTACAGATTTATTTGGGATGGACTTTTAATTGGTGAAAATATTAATCCATATGAATATACTCCTTCCGAATTGATGAAAACAGAAGGTGGGGTAGGAACAAAAAAAATTTTTGGAGAATTATATGGAAAAATGAGTAATTTGAATAGATTGAACTATAGTCCTTATCCACCAATAAATCAGTTCTTATTTTTCTTATCAACTTGGTTTAAAAAGGATATTTTATTCAGTTTAATTTCTATGAGGTTATTAATAATTCTATCTGATATACTAAACTTTTTTATAGGATGTAGAATATTAAAAAAAATAAAATTTAAAGAAGAAAAAATTATATGGTATTTTTTAAATCCCCTTGTGATTGTCGAATTAACCGGGAATTTACATTTTGAAGGAATTATGTTAACTTTTTTTGGTTTTGGCATCCTTTTATTTTTGGAAAACAAAAAGTTTTTTGCCTTTTTACCCCTTGCTCTTTCTGTTGGCACAAAATTAATTACAATAATTATTATTCCTTTTCTTATCAATCAAAAAAAATTAGGTCAAAATTTCAAAATCTTGATTTTATTTTTTGGACTGCTATTTTTCATTTTTTTTTTTCCAATTGGAATTAAAAATTTGCCAAACTTTTACAACACAATTAAATTATGGTTTTCAAACCTTGAATTTAATGGAAGTATATATTATGTAATAAGATATTTAGGTTATAAAATAAAGGGATACAACATCATTAAAAGTGTTGGATCAATTACACCTCTTTTAACGAATATAATTATGCTCTCCTTATTGTTTAGTAAAAACAATAAAAAAATAAAAACAATTTTAGAGAATATGTTTCTGCTATTATTTCTATTCTACTTAATATCAATGGTTATACACCCTTGGTATATAATTACAATTTTATATTTAGGTCTTTTTACGAAGTACAATTTTCAAATTATATGGAGTGCTTTTATTTTTTTGACCTATTCTGCTTATCAAAATTCTAAAGTAGAAGAAAATTTTTATTTAATAGGACTAGAATATATTGTTGTGATTGGGTTTTTTATTTATGAATTTGTAAGACAAGAAAAAATCAAAACATTTTTAAGAAAGAAATTTCTTTTGTAGTTAGATTTCTCCATTTACCACGTTCTAATTTTTTTTTATTAAAATTTATAATTGATACAACATCGTATTTAACAACATTATAGTTAAATTTTTTAAAAAAATTTAAAATATAATTCCCCTGAATTAAGCAAGTTTCGATTCCAATTATGTTTTTAGGTTTATTGACAACATAATCAATTTTTCTCACCATTATTTTTTTGGATATTCCCCCCAAAATGTATTTTTTCATTTTATTCAAATCAATAAATGATATTTCTTTGTTCAAATTCACTTGGTAGATAATTTTTATTTTGAGGGATTTTCTTTTTAATTTTTCAATTAATTGAAGGTCATTTGAAAAAAAAACTAGACCAAGATTTGACCTTCCTAATGAAAATAAAGATTTTAATTTATCAGAATTTTTAATTGAAATTAAATCTTTACATAATCGATGCCTGTTGTTTTCATTTGTTGAAGCTAAATAACCTTTGGGCTTATTAAGAATAATATAAATATTTTTTTTTTCAGTAATTTTTTGGCCATTAAAATAGACCTTATCACCACTTTTTACTTTATATCCTAATCGATTAATTACTTTGTCATTGACTCTCACTTCTCCCATAGATATGTACATGTCTGCCTCTCTTCTTGAACACAAACCAGAATTAGAAATGAACTTGTTTAATCTTATTAATTCCTTCACAAAATTTAAAATTTATAAATAATTTCTTTTTTGTAATCCTTTAGAGTTTCGAAAGTAGTTTCTAGGTCAAAAGTAAACCCTAATAAAAAACCTCCTCCTCCTGATCCACATAGTTTTAAAAAGTAATTTTTTGTTCTTATACCTTCATCCCACAATTTTGTGAGTTTATTTGGAATCATGAGTTGAAAATTTTTTAGAGTAATTTCAGAAAGAATTTTTGTGCTATTAAACATTGAATTAATATTCCCATTTAGAAATTCATTAATGCAAATTTTTGAATACTTGATGAATTGATTCTTCATCATATTATTAAAATTTTCATCTTCCATTTTTTTAAAGAATAAGGAAACCATTGAAGAAGTATCGGAAGAGTTTCCTGAATCCAGTATAAAGATACCACCATATCCCAATGTTTTTTCTTCCGGCATTTTTGTGATTTGAATCTCATTTTGAGATTTGATTAAAATTGGCAATCCTAAATAACAGTTTAAGGGATCTATTCCAGATGACTCTCCGTGATAATAAGACTCCATTTTGGAAAAGATGTTTTTTAGTTTTTGTAATTTATTCTTCGTCAACTTTCCCTTGGAAGAAATTTTTTTTTTAACGTATCGATTATAAAATGCAGCCACTAGTGCTCCACTACTCCCCAATCCATATCCTTGAGGAATATTACTTTCAAAAAAGAGATTATTTTTTATGTCATTATTTATTTTTAACCAATCCAAATCCGGAAGATTTTTATCTTTTGTTTTTAAATATTCTGTGAATTCTAAGATTTTTTTTTGGGAATCTCTGTCTTTATTTGCCGCATTCAATTTTAATGACCCTCTGTATAGACGATATGGTATCACAAATCCGAACGAATTTAGTACAATACTGTATTCTCCAAAGAGTAAAATTTTAGAATTATATACTGATTTACTCATATTAATTTAAAACTCCAATAATTTAGTTCCCAACCCAACCTTGTCGTTTATAAAAAGGTTATTTTGACAATGATACTTCAATTTTTCTTCTATAAATTTTATTACTTTCAATTTATATTTTTCTGGATATAGAAGATGAACATTCGGACCCGCGTCAAGTGTAAAACAAACCGGAACTTTTTTCTTTTCTCTAAAATTTTTTAATAGGTCTATTACTTCTAAAGTTTTGGATTTAATTAAAATCGTTGGTGGATCAGATGACATCATTAGTGCTTGTAATGTCATTGCTTCTTCCTCTACTACCTTTATAAAAACCTCTAAATCACCGTTTGAAATTGCATTGAGTATTATTTTTAAATTTTTCTTTGCTTGACTTTTTCTATCATTTAAAAATGGGTGATCGGTCATTTTTTTATGGCCCTCTGAACTACTCAATTTCTTGATTTTATCATCAATAATTAAAACTGTGTTTTGATAATTTTTAAAACTCTGATGTATTTTTTTATCATATTTGACAGCAAAAAAATTGGAACATCCAGAATGAAATTCATTTTCTCCCCAAATCATCAAAGGACCAGATATACTTCTAGACCCGCTTCCTGAACCTAATCTTGCTAGAAATGACACCTTATTAAAAAAAAAATTTTCTGTCATTTTCTCATTGAACCTTTTTTCAATACTTACAATACAAAAAGCCAATGAAGAAAATGCTGACGCAGAAGAAGCAATTCCGCTACTGTGAGGAAACGTGTTTTTAGAATTTATTTTTAAAAATAAATTTTCTAAATATGGACAAAAAAGGGAAATTCTCTCAAAAAATTCTTCAATTTTATTTTCAAAAGATTTTTTTGTTTTTCCGTCATATAAAAAATCAAACTTGTTCTGTCCTCTTAATCTTGGTAAATATTCAATTGAAGTTTCAGTTTTACAATTTGATAATGTAAAACTTAGTGACGGATTTATAGGGAATTGTAGCCCATATTTACCCCAGTATTTAATTAAAGCGATATTTGAAGGGGATTCACAAGCGATTTTACCTTCTTTTGGCCTAAAATTTTTTGAAATAAAAATCGATGTGTCCATTATACAACAAAAATAGGAGTTAGGTATTTGTAATTTTAAAAATAATTTAAAATCTTTTTTAATTTATCTGGATAATCAGTAATTATACCGTCTACTCCAATGGAGATTAATTTCTTCATTTCAACTTCATTATTAACAGTATATGGAAATAATTTGTAACCCTTAGCATTAACTAAATCTACATTTTTTTTATTTAGATATTTATAATCTGAGTTTATTGACATGGCCTCTACTTCTTTAGCAAAATTTAGAGCTATCAAAGGATTTCCATCAATTAAAACTCCGATTGGTATTTTTTGGGACTTTGATCTCAGAACAAGAAGTTCATCCCAGTCAAAACTTGAAACCAATATATTTTTCTTTTTTAACAAATCTTTTTTGAAATATCTTTGTAAGATTTCAATTGTTGGAATTGCAGTTCCTTTTCCTTTGAGTTCAATATTTAATATTAAATCATCAAGTTGTAGGGATAGAATTTCTTCTAATGTTGGAATAAAGTATTGGTTTTCAATTCGGAAAGACTTTATTGTTTTTAGATCTAAATCTTCAATACATAAATTTACATCAAGTATTTTGCTTAGATTATTATCGTGAAAAACAACAATTTCCCCAGATTTACACCTAAATACGTCAATTTCTATACCGTTAGCTCCCAAATCGATTGCGCATTTAACAGATGGAATGGTGTTTTCTGCAACATGTCCTTTAGCTCCACGGTGGCCAATAATAAGGGGAATTTTCTTTTCTACACAAGAAAGTGAAATAAAGGAAAATAAAATAAAAAATTTAGCTTTTGAATACATTCTTAGAGATGCAGGAATGAATATACCAAATAAAACTAGGCTTCATCAACGTTAACAACTTTTTCAATCTGTGGAGCATGTTTTTTAATTGTCATCTCCACACCGGTTTTTAGTGTCATCTGATTAACAGAGCATCCAGCACAATTTCCGTGGAGTTTTACTTTTACAATCTTTTCATCTAGAACTTCAACCAATGATATATCACCTCCGTCTGCTGCAAGGAAAGGCCTTATTTCGTTTAATGCATGAATGATTTTTTTTCTCAATTCCATTTTATTTGTTTTTTATTGCTGAACATCCGGCCATCGTAGTAATTTTAACAATCTTAGTCGGGGGGAGATGATTATTTCTTTCTACAAGACTTGAAACAACATTTTTAGCTATTTCTTCAAAAGATTTTGATATAAGAGAATTCACCTGTAAAGATGCAGGATGACCAAAATCAGAAGCCTCTCTGATACTTTTAAAAAGCGGTACCAATCCTAAGAACGGCACGTTACTATCATCAGCTAAATTTTTTACACCGTCTTTTCCAAATATGAAATACTTTTTCTTTGGCATATCTTCAGGTACAAAGTAAGCCATATTTTCAATTAATCCTAAAACCGGAACATCAATATTTTTTTGGTTAAACATTGAAATTCCCCTTTTAGCATCCGAAAGAGCAACTTTTTGTGGAGTTGAAACAACTATTGCACCATTTAAAGGAATTGATTGTACAATACTTAAATGGATATCCCCAGTTCCAGGTGGCAGGTCAACTAATAAAAAATCAAGTTCTCCCCAATTAGTGTCAAAAATCATTTGATTTAATGCTTTTGACGCCATTGGACCTCTCCAAATAACGGCTTGATTAGGTTCTGTAAAAAATCCAATCGAAAGAATTTTAACTCCATAACTCTCTATTGGTTCTATCATAGATTTATTATCAATTTTAACGGAAGCTGGTCGAGAAGACTCTACATCAAACATTGTAGGGATAGAGGGGCCATAAATATCTGAATCCAAAATTCCAACTTTAAAACCCATTTTTGATAATGAGGTTGCCAAGTTAGATGTTATTGTTGATTTACCGACTCCTCCTTTTCCAGATGAAATTGCAATAACGTTATCAATTCCAACTAATTTATTTTTATTATTAGATGCTGTTCCCTTTTTTTCTATATTAAAATTGACGATAATTTTGAGATTTTCGTCAAAAGAACTTATGATACTTTTTTCTAACTTTTTTTTAGCGTGTAGTGAAGGATTATCAATATTTAAGTCTATAATGAGTTCACTCCCAAAGATATTAATGTTCTTAATCTGAGAAGGTGGTATAATTTTCTCCAGTACGCTTATTATTTCTTTTTTATTCATCTATAATGTTAAATTCGATTTTAAATTATCATCTAGATTTTTTGGATCCCAAAAAACTTTCTCAAAATTAATTACTTTGTCATTTTCAACATTTACACCTTCATTTTCTAGTAATTGTTTCATTAAATCAGTTCCATAAAAATGGTGTTTGCCTGAAAGTAATCCAATCCTATTTACAACTCTGTGTGCAGGTATATCGGATTTTTGGTGAGAAGCATTCATCGCCCAGCCAACCGTTCTAGAACTACTAGGGGAACCAATATGCTTCGCGATTGCACCATAGGTTGTGACTCTGCCAACAGGGATTTTTCTAACTACTTTATATACTTTTTCGAAAAACATTTAACTAAAGGTAAAAGATAAAAATTTAATTTTTTTAGACTCCTTTAAAAACATTTTTTCATAATAAGTTTGCACTTGTCTTGAAATTTCGGGTGAGGACACATTATTGTAAATATCGTGGTGAGCATATTTTATCTTTAAATCTTTCCCCTCAAGAATTCCTAAGCTATAACCGAACATGAAGTCACTATCTGTTTTTAAATGAATGACTCCTTTTGATTTCAAGATTGTATTATAAATTTTTAAAAATTTTGAATTTGTTAATCTATGCTTAGTTCTATTATATTTTAATTGTGGATCTGGAAAAGTGATTAGTATTTCGTCTACCTCGGAGTCTTCAAAAAATTTTTCTAAATACTCAATTTTTATTCTTAAAAAACATATATTTTCAAGATTGTTATCTTGTGATAACTTCGCTCCATGCCAAAAGCGGTCACCTTTGATGTCAATTCCAATAAAGTTTTTACTAGGATTTTTTTTTGCTAAGAAGGTTGAATATTCTCCTTTCCCACATCCTAATTCAAGATATATAGGATTGTTATTTTTAAAAAGACTTTTGCGCCATTTACCTTTTAAAATATGATTTTTTCTTATAATCTCTTTTATATCAGGCTGAATAACATTTTTAAATGTGCTATTCTCATGAAACTTTTTAAGTTTTTTTTTACTTCCCATCTTTAAAACAATAATTCAATTACTTTTTGTTAATGTAAATGAAAATTCAGAACCCACATTCAAAGAGCTTTCAACGTAAACTAATTCATTATGAGCCTCTACTATGTGCTTTACAATTGCTAATCCCAAACCAGACCCCCCTTCATTTCTATTTCTTGTTTTATCGACTCTGTAAAACCTTTCAAAAACCCTTGGGAGGTCCTCTTCTGAAATACCTTTTCCATTATCAATAATCCGTACAAGAACTTTTTCTTTACTTAAGTGTTTTATTGTTATTTCCGTTGTACCATTTTCAACTCCATAATTTAAGGAGTTTACAATCAAGTTTGACATAACTTGGGTTATTCTAAAGTTATCGGCATTAACAAAAATTGATTTAATATTACCAAATTCATAAATGAGTTCTATGTCTTTTTGTTTCGTTTTAATTTCGAAAGATTCGACTAGATCCCTAATTAATTCACAAAGGTCAAATTTTTCAATCTTTAAGTTTGTTACACCAGTTTCTAACTCAGTAATTAAATCAACATCTTTAATTATATAGCCAAGTCTGTCAGTGGCAGAGGACGCTTTTTGAAGATATTTCTTGACAAGTCTTTTGTCATTAACTTTACCTTCTAAAAGAGTTAAAATGTATCCTTGAACTGTAAAAAAAGGAGTTTTTAATTCGTGGGCAAGGTTTCCTATAAATTCTTTTCTATAATTTTCCTTATCCTTTAAAAGTTGAATTTCCAACTTGCTATCCTTTGCAAATTTTTGGATACTATTCGTCATTATTTGGACATCTTTTTGCAAAGAATCTTCAGCAATTGCCAGTCCTTTAGGTAAAAGATCCTCGTATATTGATTTAACTTTTGAATATATAAAGTTTTCAACCCTTATATGAATAATAAAAAAGCAACAGAAAAAAAGTAAAAAAACTAATGGCAAAACAAAATGAAATGCATTAAACAAAATACTCAAAGAACCAGAAAAAAAATAAATTAATATGAAAATTGATGACATAAAAACTGAAACAATTAATGAAGACAGTTTTAGCGCAACGTTATATTTTTTTAACATTTGAATTTATTCATTTAAAATAAATTGATAACCGACGCCTTTAATTGTTCTAAATAAGTTTTCACCTAATTTTTCTCTTAACTTTCTAATATGAACGTCTATTGTTCTGTCACCTACAATAATATCTGTACCCCAAACTAATTCCATTATTTTGTCTCTCTTAAAAACTTTACCTGGTTTGCTCGCTAAAAGAAATAACAACTCAAACTCCTTTCTTGGTAAATTTATAGAGTTGTTCTTCACTTTAACAATATACTTTTCACTATCTATAATAAGATTTTCAAAGGATAGAATTTGGCCAAAATCAGTTTTAAAACGTCTTAAAAGCGCCTTTACTTTTGAATTGAGTATCCTTGGTTTAATTGGTTTTGTAACATAATCGTCAGCTCCAGATTCAAAAGCTGCTACCTGAGAATAATCTTCTCCTCTAGCGCTTAGGAACATAATCAAAGAATTATTAAATTTTTTATCCATCCTTAGACGTTCACATGTTTCAATACCATCCATTACCGGCATCATCAAGTCTAAAATAATTAAATGAGGTATATGCATTTCAGCCAATTTTAGGGCTTCTTTTCCATTTACAGCAGTGAAAACTTGATAGCCTTCATTTTCCAAATTAAAATGAAGGATTTCAATTATATCAGGCTCATCATCAACAACTAATATTTTAAATTTATTTTTTTTCACTTTATCAAAGTTAAAATAATGTGTAAATAGTCAATTATTATTTTTAAATTTTAATAAAATGATAACTTTAACTTAAATTTTGTTTGATGAAAAAAAATGCAAAATTTTTTGAAATTAAAACTAATAAGGAGTTCAATGATTTTGCAATGAAAACTTTCCATTTTCAATATAGGAGTAATTTGATTTATAAAAAATATTGCGATTTAATTGGTATTAATTTGGATAGAGTTAATAGTATCGAAGATATCCCTTATTTACCAATAATTTTTTTTAAAAAAAATAAAATAAAGTCATTTAAGGGTAAATCTAAACTGTATTTTACTTCTAGTGGAACAACTTCTAAAAATCTTTCAACCCATCATCTAAATAAAATAGAAAATTACAAGGAAAGTTTTAATAGATGTTTCAAAAGTTTTTACGGTCCATTAAGTGACTTAACGATACTTGCTCTTCTTCCATCTTATCTGAAACAAAAAAATTCATCACTGATTTTTATGATGAATGAATTGATAAATGAAACCAAAAAAAAAGAGAGCGGATTTTATTTATACGATTATGAAAAACTGTCTAAAACAATTGATTTTTTAGAAAAAAATAAGAGAACAAGTATTTTGATAGGTATAGTTCCGTCGTTATTTAGCTTTGGTAAATTATTTCCAAAAAAATTAAATCATACAATCATTATGGAAACGGGAGGTTTGAAGGGTCTTGCAGACGAACTTACGCGCAAAGAAATTCATCTAAAACTCAAAGATTTTTTTGGAGTAAATTCCATTCACAGTGAATATGGAATGACGGAATTACTTTCACAAGGATATTCTGTTAAAAATGGTGTTTTTAAAAATCCACCATGGATGAAAATGTATACTTATGAAATAAATAACCCCTTTAAAAGAACTAGATTAGGTAAAGTCGGCAGATTAAATATTATTGATTTAGCAAACCAAGATACATGTTCATTTATATCAACAGACGACATTGGAAGGAGGTTTAATGATTATTCATATGAGGTGCTAGGTAGGGTAAACAGCTCAGATATAAGAGGCTGTAATCTTTTATTTAGTCAGTAAAATCTAAAATTAAATATTTTTTCTTACCTCTTTGAAGCAAAATCACTTCTTCAATAATTAAATCATTGACATTAAGAATTTTATTATCATCCACTCGAGACTTATTTACATAAACTGAGTTTTCTTTCAATGCTCTCCTGGCTTCACTCAAAGAATTTAAAATAGACCCTTTCATTGAAAGTGCTTCAACAATGCTCAATCCTTTCTTTAAAGAAGATTTTTTGATTTTAACTTTTGGAACCCCATCAAAAACCTCGTAAAACGTCTCTTTGTCTAGAGATGATAAATCTTTTTTTGTAGATTTCCCAAATAAAATTTTTGAGGCATCTTTTGCATTGTCTAAATCTTTTTGAGAATGAACCATTAACGTAACTTCCTCTGCAATTTTATTCTGAAGTATTCTTTCATGAGGATTCTTTCTATGCTTTTCTATTAATTCTAGAATTTGATTTTTATTTAGTAGAGTAAAAATTTTAATATATTTTTCTGCATCTTCATCTGACAAGTTTAACCAATATTGATAGAACTTATATGGGGAAGTTTTTGCTTTATCTAGCCATATGTTACCTTCTTCAGTTTTTCCAAATTTACTCCCATCTGATTTAGTCATTAATGGACAGGTTATTGAATATACTTTTTTTGACAATTTTTTTCTAATTAATTCAATACCTGTGGTTATATTTCCCCATTGGTCGCTACCTCCCATTTGAATAGTACATTTTTTTCTTCTCAATAGCTCTAAAAAATCATAACCTTGAATTAATTGATATGTGAATTCTGTAAATGACATTCCCTCCGAAGATTCATCACTAATTCTTTTTTTTACTGATTCTTTAGACATCATATAATTGACTGTTATATGCTTTCCAACTTCTCTTGAGAAATCGATTAAACCAAACTCTTTCATCCAGTCAAAATTATTAATCATCTCCGCAGAGTTTATACTTTTTTTAGAAAAATCTAGAAATTTCAAAAATTGTTTTTTCAATGCCAAAGAATTTTTTTCTAGTTTTTTTTGATCTAATAATTTTCTTTCACTAGACTTACCTGAGGGGTCTCCAATCATTCCAGTAGCTCCTCCAATTAATGCAATTGGTTTGTGACCATAACGTTGAAAATGAATTAAAATCATAATCTGAACTAAATTTCCAATATGCATTGAATCAGATGTAGGATCAAATCCAATATATCCAATCTGCGATGATTTATTCAAGTGTTTGTCAATATCAGGAGTGGCTTGGTGTAACATACCCCTCCATTTCAACTCATCTAAAAAACTATTCACCATAGTGTTTAAGTTAATGACAAATATAAATTTCTATAGGGAACTGCGAAAGACATTCTTAAAAAAGAGTAATTTTAAGTATGATTTTAGTCACTGGTGCAACAGGTTTCGTTGGGAGGAATTTAATTTTGTCATTATCTAAAAAACGGGATAATTTAATTGGTCAATTTAGGAGAGAAAAAAAACTTGAAGAAACAAGACTTTTTTTTATCTCAAAAAACAAAGAAGAAATTTTTGACAGAATCATTTGGAGAAAAGCTGACATCACAAATTTTTCCGAAGTACAAAGTTTATTCGACGGTGTTATTCAAGTTTATCATTGTGCAGCATACGTATCGATGGCATTTTATAAAACCAGTTATTTAAATTTAGTAAACATTACGGGAACCACCTACATAGTTGATAATTCTATAAAGAAAAAAATCAAAAAACTTTGTTTTATAAGTTCAATTGCTGCCATAGGAGAAGGTAATAAAGAGGAAATCACAGAAGATACCCAATGGAATCCCGAAGTTGACAAAACGCCATATTCTTACTCTAAATACGGTTCAGAAATGGAAGTGTGGAGAGCCTCTCAAGAAGGTGTTCCAGTTGTGATTTTAAATCCAGGAATAATAATTGGAAATGATTCCCAAATTCAAAAAATAATTAAAAATAAATTCAATTTTTATACATCAGGTGTAAG
>CACONV010000020.1 GCA_902628605.1 uncultured Bacteroidota bacterium
ATAGCTTATTAGTTAGTTTTTCATTTAAAACTTCATTCTCGTCTTTTTTAACCCTTGTATCAATTTGTAGTCTTTTAAGTTCTGTTAACTCCTCACTGTTTTTTACTCTCTCTTTTTGCAATTTAGAAATTACTCCTTCAAAACGAACCTTCTCTAAATCAACTTTTTCTTTCGCTTTATCTATTAAAAAATTTTCGATACCGTTTTTACTAGCCACTTCGAACGTGTAGGAGCTTCCAGCTTCTCCGGTTATAAGCTTAAATAATGGTTCAAAAGTTTCAGAATCAAATTGCATATTGGCATTGTCCATAAAATCTAATTCGCTAGCCATTACCTTTAGGTTAGAGTAATGAGTTGTTATAATTCCAAAGGCACCAGAATCATAAAATTCTTTCAAAAATACTTCAGCTAAAGCACCACCAAGATCCGGGTCTGAACCAGTCCCAAACTCATCAATCAAAAAAAGAGTGTTTTTATCACAATTTTCTAAAAAATATTTCATGTTTTTTAACCTATAAGAATATGTACTCAACTGGTTTTCTATGGATTGGTTGTCACCAATATCTGTTAAAATTTGATCAAAAATGAAAATTTTAGATTTAGGATGTGTTGGAATTAAAATTCCACTTTGAAACATCAATTGTAATATCCCCATCGTTTTTAAAGTAATACTCTTTCCTCCTGCATTTGGCCCGGATATTACAAGAATTCTCATTTCATCCTTAATTAAAATATCTTGTGGGAATGTGCTTAAGTCATTATCTTGGTTATGTTTTAAAAGAAGGGGGTGGTAGGCACCGTAAAGTTGGATTTCTCTGGTTTCTGAAATATTTGGTTTTACAGCATTAATAGAAAAAGCATGTTTTGCTCTTGAATAAACTGAATCCAAATTTGTTAAATATCTTATATAATCCTCAAAAACACCACAATAGGGCCTAAAAAAATCTGTCAATTCTTTTAAAATTCTTTTTATTTCCTCCTTTTCTTCAAATTCTAAATTATTTAGTTCAAGAGAATATTTCATTGTCTCCTCTGGGGCAATGTAAACAATACTTCCTGTTTTTGAACTTCCTATTATTGTTCCATTTACTTTTCTTCTGTAAGATGATTTTACTGCTAATACTCTACGATTATCAACAAAACTTTCTTTAATATCATCAAGGTAATCTGTAGAGTTGTAATATTTAAGAGCGTCTTGAAATGTCTTACCAATTTTTGATTTTACAATACCAATTTCTTTGCGCACTGAAAATAATTTTTCTGAGGCATTGTTATGTATATTTCCATAATTATCTATAACTGATGAAATTTTCTTTTTAGGCTTCTCATCAAATTCTATATGGCTAGTCATACTATGAAGGGCAGGGTAATAGCGTTTAAACTTTTTAAAAAACTTGATTAGCTTATTAACTGTATAATTTGTGTTAGATATTTTTCTAAATCCTTCAATCTCTATAGTGCTATTTTCAATTTTAAGTAGCTTGATTTCTTTTAAAAATTCATCAAAATAATGGTTAGGAATCTTGTTTTCATTATCAAATGAAGAGGTATATTCCGAAACAAGATCTAATTGGTACTCTATCTCATCTTTTTCATTAATTGTTGATATACTAAGTATTTCTTCCTTGCCGATTGAAGTAACTGCATAGGATGAAATCTGTTCCAATAATGTCTGAAATTCTAGATCTACTGATGTTTTATTAGGAATATTCAAAACTTAAATTTCATAAATTAGTTGACAAAATTACTCAAAATATGAAGGTAAGCATACATAAGAGTTGGGAAAAGGAGCTTAAATCAGTTTTTGAAGATTCATTTTTTCATGCTCTTGTTGAAAATGTTAAGCATGAATATTCAAATAATACTTGTTACCCTCCCGGTAAATTGATTTTTAAAGCTTTCGATGACTGTCCATTCGATAAAATAAAGGTAGTTATAATAGGGCAGGACCCTTACCATGGAATAGGACAAGCAAATGGACTTTGTTTTTCGGTAAAAGACAATATTCAACATCCTCCTTCTCTTGTTAATATATTTAAGGAAATTGAAACAGATCTTAACATTCCTTATCCTAGAAGTGGAGATCTTACTAGATGGTCAAAACAAGGTGTTTTTCTTTTGAATTCTGTATTAACTGTAAAAGCTAACTCTGCTGGGAGTCATAAAAACATTGGTTGGCAAAAATTTACGGATATTGTAATAAATACTATATCTAGAGGAAAAAACAATATCGTTTTTCTTCTTTGGGGAAACTATGCCAAAGAAAAAATACAGTTAATTGATGAAAAAAAGCATTTAATCCTAAAATCAGGACATCCATCTCCTCTTAGTGCTAATAGGGGAGGATGGTTTGGAAATAAACACTTTAGTACCTGTAATAAATATTTAAATAACAAAGGTATAAGGGAAATAGAGTGGTAGCTTCTAATTCAATAATTCCCTTACATCAAAAGGTGATATATTGTACAACATTCGACAGAGTAATTGTGTACAGTAGCACTTAATTTTTTTTCCTAATTGAAATCTTTAATTATCTTTATAAAAGTGATAACCATTTAATTAAATAACCAACACAATCACTTTTCATAAATAATCTCTTCCCTATATTTTAAAGATGTCAAAATTACCTGAAAAGCATCAATTTTTAGATTTATCTGATTACGGCCGATCTCTTGGACAGTTTATAGCCACTAAGCTTCAAAATACTTCTTTAACGCCTATTCATGTAACAACCATGTTTATAATTACCGGATTTATAGCTATATGGCTATTACTAAATGGATATCTTATTACCTCAGCTTTTTTGTTACTATTAAAATCAATTTTAGATGCTGCGGATGGCGATTTAGCACGTCTTAAAAAAAAACCTTCTTATGTTGGGCGTTTTTATGATTCAATATCAGACCTAATACTTAATTTTTGTTTTTTATTAACACTTTGGTACATCACTGATATTTCATTGATTTATATGATAATCGCTTTTTTAGCAATTCAACTTCAAGGAACACTTTACAATTACTACTATGTAATTTTAAGAAATTCAGTGAAAGGTGATTTAACAAGTCGAATTTTCGAAAATAATACACCTAAAGCATTAAATGGAGAGAGTCAATTAGCGGTTGATATTTTTTACAAGATTTACTACGTACTTTATATTCCTTTTGATAAGACAATCTATTATATGGATCGAAATGCAGTAAAAAGTAAACCATTCCCGAAATGGTTTATGACACTGGTGTCAATTTACGGTCTTGGTTTTCAATTATTTATAATGGCACTTATGCTTGTTTTAAAACTACAAGCTTTTATTATTCCATTTTTTATTATATACTCCTTATTAATAATAGTTTTTATCTTTATAAGAAGAGTATTTCTTAAGACCTAAAGGTCCGATTTTGTTCCTAATTGACTGTTATTGTACCAACCATGCCACCATGGAGTGAGCAAATATAGTAATAGGTACCTGCTGAAGTAGGAGTCCAAGTTACCGTTCCATTTTGAGTCCCTTGGTTTGTTGCCCCACTAACTTGATTTCCTGTACCTGTAGAGGCTTGAGTTTTTAAATAAAATGGATGTCCTTGTGCACTAACATTAAATGTTAAGGTGTCACCTAAATTGATTGTAACGGTTGGATCGTTTCCTGTGACATTTCCATTTCTGTCGTTACCCGATAATTGATAGTTAGCACTATTTTGTGCAGTAACGTTGATTGTATAACTCTGGGTTGCGTTTGCTGAGTTAACAGTTAAAGTTCCTGTCACTGTCTGAGATGTTGAAGCTCCAGAAATTGCAAGTGAATAGTTAAATGTGCCATTTTGATTTGGGGTACCTGATATAGTGACAGCGTTATTATTAAAAGTGGAAGTAACACCAGTTGGCAATCCTGTAGCATTAGCTGACAGTGTTCCTGAGCAAATAGATGTTGCGGTGTAAACGATATTAGCGATTGCCGTAGAAGCAGTTACTGTTTGTGACTGTGCTCCACTTGTAAGTGAAATAGTAAACTCTTTACCCCATTTTGGTTTATTTGCATTTGTAAGAGCTGAGCTTGTTGAAAAACCATTTGGCTCGGAGCCTATATTACTAACACACCAACCTGACAAATTCTGATTGAAATTGGAAGCTAGATTAAACATAGATTCCATATTTATAGCATTAGCAGTATTCCAGGCCTCTATATTTTGGTTGAAACTTCCGGCTCTAGAAAATGTAGCATTAAAATTTGTTACACTAGAAACATTCCAATTACTTATGTCCTGATTGAAAGAGGTTATAGAAAACATTCCACTCATATCGGTTACATTAGAAGTATTCCAATTACCAAGGGGTTGATTAAAAGAGGTTGCTCCCTCAAACATAATTTTCATACTTAATACTTTTGAAACGTTCCAGTTATTAATATTTTGATTAAAAGAAGTTGCACCCCTAAACATTCCCCTCATAGTAGTAACATTAGATGTATTCCAATTACCTATATCTTGATTGAATGGAGTATTTTGAAACATTGACATCATATCGGTAACATTTGAAACATTCCAGGAATTCAATGGTTGGTTAAATGAGGTAGCATCGGCAAACATTTCATACATATTTGTAACGCTAGAGGTGTTCCAAGATGAAATATTTTTATTAAAAGAACTAGCGCCTTTAAACATATATGACATATCTGTGACATTATTTGTATTCCAACTCCCTATGTCTTGATTGAATGAGGAGGCACCTCTAAACATTTCTCTCGTAGTAATTACTTTAGTAGTATTCCAATTACCAATGTCTTGATTAAAAGCTGTTGCTCCCTCGAACATTCCCCTCATATTAGTAACATTAGATGTATTCCAATTTCCAATATCTTGATTGAATGAAGTTGCATTCATAAAAATTCGATACATATCAGTCACACTGGAAGTATCCCACCTCCCTATATCTTGATTAAAAATAGTATTAATAAATATTTCTCTCATGTCAGTGACATTTGAAGTGTCCCAATTACCTATATCTTGATTGAATGAAGTTGCGTTATAAAACATTCCCCTCATAGTAGTAACATTAGATGTATTCCAATTTCCTATATCCTGATTAAATGCAGGACTCTGCATCATCCAGTTCATATTTGTCACGTTAGAGGTATCCCAACTTCCAATATTTTTGTTGAATAAGTTTGCACCTGCAAACATTTCTTGCATTGTTGTAACGTTAGATGTATCCCAGAAACTGATATCAGAATTAAATGTTAGATTGTTTTGAAAAAGGTTACTCATATCTGAAATCAATGTAGTACACAGATTCACATTTCCATTTGTAATCTGACCAGCAATAGTTGAATTATCAACTACAGTATAAAGCGTTCCACTTATGGTAGCGGTGTCTCCCACATTAGCATTAGGACATTTACAAGTACCATTTTCAAAATAGATGTTAGAATTAGTCGAAGTTGTAGAACTAGCCACTACAGTTATAGTTCCTGTAACAGTAGAAGATTTAGTAGTCCCAGAAACAGTAAGACTATAATTAAATGTTCCTGAAGCTTGATTCGAAGGTGTTCCAGTTATTACTGCTTGATTATTACTAAAGTTCATAGTTACCCCTGGTGGTAGATTACTAGCATTAGCAGATAATGTACCTGTACAATTATTAGTAGCAAATTGATAGGTCACATTTTGAATTGCAACAGATTGCGATACAGTTTGAGATTGAGGACCTTGAACTCCAGTTATGCTTATTGAACAAGTTGTAGAAGTTGCTAAAGTGGAACTTACAAGTACTGAAATAGACCCACTCACAGTTGTAGATGTAGATAAGTTACTAGCGATTATTCCATAATTATACGTTCCTGATGCTTGGTTAGTAGGTGTTCCACTAATTACTGCTTGATTATTACTAAAGTTCATCGATACACCTGGTGGTAAATTACTAGCACTAGCAGATAATGTACCTGTACAATTATTAGTAGCAAATTGATAGGTCACATTTTGAATTGCAACAGATTGCGATACAGTTTGAGATTGAGGACCTTGAACTCCAGTTACGCTTATTGAACAAGTTGTAGAAGTAGCTAAAGTAGAGCTAGCCAACACTGAAATAGTTCCGCTAACTGTTGTGGATGTAGATAAGTTACTAGTGATTATTCCATAATTATACGTTCCTGATGCTTGATTAGTAGGTGTTCCACTAATTACTGCTTGATTATTACTAAAGTTCATAGTTACACCTTGGGGTAAATTAGTTGCTACTACAGATAATGTACTTGTGCAATTATTTGTAGCAAATTGATATGTGACATTTTCAATTGGTAATGTTTGAGTAACAGTTTGACTAATAGGTCCGCTAACTAGAGTAGAGGAGATCGTACAAGTTGAAATTACTCTAGCTTGTATAGTAATTGAGCCTTCAATAGTGGAGGAGGTGGTTGCTTGAACCACACTCGATGTAGAAGATGCTGTTGGTGAATTGTTAACGCTAATTACGTACGTATATGTTCCGGTTGCTTGATCCGTTGGTGTACCACTAATTTTTGCAATATTATTATTAAATGTCATTGTAACACCCGGTGGTAGATTAAAAGCAGAAGCCGTTAATGGTTCATTACAATCTGTAGTAAATTCATATTCTGCATCTGCAATAGATTGTGTTTGCGTTACAGTTTGCGATTGAGGACCACTAGATAAAGAACTTTCTATTTTACATACATAAGGGTCCTTTTTGGGATCATAATCTTTATCCCTGTCACCAACAAAATTATTATCGCATCCATTTGATATAAGTTTAAAGCTTGTATAGTTTTTAGTGATTACAAGATCTTCAACTCTTCCCCAATTGGTCTCATTTATCATTAAAATGATATTATAGATAAGATTTCCTATATCTTTTACCTCATACGTGCCATTAATGGTTTTATCATTTAAAAGAACTGTAAATGTTCCATCTGGTCTATATATAGATTCACTTAATTCACAAACAAGTGATTTCCCTGAGTCTCTATTTCCAGTACTTGGTCTTCTAATTTTCCACCTACCTGTACCTATAAATACGTTGTCCTCATCTAAGAAATCAAATATCTGTTCTTCAAAAGTTGCAGTAACTGTTTTAGGTCCATCAAGGGTGATGTCAATTTCACTAAAAGTCTTCGTAGATGAACCAGACCAGGTTGTGAAAACGGATCCACTATCTGGAATGGCTGTCAATCTTACAACTGTTCCTTGATTGTATTCCTCACCTTTTGCAGAGCTTATAATGGTCTTACTAACTTGCCCTGAACCTTCAATCGCAACTGCTAAAGTGTGTTTTATTCTTTCAAAAATTGCGGTAATTGATAAATCAGAATAAACCTCAAGCGTAAGAGGATTTTCGTTTCCTGTGGCATCTCCTGACCATCCAATGAATTTAAATCCTTTGCTAGGAGTAGCACTAATGGTGAGGCTAGATCCAGCCTCTAGTGAACCCCCTTCGTAACTTACTGCACCTCCATCAGAAGAATCAACAGAAATCTCATAGGCTTTTAATTTATATTGTAACTCATCTTCATACTTTGAACAGGATAATACAATTAAAAAAAATATTAAAAAGAATCTTCTTAGATAAAAAGCAGTCAATTTTAAGAATTTAGATGCAAATATAGGTTATCCTCCAATTTTTTTCACGGAGTGACCCATTTTCAATAAAATATCTTCTATTTTGTCCCTATTATTTCCCTGAATAATTATTTCCCCATCTTTAATACTTCCTCCAACGCTCAGTTTACGTTTTAGCTTTTTAGAAATATACTCCAAAGTATCTTTATCTATATCTATCCCTTTAACAAGAGTAACTATTTTACCAGATCTTCCTTTTTTGCTGAAATGTAATTCAAAATGTAGCTTTTCATATTCCTCTTCAATTGGATCAATAATATCCTCTTTGTCAGGTGACAAATTATCAAATTTTATAGTTGATAAATCGGAAAGACTATTTAACTTCTTTTTCATTTAATAGCTAATTTAACATATTCATTAGTATTTTTAAATCTTATATGAGAGCTGTTTTTTTTATACTTTTAGGATTATATCATTTAAATATAGTGTCACAAACCAGCGAATATTTTAAAGACATATCCGAGTATCCAACTGAAATAAATAATGGAAATATTATTTCTAGAATGATTAATGGGCTAGGGTATAGGTATTACTGGGCAACAGAAAAATTAAAAGAAAATGATTTAATATATAGACCAACAAAAAATGCTTATTCAACAAAAGAAACTATGGTCCATATTTTCACTCTATCCAAAACAGTATACAATACAACTTTATCTAAAATAAATGAAAGACCAGATATAGATATCCCAAGTGATTACGAAAGCATAAGAAATGAAACATTGCAATTTCTTGAAAAGGCAAGTAAAAATTTTTCAAACTTAAATAGTGAGGAGTTAGATCAAATGAAAATTAAGTTTAATAGGGGAGGAACAATTAAAAGTTTTCCAATATGGAATCTTTTAAATGGCCCTATAGCTGACGCTATATATCACACAGGACAAATAGTTAGTTTTAGAAGAACCACGGGTAATCCGATAGATTCTTCAGTGAACGTTTTTATGGGATCATACAGAGAAAAATGAGCATCTCATTTACACATAAAAAAAGGCACCTTAAAACAATTTCTTTTTTAAAGAAACATCTTAATAAAAATGACCTAATTCTTGATTTAGGGGCTAAAAATGAACTTTCTAGAAAAATTTCATCTCTTGGTTATAACATAACAAATACTAGGGGTGAAAATTTAGATGATGATTACTTAAAATATTGTAATAAAAAATATGACTGCATAACTGCCTTTGAAATTTTTGAACATATGCTTTCTCCATATAATATTTTAAAAAACATAAAATCAGACAAATTAATAGCCTCTGTACCACTCAAGCTGTGGTTTGCGAGTGCATATTGGAACGAAAAAGATGATTTTGATAAGCATTATCATGAGTTTGAAATAAAACAGTTCAACTTTTTACTAGGGAAGACAAACTGGAAAATCATGGATTTTCAACTTTGGACATCTCCTGATCCATTTAAAATTGGAATAAGACCAATCTTGAGATACTTTTATAATCGATATTATATTGTTTGTTGCGAGAAAAGCTAGTTGTCTCGTTTCTCAAAGTTTTCTTTTTTAACTTTATCGTATTGGCTAACACCTACAAAGATTAAGGCAATAAATCCAATAAGCAGGATAATAATTTTCATAATTGAAAATTACACTTTAATTATAGATAACTCTAAAAAATTATTGCATAATTATTTATTTTTAGATTATAAGCCCTTTTCAATTATATGAGTATCAATATAAAAAAAGAAGATCAATCATATGACGCTATAGTTGTAGGAACAGGAATTAGTGGTGGGTGGGCAGCAAAGGAGTTGTGTGAAAAAGGCCTAAAAACCCTTGTTTTAGAGAGGGGGAGAATGGTCGAACATTTAAAGGATTACCCTACAATGAATCTTAATCCCTGGGAACTTCCATATGCTGATGAACTTACACCTAAAGAAAAAAAGGATATTTATTATGTTCAAAGTAAAACATCGTATGCTGTTAAACAATCAACAAAACATTTTTTTGTAAAAGATAATGTTCACGAGTATACCCAAAAAAAAACCTTTTCTATGGACAAGAGGTTATCAAGTTGGAGGTAGATCTTTAATGTGGGGGAGATGGGCTTATAGAAGAGGGGATGTAGAATTTGAGTCAAATGCAAAAGATGGAGTAGGGCTTGATTGGCCAATTAGATACAAGGATATAAAAAAATGGTATGATTATGTCGAGAACTTTATAGGTGTAAGCGGAAATAAAGATAATTTACCTCAAGTACCCGATGGGAATTTTCTACCTCCATGGAGCATGAATTGCATCGAGAAACATATAAAGTCGAAAATTGCCAATCACTACAGTGATAGAGTTCTAACAATTGGTAGGACAACTAATTTAACTAAGCCCCATGGCGGAAGGGGAAAATGCATGGCAAGAAACTTATGCGTTAGAGGATGTCCGTATGGTGCTTATTTCAGCAGCAATTCAGTAACCTTACCAGCAGCTCAAAAAACAAACAATATGACCTTAAGACCGAATTCTATTGTCCACACAATCCTTTTTGACAAAAACACTAAGAAAGCAACAGGAGTTAGAATTATTGATGAAATAACTAAAGAAACAATAGAATTTAAATCAAAAATCGTATTTCTGTGTGCATCAACACTTGGGAGCACAAGTATTCTTCTTAATTCGGTAAAGAATTCTTTTGTTGACGGACTAGGAAATAGAAGTGGTCAACTTGGACACAATTTAATGGATAATCATTTTCAAGTTGGAGCTTATGGACGCTATAAAGGATATGAAAATAAATATTACAGAGGAAGAAGACCGGTAGATGTATTGGTACCCAGATTTCAAAATTTAGATAGAAAGACAGAAAGAAAGGATTATTTAAGAGGTTTCAGTACCTATGGATGGGGGGTAAGAGATGGATGGGATAGAGGTATGAACAGTCTTGAGTTTGGAAAAAAATACAAAGATTCAATAACTAAGCCAGGGGATTGGTACTTTACTTTTTTAGCATTTGGTGAATGTTTACCAAAATTTGAAAATAAAGTAGAACTAGATTATGATAATATTGATAGGTGGGGAATTCCGAAATTAGTTGTTGATATGGAATTTGGTGAAAATGAAAAGGAAATGAGAAAAGAAATGGCCTCTTCAAGTGCTGAAATGCTTGATATTTCTGGTTTTAAAGATATAAATACATATGACAACCCGAGCGAACCTGGATTATCCATACACGAGATGGGTACAGCAAGAATGGGAAATAGTCCAAAGAAATCAGTATTAAATAAATGGAATCAGATGCATGATATTCCAAATGTTTTTGTGACAGATGGATCATGCATGAATTCTAATGGATGGGGAAACCCTTCTCTGACCTACATGGCGCTCACTGCAAGGGCCTGTGACTACGCAGTTAAAGAACTTAAAAAGAGGAACTTATGAAATTAGTAAGTAGGAGAAAGGCTTTGAAAAATACAATTTCATATTTTGGGTTAGGTCTAATTTCACCAACCCTAGTAAGTGGAGTGTTAAGTGGGTGTAAAATTGATAATTCGGAGAAATGGGTTCCTAAAAAGATTGATATATCAAATCTCAATTATATAATTGAATGGATAGATATTATAATACCTGAAACTGATACGCCATCAGCAAGTAAAGCATTGGTTTATAGATTTATAGATGAAATGATTGAAGCTTTTCTCTCAAAAAGTGAAATACATATTATTGACTCAGGAATTGATTATTTAAGATCTAAAAGTTTCTTAAAAAAGAGTGATAAGGAAAAAATAGAATTTGTGTCAAAAATGGCAAGAGATAATCAATGGAATCCTTTTTTTAGTTTAATGAAAAATATGACGGTTTTGGGTTATTTTAATTCTGAAGTGGGAGCAACTATGGCTGCCAATTACGACAAAACACCCGGGAAATACGAAGGTTGTATACCTATAAATAAATACGGTGGAAAAGTTTGGGCAACTTAATCTACAGTTACAGCAGTTCCGTAGGCTAATATTTCAGAACAACCTTGCATGACCATTGAGGTTGTTAATCTGACATTAATTATAGCATTAGCACCCATATTTTTTGCGTCTTCTTCCATTCTTTGTAAAGCTTGTTCTCTTGATTCTGCCTGTAAACGAGTATATTCCGATATTTCGCCGCCAACAATGTTTTTCAAGCTAGCAAAAATATCGCGACCTACATTTCTCGCCCTTACAGTGCTGCCGCGAGCTATTCCGTGAACCTCTCTTATTTTTTTATTAGGTATTTCTGGAGTATTTACTATTATCATGATTTAAAAAGTGATTTATTTATGCTTGGTAAAATACGTAAAGCATTTTTATAATACACCTTTTTTAGTATGGAATCTGGTAGACCTAGACCGTACATTTTCCAAAAAGCATGTCTTTTTCTATAATAATCAAAATATTCATCTTCGGTCTCTAATACTCGAAAATAAGTATAATACTCTTGCTGGTTATAAGCATCTTTTCCGAAAAGTATTTTATCTTGATGATCTATAAAAAATTTTCTTGCTCTTTTTGGCTGTCTACCTAACTCAGCTAATACTGCTCCAATTTCAGTCACAACATTTGGATATTTATCTAAATGTGAAGAAAGTCGATCTAAATCATTTCCCATCCAACCAAGGTGAGCGTTTATAAATGTGGTCTTTGGATGTTTTTCGAAAACATTATGTTGCTCTGCTATAATCGATTCAAAAGAGGGGAAAAGGTCAGGATTTCTATAACGATTCGGTTTTTGCTTTAATTCAAGCCAACGCTCATTATTCTTGTCTTTAGGCTTCCAAAACAAAGCAGGGTCGGCAGAGTGTATTAACACTGGAAAACCTAATTTTCCACATTCTTCCCAAATTGGATCTATTCTTGGATCATTAATAGCAATTCTATTTCCACTTGAATCTTTGTCTGTAAGACCAAGAGACTTATATACTTTTAAGCCAATAGCACCATCTTTTTTTGCATCACGTAAAATTTTAATATTATTTTCAAGGAATGTATCTGAATCAATATTTTCCCAATTTAAATTAACGAAAACTCCTAATCTCTCAGGTGCATTTTTTTTAATGTTGTCCAAACACATCTTAAGATATTGACCTCTAAAACCACTAAGGTTAACCATAAAAGCCATATTAAGACTATCCATTTCAGAAACTAAATCAGATAAGTCTTTTACTGGCATATCAAACTGATGGTTATGAATATCAATAAAGGGATATTTTGATCTTTTTATTTCATTGGAGGAAACTACAAGTGTCGATTTTGGGTTATAGTCCTCAAATGAAATAACGTCATATGCGTAGTGTAATCTTTCAATTATAAAATAACATAAGGAGCCAAGAATTGAAACAAAAACAAATATTTTGAAAAAATTCTTAATAGAAAAAAAGCCCATTATTCAATAGGAATAGTGACGGATGTTTTGTCCCATCTAATTCTTAACCCAACAAAGTCCTCATCTTCAACGACATCTATGGTCAATTGGTCTATTGAAGTTAATAATTTGATTGAGGGAATATTTACTCTTAAAATATCTTTTTCATAATTAGGTTCATAATATCCAAACTTATCAAACTCAGAGTTTAAAGCAATTACCCAAGAATCATTACCAGGTATAGCATACATTCGATATTTCCCTTTAGATAATTTATTTCCTCCAAAAACTACGTCTTTATTAATCATAAATGTTGTGGCAGCGTTTGCACCAAGTCTCCAATATTGATCAAAGGGGACAAGAGCGTTATCCTTTTCACTTCCAAAAATTAATCTATCTCGTTTATATGGTCTACTATAATCAACATTAATAGTTAAATCATTTTTTGTAAAACTCAAAGTATCTTTTGGACTTTTTGGATTTATGTAAACAGAATAGAATAAATATGATCCTATAATAATTAATAGTGCTGAAATTATTAATAAAGCTTTTTTAAGCATAACTATATTTTTTAATAAAGATAATAAATAGAGTTGTGGTATTATGTTATGATACAGGTATTAATACATACATATTCTATTTGACATAATATTAATTATATTAATTTATTAAAGAAATACCATTAAGGTCAGTTGTCAAGACATTTGACATGTAATCTAAAAAAATTCTTGTGACAAGAAAATCTTGATTTAGTTTATCAATAAAGTCTTTTGATATAACTTCCTGATCAGTGTAGTTTTTTTTAAATAAAAAGGACTTTCTTCTAAGAAGTGATATATACTCATGATCTTTGGAAAATCCTCTTGGACTTGATTTTAACGAATCTCCAATCAAATTTCCCCATTTTTTTGTTATTAATTTGCTTGAAATGACATCACTAAATTCCTTTCCATCTAAATCTATTTCTTTTCTTATTCTGAATAAATCATCTTTTTCTGGTTGCCAGAAGCCTACTGCACTAAATGAGTTACTGGGTTCTATATGAAAGTAATAACCTCCTCTTAACTTAGGTTTCTCTCTTACTAAACTAATCCCAAAATTGTTTTTATATGGAGTTTTATTTTTAGAGAATCTA
>CACONV010000021.1 GCA_902628605.1 uncultured Bacteroidota bacterium
ATGAAAAGAACCTACCAACCATCTAAAAGAAAGAGAAAAAATAAACACGGTTTTAGGGAAAGAATGTCTACTGCAAACGGAAGAAAGGTTATTTCAAGTCGTAGAGCTAAAGGGAGAAAAAAAATATCTGTTTCATCTGAACCCAGGCATAAAAAGTGAGAAATTTTAAATTAAATTATTTAGGTGTTACTTTGATTAGAGTTACACCTTTTTTATTTTTATAAGTATCTATGCCTAAAAGAAAAGATTTAAAAAAAATTCTAATTATAGGTTCGGGACCGATAATAATTGGGCAAGCTTGCGAGTTTGATTATTCAGGAAGCCAAGCTTTACGATCACTTCGAGAAGATGGAATAGAAACCTATTTAATTAATTCTAACCCTGCGACTATAATGACTGACCCCACCATGGCAGATCATATATTTTTAAAGCCTTTAAATACTAAATCAATAATTGAAATTTTATCAGGCAATAAGATAGATGCAGTACTTCCAACTATGGGGGGTCAAACTGCCTTAAATTTGTGTATAGAGGCAGACGAAAAGGGTATTTGGGATGACTTCAATGTTGAAATAATTGGAGTTGACATTGAAGCTATCAACATTACTGAGGATAGACAAAGATTCAAAGAGCTTCTTAAGAAAATTGATATTCCAGTAGCACCAGCCGAAACAGCAAACTCTTTTTTAAAGGGAAAAGAAATTGCTCAGAACTTTGGATTTCCATTAGTTATTAGACCTTCATTTACTCTTGGAGGGACAGGTGCTTCTTTTGTTCATAATTCAGAAAACTTTGATGAATTACTAACAAGGGGATTAGAAGCATCACCAATCCATGAAGTATTAATTGATAAAGCTTTACTGGGTTGGAAAGAGTATGAACTAGAATTGTTAAGGGATAAAAATGACAATGTTGTAATAATCTGCTCTATTGAAAATATGGATCCAATGGGGATTCATACCGGTGACTCCATCACTGTTGCCCCTACCATGACTTTATCTGATGAAACATTTCAAAGAATGAGGGACATGGCAATAAAAATGATGAGAAATATTGGAGACTTTGCTGGGGGTTGCAATGTTCAATTTGCGGTAAGTCCAGATGAAAAAGAAGAAATTATTGCAATTGAAATTAATCCAAGAGTTTCTAGATCATCAGCATTGGCATCAAAAGCATCAGGATATCCGATAGCTAAAATTGCTGCAAAATTGGCAATAGGTTACACTTTGGATGAAGTCGATAACCAAATTACAAAATCTACATCAGCATTGTTTGAGCCCTCTGTTGATTATGTAATTGTTAAGATACCTCGTTGGAATTTTGACAAATTTGAAGGTTCAGACAGAATTCTTGGATTGCAAATGAAATCGGTAGGGGAAGTTATGGGAATTGGCCGATCTTTTCAGGAGGCTCTTCACAAGGCAACTCAATCTCTCGAAATAAAACGAAATGGCCTTGGAGCTGATGGGAAAGGATATAAAGATTACGATACAATAATTGAAAAACTTACAAATGCAAGTTGGGATAGAGTTTTTGTAATTTATGATGCTATTCAATTAGGAGTCTCGTTGTCAAAAATTCACGAAATAACAAAAATTGATATGTGGTTTCTAAAACAATTTGAAGAATTAAATGATTTAGAAGTAAAAATATCAAATTATAATATAAAAAGTCTTGATAAGGATTTACTTCTTGAAGCCAAGCAAAAAGGTTTTGCTGACAGACAAATTGCGTACATGCTTGGTTGTGTTGAAAGTGAAATTTACAAGCTAAGAAAAAAATTTAATATTAATAGAGTTTACAAACTAGTAGATACTTGTGCTGCCGAATTCCAGGCTAAAACACCCTATTATTATTCAACTTTTGAAGCGGAAATGCAACTTGGTCAAAAAAATCCCTTCATTGACAATGAAAGCTTGGTTTCAAACAAAAAGAAAATTATCGTCCTGGGATCTGGGCCAAACAGAATTGGTCAGGGTATAGAATTTGACTACTGCTGTGTTCATGGAGTTTTAGCAGCATCAGAATGCGGTTACGAAACTATTATGATAAACTGTAACCCAGAGACGGTATCTACAGATTTTGACATTGCAGATAAATTATATTTTGAGCCCGTTTTTTGGGAGCATATTTATGATATAATTCAGCATGAGAAACCTGAAGGAGTAATAGTTCAACTAGGAGGACAAACTGCACTCAAGCTAGCAGAGAAACTTGATAGATACGGAATTAAAATAATCGGAACCAGTTTTAAATCTTTAGACTTAGCCGAAGATAGAGGAAGCTTTTCAAATCTATTGAAGAATAATAAGATACCATATCCTGACTTTGGGGTAGCTGAAAATGCTGAACAGGCAATTGAACTTTCTAAAAAATTAAATTTTCCAATTCTTGTAAGACCTTCGTATGTTCTTGGAGGGCAGGGTATGAAGATTGTTATTAATAAGGATGAGTTAGAAGCTCATGTAGTAGATCTTTTAAGAAAGATTCCCAAAAATAAATTACTACTTGATCATTACTTAGATGGAGC
Organism: uncultured Bacteroidota bacterium; assembly: GCA_902628605.1. Next base: position 2,531 of record CACONV010000021.1, read on the forward strand.
AATTGAAGCTGAAGCAGATGCTATTTGTGATGGGGACTCTGTGCATATAATTGGTATTATGGAGCACATTGAACCATGTGGTATTCATTCTGGTGATTCGAATGCTACCCTTCCTGTTTTTAATATAGGTGAATATGTTCTCCAGCAAATAAAAGATCACACATTAAAAATAGCAAAAGCCTTAAATACAGTCGGTCTGATAAACATTCAGTTTGCAATTAAGAATGAAAAAGTTTATGTTATTGAAGCTAACCCTAGAGCTTCACGTACAGTTCCGTTTATTGCTAAAGCTTATAACGAACCCTATGTTAATTATGCCACCAAAGTAATGCTAAGAAAAAATAAATTAAAAGACTTTAAATTTCAACCCAAATTAGAAGGGTATGCTATAAAACAACCCGTTTTTTCATTTAATAAATTTCCTAACGTTAATAAACAACTTGGACCTGAAATGAAAAGTACGGGGGAGAGTATTATTTTCATAAAAAACCTCAAAGATGATGACTTTTACAACCTATATTCTAGAAGGAAAATGTATTTAACCAAATAATTATCATTTGAAAAAAGAACGAAATAAAAATATATTAGTAGCAGGTATCATTATCTTGGCAATTCTATCTAGATTAGTCCCTCACCCTCCAAATTTTGCACCAATAACTGGGATTGCTCTTTTTTCTTCCAAAAAATTAAACAATAAATTATTTAGTGTTTTCCTCCCAATTATTCCCTTGTTTATTTCAGATCTTTTTATTGGAATAACCTTTATAAATATTTTCGTCTATCTATCATTTATCATAATATATTTTTTAGGATCTATATCCCCAAAAATAGACGTAAAAACAGTTTTTTTGTCATCGGTTATTTTTTTTATTTTAACAAATCTAGGAGTTTGGTATCTAGGTTACCCAAAAAATATTGAAGGATTAATCACATGTTTTACCCTAGCTATACCTTTTTTTGTAAATACCATTTTAGGTGACTTATTTTACTCTTTCATTCTTTTTAGATCCTATAAAGCTGCTGAGAAAATTAAATTCATATCCGCATAATTGATTCAAATTTTGTTTAAATTTAAAAATTGGTTTTTCTAAAATTTAGAAGATTAAAAGGGAAATTGGATTCAAAGACAATGCTGTTCCCGCAACTGTATGCTAATACCTATTTAGGTTTTTTCTATAAACTCAATGCCACTGATTTTTTTTGGGAAGGCGAATAGAAAAAAGCAAGCCAGGAGACCTGCCAATAAATATTGTATGATTTTTTCGGGATAAAAATATCTACATACTAATTTATTACATATATGAAAGTAAAAGTAAAAACCTTACTCTTGTGTTTCTTTTATATTACCAATAATTTAAAAGCTCAAGATTTGAATATAAAAAAGGATTCATTAGACACAAAAACATTTTATTTAGATGAAATAACATTAATTGAAAGTCAAATACCAATTAAAAGAAAAGAATCTGGAAGAAGTATTATTAAAATTGATAGTATAGATTTAAAAAAATTTGGAGGAAGAAATATTTCTGAACTTTTGTCAACCAAGGCTGGAATAATTACTTTAGGCAATGCATCAATTACCGGTCAAAACTTAAGATATGCGATTAGAGGCAGTAACAACAGTCAGGTTCTTATTTTAATTGATGGGGTAAGAATTTCAGACCCTTCACGAATTGATAATGATTTTGATATAAATTTTTTGAATATTAATCAAATTGAGTCCCTCGAGATTTTAAAAGGTGCTTCAAGTTCGTTATATGGTAGCTCTGCTTCAGCAGGTGTTATAAATATTACAACAAAAAAAAGTGGCAAAAGGGAGTCGTTAAGTATTGATTTATACACTGGGACAGAAAATGATACTAAAAGAAAATTAGACAATTTGACTTACTTTTCTACAAATTTGGGGTTTAATAAGGATTTAAGTTTTTTAAAGTTAGGATTTAATTTATCAACTCTAAATACAAATGGTATGAGTGCTATATCAACTGGCTCAGAGATTGATAATTTTTCTAAATATAATTTTAATCTCAATTTATCTAGTAAAGAGGGGCCCATTGGATGGTATGTTATTTTAAATAAATCTCAAATTAAAAATGGTTATGACAATTCCTTTCCAATTGAAGATGCAAATTTTATTGGACTTAGTTTCTTGGAGTCACTCAATTCAAGATTCAAATATCAATACGGTAAAGGTGAAATATCTATTACGGCTGGCTTCCAGAATACTAGTCGAGAATACAGAGATAATTATCCTTTAACATTTAAATCAACAAATAAAAGCGCAGAAATTCTTAACAAATTCAAAATTTCAGATAAAATTTATTCAGTTCAAGGTATACTTTTTCAAGATTCTGGTTATGATGGTGTTCCAAATGTTAGTCAAGTGGGGTTATATTCAAATCTAGTTTATTTGAGTGGGAAAAATTTAAATCTCAGTTTAGGAGGAAGAATTAATAATCACCAGACATATGGTAAATTTTTCACATACAGTTTAAATCCTTCCTACAATATTGACTTTAAAGAATCAGAAAACATCAAAATATTTTCAACTTTAAACTCAGCATTTATTGCACCAAGTTTGTATCAACTCTATGATCCATATTCAGGAAATAAAGAATTACTGCCAGAGGAAAGTATTTCAAAGGAAATGGGTATTGAAATTAACAACCAAAAACGAAATCTTTCGATAGTTTTCTTTGAAAGAGAAGAGAATCCCAAGATTATCTATGAATATGACATTTCAACTTTTAAAGGGGGATATATTAATTCTCCGTCAGATTTAATCTTTAGAGGTGTTGAAATTGATTATTTGAAAAAATTTTTTAATAAAATGGATTTCAATTTTAATTATACCTTCAATGAACTTAAAAGAGGAACTTTACAAAGATTACCAAAACACTCTTTCAACGAATCAATTACATATTATCTTAAAAACAATAAACAATTATCTTTTATCTATAGGTATAGAGGTAAAAGGGAAGCTCTGGGAGGTACAGAAATATTAAATTCATATGGTTTAATGGACTTGAGGTACGCATTCTCTAAAGATAAAATGAAATTTAATTTTTGGATTAATAATATATTTAACAAAGAGTATGTTGAAATTTTAAATTATTCTAGTAAAGGAAGGAATCTTCGATTCGGAATTAGTTATGAATTTTAAAACCTTCCAATAACTTAAGATTTATTATATCAATATACATTTGCTGAGTTTTATCAATCCCAGGTTCAAATAGGGGCATTAAAGATTCTTTAACTTCATCTTTCTTTTTACTACTGCCGGAAATATGATCTAGTGCTAAAGATAACAGGGGTTCAGTTTTATCCCCAATGGTGCCCAAGTTTGAAGCCTTTTCCCTATACTCTATATCAGGTTCTAACCCATAATTATAATCTGCAAAATTCTCACTATTAGCAATTTTTAAAACGATTGGTTGCATCGCATATTTATGCTTTGGATTTTTAGTTTGTTGATCATTATCAGTGTAGTCGTACAATGTAATTGATCCAACATTTTTTCCAACTGTTTTGATTCCAATTTGTATTATATCAATATGTGGTGTTAATCCATTAATGAGAAGTTCACTTGAGGAGGCAGTTCTATTTGAAGTCAAAACATATAACCTATTTAGACTAAGGCTTGGAAGTGGATTACCGTCTGGTCTCGTGTCAGTAAAATAATTGTCGAAATTTAAATCGTCTGATGGATCATCATTAGAGTTTCTATCTTCAATAAATGCCATTATTTTATCATTCCATATTTGTTTAGCAAAAATGGTTCCTGTGAATTGACCAGTTATTAAACTAGCTAAGTAGGTACAAGTATTTACCGAACCTCCTCCATTGTATCTCAAATCCAAGATAAGCTCATCCAAATTTTCACTCTTTAAATAAACAAATAAATCGATCAACTCTTCATTAAAATCTCTATCTACTTCGCCATCACCGTTACTATCTACGGTTCCTAAAAATTTATTATACATTACATATCCTATCTTTTTTGAACCGTGTATAATTATGGAAGCATTATGGACCGGGACTTCTTGGAAGTTCTCTTCTTTATTAAGTGTTACACTTATATCCCTTGAAATAACCAAATCATTTTCAGAATCATAATCTACAAGCTGAATGCTGTAAGTTGTTTGTTCCCCATATAATAGAGACATGTAGTTATTAAAGTTCAATACATTGTCATTTACACTATTAAAAATATCTCCACGTTTTATACCTTTGTTAAATGCGTCCGATTCCGGTAGAACATATGTTACTGCTCCAATTATACTCTCTCCATCATCCCTCACATAAAGTTGAAATTTCATTCCATTAGAGGCAGTTGTACCTGAAAGCTTATTTTCTAATACTTCATAGTCTTCTTCTATCCAACTAAATCTGTCATCTTGATGCAACAAACCTTCAAAAAATTCTTTGCTGTCTTGTTGAGAATTTAAAAGTGCAATGTATTCACTTTCCATTGTAGCCTTTGAGTCTGTAAGATCAGCAACGTCCGATTGCCAATAATAATATTGATTTAATCCTTTCCAAATAAAGTCATTAATTTCTGTCGAAAGTGTTATTTCTGGTGAAGAGTCACTCGATTCAGACTCCACATCGGATACAACATTTATTTCATTATCATCAATATCTTTTTTAGAACATTTTATCGACAGAAGAAGAAATACGGACAAACAAATTAAACTTCTAACTGTAATTTCAAATTTTATCATAATATAAGCCTTCTAAAGTAAAAATACTTTTTAAACAAAAAAAGTGCCAAATTTAAATTCCAACATAATTAAAGGGTGTAATCTTTTTAAGATCTTTTTTAATCTCCGAACTAATGTCCAGTGAATTTATAAATTCATTAATTATAGTTTGATTTATTTTTTTATTTATTCTAGTAAGTTCCTTAAGTTTTTCATATGCACCAAAATACCCTTCTCTTCTTAACATTGTTTGTATTCCCTCAGCCACAACTGACCAATTTTCTTCCAGATCTTTTGATATTTTGTCTTTGTTGATGAACAATTTAGATAATCCTTTGTTTATGGATTTGAATGCTATAATAGTATGAGCAAAAGGTACTCCAATATTTCTTAGTGTAGTACTATCAGTTAAATCTCTTTGAAGTCTTGAAATTGGTAATTTTTGTGAAAGGTGAATAAATAATGAATTAGCAACACCTAGATTGCCTTCTGCGTTTTCAAAATCTATTGGATTTACCTTATGTGGCATTGCCGACGAACCCACTTCATTTTTCAATATTTTTTGCTTGAAATAATCCATAGAAATATAATGCCAAATATCCCTGCACATGTCTATTAAAATATTATTAATCCTTCTTAATGAGTCACATTGAGAGGAAAAATAATCATAATGTTCAATTTGAGTTGTTGGAAAGGAGTGTTTGAGACCAAACTTCGTTTCTAAAAAAGTTGAACTAAAATTCTTCCAATTGATTTTCGGATAACTTACTAAATGTGCATTATAGTTTCCTGTGGCTCCCCCAAACTTAGCAGCATTAGGTATTGACATTAGAACTTTCATTTGATTTTCCAACCTTTCAATAAAAACCATTATTTCTTTTCCCATTTTTGTAGGTGAGGCAGGTTGACCATGCGTCCTAGCAAGCATTGGGATGTTTTTGGATTCGTTAGATAGTTTATTAAGATTTGATAAAACTTCGTTAATATTGGGAAAATATTCTTCATTTATTGCATTCTTGATTAACAGAGGTATGCTAGTATTGTTTATGTCCTGAGAAGTAAGACCAAAATGAATAAACTCTTTAAACTGAGATATTCCAATTGAATCAAATTTATTTTTTAGAAAATATTCTATTGCTTTAACATCATGATTTGTTTTTTTTTCAATTCTTTTTACTTCTAACGCATCATCAACTGTAAATTTTTCATAAATATTTTTTAAATCTTTAATTTTTTTCGTTGGAAAACTTTTGAGTTGTGGAAGAGGTATTTCAACAAGAGATATAAAATATTCTATTTCAACTATTATTCTATATCTAATAAAAGCTTTTTCTGAAAAATATCTAGATAGTTTTATGGTATTATTATGATATCTTCCATCAATTGGTGAGATTGAATTTAATGAATTAACTAGCTCGCTTTTCATTAATACAAAGATAAAGTTTAATCATAAATTCGTTAGTTTAATAGCTAAATTTATTTGTTGTTGTAAGAATCTTAGAGTTGAAGAATTTTAAATTCTTCGTAGCAACCACTAATTGCCTCTAAAATTTGTAAATCGTTAGCTTCTCCAATAAATGCATTAGAATAATTACAATTTCTTAAAATTTCTTCAAGATTTAGTCTGTTAACACCTAAAAGCTGCACCAATACCTCTCTGTCAAATTTGGTTGCAAGTAAATTTTTAATTTCATCATCTTCTCTCATTTTTTTTAATTTTCTCATTTGTTTAGGGTTTTTTCCAAAAAGATTATATAAAAAGTCAGCGGGGTTGAATAATGAGCCAATTGCTTTGGAAATTGAGGACTTATTTCTGTTCCCAGCTTCATATCCTGACTGAGGAAGCCCAGGAATAGTAAATCTACCTGCAGGATTTAGTGGAACCTTCTTAACATCTATATCCAAATATCCGGTTAGGGAATAAGGTCTTACTATTACCTCCTCTAGTGCAAATGAAAGTTGGGTAAGTCTAAAAATTGGAATTCCAAGTTTTATCATATCGTTGCTTACTGGAACTTTTAAAGGTTTAAATCCCAAATAGGAAAAATATAGTGTGTCTTTTGCTTTTACAGCAATTTCAAAATTACCTTGACGATCGCTAATAACACCCTCTACAGAATTCAAATTGAGTACATGAACACTTGACATATATTCATCTGTGCTATCATTTTTTATTTTACCTTTTAAGAGGGATGTTTGATCCTGTGCGCTAGCCAGATTGAAAATTACCAAAGATATAAATAAGTAAAAAAAATGTTTTTTAAAAACCAAAACGAATCTTTAAATTAAATTACAGATATTTTTGTTTATCTAAAAAAATAATTAGTCTTTTAAGAGCTTCTGACCTATGACTTATTTTATTCTTTTCAATTAAATTCAATTCTGCGAAAGTTTTTGTATATCCCTTCGGAATAAATATTGAGTCATATCCAAAGCCATTTTGTCCTTTTTGTTGAAATATAATCTCCCCATCAATTTCACCTTCAAAAATAAATGTTTTCCCATTGAGGTTTAATGAAAATACAGATTTAAACCTTGCTTTTCTGTTTTTATATCCAGTTAACAAATCCCATACTTTTTCTATATTTTCTTGAGTATTACAACTTTTGCCTGCAAATCTAGCTGAATAAACTCCTGGCAAACCATTAAGAGAATCTATTTCTAGCCCAGTATCATCTGCAAAACAATTAATTCTATACTTATTGAAAATAAAATCAGATTTTATTTTTGCATTTTGCATTAAAGTTTCACCAGTCTCCTCTATATCTTCATTAAAATACAAATCATTTAAGCTCATGAGGTTGATATTTTTGGGCATCATTTTCTTTACTTCATCGTATTTTCCTTTGTTTTTAGTAGCAAATATCAATTTAAATTCCTTATTCATTGTGATATGGTTCATTGTTTATAATTTTCAAACTTCTGTAGATCTGCTCCAAAACAAAAATTCTTATCATTTGATGAGAAAAAGTCATTTTGGAGAAACTTATTTCTTCATGAAATAAGTTCATATTTTTTAGTTGTTGTGGAGATGTTCAAAGGAGTCAAATATCTTATCTCACCTTCCTTACGACCTTTGTTTTGTTCATCAATTGTTGACATATCTAGGATTTTGTTTTAGACTTTAACTTTTTTACTCTTTTTTTAGCCCATTCGATGGCAAATTTGTCAAGTTTTACCGTGAGATAACGCATAACTCTCTCGTCTCTACGAAATTCAACTTCAAGAGAGTCTATAACACTAGGATCTACAGTAAATTCAAATAAATGATAAAAACCACTTTTTTTGTTTTGAATGGGATAAGCGAGTTTCTTTAATCCCCAATTTTCCTTGTTGACAAATTTTGCTCCTTTATCGATGAGGAACGACTCGAATTTTTTTACTGCTTCCTTTATCTGTTGTTCAGATAAAACGGGATTTAATATGAAAACAGCTTCGTATTGATTCATAAATTGACTTTTGGTCAGCAAAAATAAGTTAATTTCAATGATTAGGCAAAATAATATCTCTTTTATGGCAAAGAAAAATAAAAATTAATTTGGATCAATATCTATATTGAGTTTAATAACTCTAAATTTTGCTATTGATTCAAAAGATTCAATTGATTTCATTAAATGTCTTTTAATTTTATTTCTAACATTTGTATTTGGATATTTAATTAAGATTTGTTTAATAAATTCATTTTTTATTCTAGACACATGGGGATCAAATGGCCCATAAATTGGATAAGTGAATCCATTACTTAATGACTGAAAAAGCCAATTACTAGCTTTTATAAGAGTCTCTATGTCTCTAGATTTGATAGAAATTTTAATTAGTCGGTAATATGGAGGGTAATTAAATTGATTTCTTTCTGCAATTTCTTTATTATAGAAGCCATCATGATTTTGTTTTTTTATCAGTTCAAAAATTTTATTGTTAGATGAAAATGTTTGTATTAGAACTGAACCCTTTATTTTCGACCTCCCGGCTCTTCCAGCAACTTGAGTTAAAATCTGAAAAGCTTTCTCATTTGCCCTAAAATTAGGAAAAAACAGAATGTTATCTGCATTAATAACTCCAACTAATCCAATATTTTTAAAATCCAAACCCTTGGTCACCATCTGTGTTCCTATTAGAATATCAATTTGATGATTTTCGAATTTTTCAAAAATTTTGTCAACTGAATATTTTCCTCTTGTAGTATCCCAATCCATTCTATCTACTTTAGCACTAGGAAAAAATGATTTAATTTGTTCTTCGATTTGTTGAGTACCATATCCTTTCATATCAATTTTAACACTATTGCACTCTAGACATTTTTTTTGATTTTTTTGACTAAATCCACAGTAATGACATTTTAAAGAATTAGTGTATTGGTGAAAAGTTAGTGATACATCACAATTACGGCATAAAGGAATATGTCCACAAGTTACACACTCGATAATAGGCGCATATCCCCTTCTATTTTGAAACAATAATATTTGTTGACCTAATAATAATTTCTCTTGTATCGAATTATAAAGCTCAGGTGTAAGCAACCCTTTCATTTTATTTGCTTTATAATAGATTTTCATGTCTATACACTTTATTTCAGGTGGGGCTGACGCTCCATATTTTTCCATAAGTTTTACGTAACCATATTTTTTATTAAAAGCATTAAATTTAGACTCCAATGAAGGTGTGGCAGAACCTAAAATCAATTTTGCTTTATGTATTTTGGATAATTTTATTGCGGAATCCCTTGCATTATATCTTGGCGAAGGATTCTCCTGTTTAAATGAAGAATCGTGCTCCTCATCTACAACAACTAATTTTAGATTTTGAAAAGGTAAAAATATAGAGGACCTAGCACCAACAATAATCCTTGCCTTTTCTTTGTTTTTAATAACATTATTCCATACCTCAAATCTTTCCTCATTAGAAAATTTTGAGTGATAAACTGACAAGTATTTACCAAAAATCTTTTTTAACCTGCTAACCATTTGAATAGTTAACGATATTTCTGGTATCATAAATAAAATTTGAAATCCCTTTTTTAAAAATCTATTTATCAAATGTGAATATACTTCCGTCTTACCAGATGATGTAACTCCTTCGAATAAAACAATAGAATTCTGTTTCCATATTTTCAAAATTTTTTCTTTAGCCAAAAGTTGAGGCTTGGATAAGTTTAGCAACTTGGTAGTCTCACTGAAGTTGACTTTAAATCTGTCTTCATGCACTATTTTTTCTGATAAAATATTTTTAACTATCATTTTCTTTAAAATTGAACTGTTTAATTTACATTTCTGCTTTAATAAAGTATATTTTATCCATTCACTTTCTGAATAATTTTCCAAAATATATTGAATTATCTTTCTTTTTCTTGGTGATTTTTTAAACTCTAGATTGTAACTATTTTTGTTTTTTGATTCACTATACCTTTTATCTAGTTTTATATATTTTACAAGTTTTGGCTTATATCTATCCCTTACAGATTGTATAGAATTTACATAGCCTTTTTTAATGAGGTTATTCACTATTGAGAAAATATTTTTTTTATTCAAAATAAGCCTCACTTCATCAATTTTAATTTTTTTTAAATCAAGTGCATCAAGAATTAAAATCTCTTCATCAGAGATTTTTCTGTAATCTATCTTTTTACTCAAATTCTTTTCTAACAGAGTTTCACTTGTAATTAAAAAACTACTTGGCATAGAGGCCTTTAATATTTGACCCATAGAACATTGGTAATAATTACTCATCCATTTCCAAAACAATATTTGATTTTCATCTACTACAGGTAAATCATCTTGAAATGCAAAAATTTCTTTTGGTTCATAGCTATCAGGGATATTTTTATGTTTATCAATTATAATACCAGTAAAGACTCTCTTACCTCCAAATGGAACCAAAACTCTAAATCCACTTTTTATAAATTTAAATTCCTCTTTACTAATTCTATAGGTGTAAAAGTTTTTTAATGGAAACGGTAAGAGAACGTCAATGTAAAATGACATTACTCAGTTTTTTTTTCTTCATTTAAACTCCTAATAGTTGCATTCAGCTCAAATCCTAAAAGTAAAATTATTGAATTAATCCAACTAAAAAGCATGAAAATTAACAATGCACCAATTGATCCATATAATTGATTATAGTTTGAAAAATTATCAATATAAATTCCAAATAAATAAGTACTAAAGAAAAATAGCAAAGTAGTCATCAATGCTCCAGGTGAAAAGAAACCAGAAAATTTTCCTTGAATTGTTCCAAAATAATAAAGAGTAGTAATTGATATATAAGCTAGTAGGACAAAAATTAAGTTCTGTAGTAAAATTGCAAAATTAATTGATTCAGGTAACAGTCTCTGAAATAATAGTTCAAATGAAACAAAGGAGATGACTGAAATTAGTAGAAGCAAAGCCAAAATTACACTTACACCGAGAGAATAAAAATACTGCTTGAAAATATTTCTAAATTCTTTAACATGATAGGAAACCTCGAAGCTGGTAAAAATTGAATTCACTCCATTTGCAGTTAAAACAACAGAAAGTAAAAAAACAGAAGATAACAAGCCGGCTCTTGGTTTGGATTTGATATCCTCAAATATTTTTTCAAAAAAAGTATGAGTGTCTTGTGGTAAAATAGTTTCGATAAAATTAAACAAAATAGCATCGAAATTATCAATACTAAAAAATTTTGGGATAAAAGGAATTAGATTTAACACAAATAAAATAAAAGGGAAAAGTGCCATGAAAAAACTAAAAGAGATAGACCCT
>CACONV010000022.1 GCA_902628605.1 uncultured Bacteroidota bacterium
CTAAACCTATTCCTAGAAAAAACATAATTGAAAAAGTTTCTTTTAACAAAATTAGAAAACAAAAAGTTACAAGTGATGATAAAATACTTATAGTTCAGGGCTCATTTGGACGTGAAACAGATTTTATAATTGACAATAGTAGAGATATAACATCTTATCACAAACAAAATCTTGATAAAGGAATAGTTGGCAAGGCGTTAGAATTTGACGGAAGCAATCAAGTGTTTGTAGAAAAAGTACCTAACTTTGAATGGACTGAATCCTTTTCTGCTGCTTTTTGGTTTAAAACAACAAAAAGAAAAAAGGGATTTACTCAAAGCTTACTCACCACTACAGGTGGAAAAAACTCTTGGTGGAGAGGCTGGGATTTAATCTTGGATGATAAAAATTATTTGAATTTAAGATTAATCAGCTCCTTACCCGGTGACGCTATTCACGTGAAATCATTGGATTCACTGAAAGTAAATAACTGGCATCATGTTGCTTTTTCATATGATGGTAGTGGAAATTCTTCAGGCATTACTTTATTTTTAAATGGTGAAAAAATCAATAAAAAAGTAGTTTTTGATAATTTAAAAAAATCAATTTTGCCTGTTTCAAGCAGCGGAATCTATCTTCAAGAACAAGCACTTAAAATTGGGGCATCAGGAGATTTTTCCTCAGGTGATAATGGATGGGTCGAAGGGCTAATGGATGAGTTATTTGTTTTTAACAAACCAATAAGTACTTATGAATTAAAAAACTTATACAATACTTATAATATTGAGAAAAAAGTATTTGATATTAAAGAAAAAGTTGAACACCTAACCTATAACGACGCGTCTATTATAAAAATTAAAAGTCAAATCAAAAATTTAAAAAAACAGTGGCTAGAAAATATTTCAGATGTGAAAACTGTTATGGTCATGGAGGAGATGAAAGAAAAAAGAAAGACTTTTCTTTATGACAGAGGAAGCTACCAGTTCCCTAGTTATGAAGTTGAGGCCGATGTTCCATCTAAACTTCCCAAAATGTCTCCTGAAATGCCCAAAAATAGGCTTGGACTTTCAAAATGGATATTTGATAAAAAAAATCCTCTGACAGCAAGAGTTGCGGTTAACAGGTATTGGCAGATGGTTTTTGGAAGAGGTATTGTTAATACTCCCGGTGATTTTGGGGTCCAAGGACAGCTTCCATCACATCCTAACTTACTCGAATATCTTTCTCACTATTTTATGGAGAAGGATTGGAATATAAGAGATTTATTAAGATTGATGGTGACATCGCATACGTATAAGCAATCTTCCAAACCCAATCAAAAACAAGTTGAAATTGATCCTGACAACATACTTCTTTCAAGAAGTAACAGTTACAGGTTACCTGCTGAAATGATTAGAGATAATGCCTTAGCTGCTAGTGGATTACTTGTAAAACATATTGGAGGTAAAAGTGTAAGACCATACCAACCTAAAGGTTTGTGGAAAGAGAAATCAAATTTTTCAATTAAACTTTTAAATTATAAAGAATCAACTGGAGATAGTTTGTATAGAAGAAGTATGTATACATTTATAAGAAGGACAAATCCCCCTCCATCTATGTCAACTTTTGATGCTCCTACCAGGGAGGTTTGTACGGTAAAAAGAGAAATAACAAATACTCCTTTACAAGCACTTGTTTTATTAAATGACCCTCAATTCGTCGAGGCATCAAGAATTCTAGCAGAAAGGATCCAAAAGGAAAAGCCTTTCTCAATTGAAGAATCGATAAAGCATGGATTCCGTTTGTGTACCTCTAGAAAACCAAGAGACAAGGAAATAGAATTACTTAAGAATTTGTATGATCAGCAGTTAAAAAAATTCAAACAAAACCCCGAACTCGCATATAATATTTTTAAAAATGGAAAAAAACCTAGAGATAAAACCTTAAATTTATATAAAACTGCAGCACTATCGATGGTTGCAAATGTAATGTTAAATCATGATGAAGTTTATATGAAAAGATAAATTTAAATATGAATTGTAATCACCATCACCATAACGAAAAATTTTCTAGGAGAGATTTTTTAACAAAAACTTCTCTAGGACTGGGCGCCCTTACACTCGGATCCCTCATAAATCCTGCAAGAGCTTTTAGTGGAGTTTCAAGTCTAAATAATGTAAATATTCCACCTCAAATACCACATTTTCCCGCAAAAGCTAAAAGAATTATTTATTTGTTCCAGAGTGGTGCACCTTCTCAAATAGATCTTTTTGATCACAAACCTCTTTTGACAAAGATGCATGGTAAAGAATTACCTCCAAGCGTTAGAGGTGGTCAAAGGTTGACAGGTATGAGTGCAGGTCAAGCTTCGTTTCCACTAGTATCATCTATTTATGATTTTAAACAGTATGGTCAAAGTGGAGCTTGGGTTAGTGAATTAATGCCGCATACGTCAAAAATTGTTGATGAGCTTTGTTTCATTAAATCGATGTACACAGAAGAAATCAATCATGACCCAGCCGTTACTTTTATTCAAACAGGATCAAACCTTCCCGGCAGACCTTCAATGGGTTCATGGATTAGCTATGGTTTAGGATCTGACAATAAAAACTTGCCCGAATTTGTAGTACTAGTTACAAAAGATAAACAGGGTCAGCCTTTATATGCTCGTTCTTGGGGTAATGGATTTTTACCATCCAAATACCAAGGTGTACAATTTAGATCTGGTAAGGATGCTGTTCTTTATTTACAAAATCCACCCGGTGTAACAGGTGACTTGAGAAGAGAACAACTTGAATATTTAAAAAAACTTGAAAATGATAATTATAGAGACATAGGTGATCCTGAAATATTGTCTAGAATGTCTCAGTATGAAATGGCATACAGAATGCAAACATCTGTCCCTGAAGTCATGGATGTTTCGGACGAACCAGATTATATTTTTGATATGTACGGGGAGGATAGTAAAAATCCCGGGACATTTGCAGCTAATTGTCTACTTGCAAGAAAACTTATAGAAAAAGATGTAAAATTTGTTCAATTATATCATCAAGGGTGGGATCACCACGGGAATATAAATAAAGAACTCAAAATACAATGCAAAGACACTGATCAACCCTCTGCTGCACTTATTATGGATCTAAAACAAAGAGGGCTTCTAGAAGATACACTAGTGATATGGGGTGGAGAATTTGGTAGAACTAATTATACACAAGGCGTTATAACTGATCCTGGTTATGGTAGAGATCATCATCCAAGATGTTTTACTATCTTCATGGCAGGTGCTGGTATAAAAAAAGGAATTACTTACGGAGCTACCGATGAATTCGGTTATAATTTGAGGGAAAACCCAGTTCATGTTCATGATTTTCAAGCCACAATTTTGCACCTTTTGGGTCTTGATCACGAAAAGTTAACTTTTAAGCACCAGGGTAGGAGATACAGATTAACGGATGTTCACGGAAAAATTGTAAATGATATACTTGTATGAAAAAAAATAATTCTCGAAGAAACTTTTTAAAAAATTCCGCTTTTGTTGGACTAGGTATTGTTTCTGCTGATAAAACATTCTCCATTGGAAAAAGAAGCAAATCATTAGAAAATACTATTGGGCACAATGGATTTACATATAAAATTGATAAAAGTTGGAGTAAACAGAACATAAACACACACCCAGTTCACCATTGTCATGAAATGATTATGGATAAAAAAGGAAGGTTGTTCATGACAACAACACACAAAAAAAATAATGTTTTGGTTTACAATAAGGATGGAAATATTTTAGATGGGTGGAGCGTCGGATTTAATGGTGCGCATGGCTTAACACTTAGTAATGAAGGGGGTACTGAATTTTTATATATTACCGATCCAGATTTGCATAGGGTGTGTAAAACCGATTTGAACGGAAAACTCATTCTAGAAATTTTTTATCCTAAAGAAATTAAAGATTATTCTTCCCAAGATGACTTCAAACCAACCGAAACTGCAATTGCCCCAAACGGAGATATTTATATTGCTGACGGTTATGGTAAAGATTTTATTATAAAATACGATCAAAAAGGAAACTACTTAGGACATTTTGGAGGTAAGGGAGATGGTAAAAACCATTTTGATTGTTGTCATGGGATAACCCTTGATAGCCGATTTAATCAAAACCCAACTCTTCTTATTTCGTCTAGAACAAAAAATGAGTTCAAAAGATTTACTTTGAGTGGAAAACATATAGAAACTATTTCTCTTCCTGGTTATTGGATGTGTAGACCTGTTATCAAAGGTAATAATTTATATTTTGCTATTATTAACACTTACAATTGGTGGAATTATGATGGTATGATTGCAGTTTTAGATAAAAATAATAAAGTAATTTCACTTCCAGGAGGAGGTAAGCCATCATATAATAATGGTGTAATTAATAAACCCGTTTATGACGATCGAAGTTTTCTAAATCCCCATGATGTTTGTGTAGACGAAGACGAAAACATCTACGTTCCTCAATGGAACTCGGGTAGAACAACTCCTTTAAAATTAATTAGAGTTTAAACTTTACTTTTGGAAGCTATTTTTTTTCTTGGAAGATTTCATCCATTGCTAGTTCACTTACCAATTGGGTTTTTGATTCTTGCTATTTTAATTGAAATTTATTGCTCTATCTTTAAAATTAGAATTAACCAGAGTATAATCAATTTTACTTGGTTTGTAGCTTTCTTTTCCTCTGTCTTGACAACAATTCTAGGCCTTTTAATCGCAGAGACAGGTCATTATATAGATGAAAATTTATCTATGCATAAAATCTTTGGTTTGTCTTTAACAGGCATCACATTCATATCGTGGTTTCTAAGGTTATCCATTTTTTCAAATTTATTTTCATCTTCGCTAAAAACATTATCAAATGTTATAGTCGTTGTCCTTTTAACTTTAACGGGTCATTATGGTGGAAATTTAACCCACGGTGAAACATATCTTGTGGATTATGCTCCGGAACAAATAAAAGAGCTAGTTGTTAATAAAAATAAAAACATAGAATTAGAAATTGATTCTGTAAAAATTTACAATGACCTTATACAACCGATTTTTAATCAAAAATGTGTTTCTTGCCACAACAAAGAAATATCTAGAGGAAATCTAAATATGGATTCCTACAGTAATCTTCTAAAGGGTGGTAGTAGTGGTAATCCTATAAATAAATCTGACCCTAGAAAAAGTTTGTTGATAAAGAGAATTACTATGCCAACAAGTGAACTTAAATATATGCCTCCAGATGGAGAGCCTGTATCATTTGATGAAATTAAAACTCTAATATGGTGGATAAATAATTTTGACAAATCGAATGAAAATTTAGCATCATTAAAAGTTGAGGATGATATAAAAGAATCACTTGAAATACTTTATAGTTTGAATTTTAAAGAAAAACAATGGTTCGAAAAAATCGTAGTAGAAAAATTAGATGAATCTTTAATTCAAAATATTGATAATGCTACATTTCAAATTAAATACATTTCGGATGACAAAAAATTTCTGTCCGTAAAATACTTAAAGAAAAATGCAAGTATTAATGATATTGAAAAACTTCAAAAAATTAGCAGTAATATTACCTATCTCACAGCAAAATCTTCAAATCTGTCTAATGATATAATCAAAAGCATATCTAATTTTAAAAATATAGTAAAACTTGAGATTCAAGACAATAATATTGATGATGAAAGTATTGAAATTCTTCAATCACTCAATAATCTTGAAATACTTAACATCCATAACACAAAAATTACAAATAAAGCTATTGAATCCCTTAAAAATTTTAAAAACTTAAAAAGGGCATATGTTTGGGGAACGAGTATATCTAAAAATGAAGTAGACGATTTTAATAAAAATGATTCAAAGCTAAAATTAATTGGAGGGAATTAAATTTTTAAAGAACTAAATAACTATAGCTTATAAAGAAAATAGATTATCAGTTAAGTTTAAAAAATATTAGTTTTAATTAATTTTGTAATTATCTATGAAGAAGGTATTTAAACACTTTATTATTCTATTTTTGACTGTTAGCTGCGTAAGTAAAGAATTTAATCAAGATGAGCTTAATGATGCAGCACTTTTTCATTCTGCGATGCAAAACCTATCAGATATTATTGTGTATGATATTTTTTCTCCCCCTGTTGCCTCCAGAGTTTATCTGTATCCTTCGATAGCGGCTTACGAACTAATAGCTAAAGACATGCCTCTAAAATATAAATCTCTTGTTGGTCAGGTAAAAGGATTAACAAAAATACCTGAACCAGATAAAATTTTTAAAAATTATAACTTAAATCTCACTATTTTATTTGCATTTAACAAAGTTGGAAGGGCACTTATTTTTTCAGATGAATTGATGGATAAGTTTGAAAAAAAGTTTAACAACAAGTTAATTTTAATGGGCGTACCTAAAAAAATAAGAACTGCTTCTGAAAAATACGCAGAAAAGGTTGCTAAACATATTTTAAATTGGGCAAAGGACGACTTATACAATCAAACAAGAACGTATTCTAAATATACAATTTTAGAAGAGGAGGTTTTTTGGAAGCCAACCCCCCCAGATTATATGGACGGAATTGAACCACACTGGAATAAAATAAGGACTTTAGTATTAGACTCTGCAAACCAATTTATTCCTAAAGAACCGTTAAAATTTGATCTTACAGTAGGCAGTCCATTTCAAAAACAGCTTCAGGAGGTTTTTGAAATAGGAAACAAAATGGATCCTGAAAAGATTGAGATTGCCAAATTTTGGGATTGCAACCCGTATGTAACGCATCACAGAGGACATGCAATGTTTGCTACAAAAAAAATAACACCAGGTGGACACTGGATTGGCATAACGGCTATTGCTGGAAGAACAGCTAAGAGTACTTTTGACGAATCAGTTAATGCTTATACCAATGTTTCAATTTCATTGTTTGACTCTTTTATTAGTTGCTGGGATGAAAAGTGGAGGTCTATATTGGTTAGACCAGAAACTCTAATTAATCAGCACTATGATGAGGAATGGTTACCTCTTCTGCAAACCCCGCCATTTCCTGAGTACACAAGTGGCCATTCTGTAATTTCTCGAGCTGCTGCAACGTCTCTTACTAAATTGTATGGTGACAACTTTAAATTCACTGATACAACTGAGGTTGCATATGGTCTACCGTCAAGAAAATACAATTCTTTTATTGAAGCTGCTGACGAAGCGGCTTTATCGAGACTGTATGGCGGTATACACTATAGAATGGCTATTGAAGAGGGAGTTTCACAAGGAGAAAATATAGGAAACTTTATATCTAAGAACCTTAAGACAAACCTAGACTCTTACAAGCTAGCAACAAAATAAAAGCTTGTTTTTTTAAAAATTTGTTTTTATATCCTTGATTTTGCTTATATTTAGAAACTTATTAACATTTAATTAACAATATTCTCTGTTATGAAAAAAATAATCTTAGAAAAATCAAAGTTTTTTTTGACTGTTTGTTTTCTTCTATGTGTTTCACTAGCAAATTCGCAATCTATTTCTGGTAATGTAACTGATGCTGAGACTGGTGATCCTCTATTAGGGGTTACAATAGTTTTAAAAAACACAAATAAAGGAGTAGTTACCGATTTCGATGGTAATTACATTATAAATAATGTTGAGCCAGGTGATTATACTATTGACCTATCTTACATTGGTTATGGTCGTTTATCTCAAACTATTACTGTAGGAGCAGATGACGTTACTTATGACTTTGTAATGACTTTCTCAGCATCAAAACTTGATGAATTAGTTGTCACTGGTACGGGTGCTCCCGTTGCAAGAAAAAAAATAGGAAATAGTATTGGTTCGATTTCTACTGCAAAATTAGAAAATTTACCTATTAATTCATTTTCTGATATCCTTCAAGGAAGAGAACCTGGTTTAGTTGCATTTCCTTCTGGCGGTTTAAATGGTGAGGGTGCTCAAATCAGAATTCGTGGTAACGCTTCACTTTCTCAATTAAATGAGCCAATAATCATTGTTGACGGAGTAAGAGTAGATAGAGGCGGTGGTTTTGGAGGCTATATTAGCACAGGTGGTGGAGCAGGTTCAAGACTTGATGACATTAATCCAGAGTCAATTGAAAGGATAGAGGTCTTAAAAGGAGCTTCAGCTGCAACATTATTTGGAACTGAGGCTAGTAATGGTGTAATACAAATTTTCACCAAAAAAGGGCAAATCGGTGCTCCAAAATTTAATTTTAAAGCCACACAAGGATGGATTAATTTTCCAAAAGGAAAATTTGCTGACAACACTGGTTGGACTTCAAGTGCATCGACTGCTGCAAGAATGAGTACAGTTCTTGGGAGATCAGTCTCTCCTTATGAACTTGTAAGTTTTAATGCAACTGAAGATTTATATGAAACTGGTTTTAATAACATAGTTAATTTAAACGTATCAGGAGGAAGTGAGTTTATCACTTACTTTGCTTCCGCCAGATATCAATATTCTGATGGGCCCGTTGGAGGTAAAGAAAGAGAAGGATATCTTGAAGGTCAAAAAACAAATGCTTCAGATATTAATGAAATGGGTCAGTTTAATATAAACCTAAATATAAATCCTAGTGATAAATTCAATATTAGATTGACATCAGGATTCACTTCCAGATATCAAACGACCCTTCAAAATAACAACAATATATACGGTACAGGTTCTTTAGCTCAATTTAGTAAACCAGAACTGGTAACGGAAAGCAACACAACTGGTGTAATTGCCTTTGCAACTGTAGATGAAACATTGCAATTAGGTTATAACACAAGAATAAATCATTATAATGGTAGTGTTGGACTAAATTATTACGCGACTGAATGGCTTAAAATAGACGGTACATTTGGTATTGATTATTCTGGCCAAACAAGTGAAGATTTTTGGCCCTTCCAATGGAATATAGATGGTTTTTCAGGAAGTCGTCCTACAGGTCAATTGTCAGTCGGAACTAGGGACTACGTGGCTAAAACAGCAGAAGTAAAAATAGTTTTGGACAATAAAATTGGAAGTTTAACTTCGAATTTGATAGTTGGTGGTCAATATGTGGGGCAACAAGAAAAAGTCCTTGGAAGTCAAGGTACAGAATTCCCTGGCCCAGGTTTTGAAGTTGTTGGTGCTGCGGCGCAGCAAACTAACTTTGAACAGTTCACTGAAACGATAAATGTTGGTGCTTTTGTACAAGAACAAATAGGTTATAATGATTATTTGTTCCTTACCCTTGGTGCTAGATTTGATGCGCACTCTGCTTTTGGAAGTAACTTTAATGGACAATTCTATCCTAAAGTTTCGGTATCTTATATACCATCCGATTCAGGTAATTGGAGTGGTTTAGGTCCGATAAGTTCTCTCCAATTAAGAACTGCTTACGGTATGGCTGGTCTTCAACCTGGTGCATTTGACGCATTTACTTCATATTTAGCACTGGCATCTGTAAATGGAGCTGGTATTGCTCCAAATAACTTAGGTGATCCAGATTTAAAACCTGAGATATCAAAGGAATTTGAAATAGGATTTAACGCAGGTTTATTTAACGATAAATTAAATTTAGAATTCACTTATTGGGACAGAATTACAACAGATGCCCTTTATGCTAGACAATTTCCGTTATCGGGTGGATTTAGAAATCAGCAGTTAACTAATGTTGGAGAACTTGAAGGTAACGGAATGGAAATTAATCTAAGTGGTAATATTATCAGAAAAGGTGATTTGACTGTTAATGCTTATGTTAATGCCGCTTATTTACAAGAGAATGTGAAAAGCTTAGGTGGTGCACCTCCTTTAAAAGTAGGTGGTTCATACCCTAGATATAGAAATTTCTTACAAGAAGGTTTTGCACCTGGTGCAAACTTTGGAGCTCAACTAGCTAATGTTCCTTCAGGATCATTACCTGTTGATATCGCAAATGGAGACGGTATTCCGGATACTACTCAGCAATTAGTAGCTTTTTTAACTGGTAATGGGAGTTATGGTCTTCCTACTTCAATAGGTACAGGATCTGTACTTTTAAATGATGAGGATGGTGATGGTGATTATTTAGACCATTACCTTGGAAAATCAACTCCTGATTGGACCGGAGCTTTTGGAGGGTCAGTCAATTACAAGAATTGGACTTTAAATACAACTTTTGAGTTTAAAGCTGGAAACTTTGTAATAAATAACCTAACTGACGCTTTCAGACAAGCAAACGGTGCAATTGGAAGAAATTTACCTAGATCAGCTAAAGTTGCAAGAGACTACGCAACTGGAGGTGTAGATGCTGGATTTACTCCCCAAGGTGATGGTAATGTTAGGTTAGCTGCACTGGATGAGTGGTTAAATAACACTTTAGCATTGGCACCATTTTCAGGATTAAACACCTTGGAAAAAGCAGATTTTGTAAGATGGAGAGAGCTAAGTTTAAACTACAACATAACTGGTTCAATACTAGATCAGTTTAGTTTAGATACTGCCTCAATTGGTGTTTCTGGAAGAAATATTGCACTATTTACAAGTTATACAGGGGTTGACCCTGAAATAAACTTTGTTGGTAGAGGAAGTGGTTCAACATTAGATCAAAATTATGGTCAAGGAATCGCTGCATTTGGTTGGCCAATCCCTACACAAGTTTTAGTAACTCTTAAAGTTGGATTTTAAATAATTAATCATGAAAAATAATATATTAAAATATTTCGGAATAGTTTTTTCAATATTGCTATTCAATAATTGTAGCCTTGATGCTGACAACCCTAATAATCTACTTGAAGAAGGTCTAGATATTAGAGCTTTTGGACCTATGGTTAATGGCTTAGAAGGTGTGGTGATTCGTGCATATGGAAATATCCTAGCTCCTTATTCTGTTGCATCTGATGAGATGATATGGATTGGATCAAGAGATGCATGGCAGCAACTTAACTTTGGAAACCTAGACGGTATAGGAAACGAATTCGTTGACGGAGCCTATTTTTATGTTAATGAAGCTCGTTATTGGGCAGACGATGTAATTGCTAGAGGTGTAGAGTTCAGTACCTCAAATGCGTTTTCTGCGTCTAATAAAGCGGATTTAGCAAGAGCTTATATGTATGGAGCAGTAATTTATATTGTTATTGCTGACATGTTTGATGATTTCGTAGTTGGTTCTGCTAAAACAGAGGCTGCGCCTCCTGTTGGTGAATCAAACATGGGTTCTCTATATGATACTGCACTGGGATATATAAATGCTGCTTTAGCGCTAAATGCGGGTTTAACAGGAGAGTTAACAGCACTTAAAGCGAGAGCTACCTTTGCTAAAGGAATATGGGGTAAAGTTAATCCTGTAAATACTGCGTCTCCACTTGTTTCTTCCGCAGATGCTGCTAATTTAGCTGCAGCTGCTTTAGCCGATCTAGGAACTGACTTTAGTGTCAACTTGATTACGGATCCAAGTGCTCCTGAAACAATTGGAGCTTTGGACATTGCAGGAGAGGTTAATGATAGACTTGAGATGAGACTTTCAAATACATATGTAATTTCAACAGATTTGAAAAGACCAGATTCTCCAAATGATGGTGACCCCGCAACCACTATTAGTTTAAAAGATCCTATAGATGATATTGCTGATCCAGCTCTATACAGACATGTTGCTGCATTTACTAATGCTGGTCGTTTTCCAGAATATCCTGTTGCTACTGGTAGAGAGATGCATTTGATATTGGCTGAAAATTCATTAGCAAGCGGTGATAATGCAGGTTTTACAACCCACATTAATCATATTAGAGCAATGGATGGGTTAACTCCTTATTCAGGACAAATTGATGCACAAGCAATGCTTCTACATACGAGGAGAGTAAATCTATTTTTACAAGGTAGAAGGATTTCTGACCATTATAGATTTGCGAGCCCCTCAGAATACTGGATTTCAACTTCTATAGCTACTACAGCGCCAGGAGAATTTTTTCCAATAACAATCTCAGAAATTCAAGCAAATCCGAATATTCAGTGATTAAATATCAATTGATTTAGAAAACCCCTCAAATGAGGGGTTTTTTATAGAGATATTCCAAACCCAAAATTACCCATAATAATTCCCTTTTTTCCTATACCAGGTATTGTTGGAAAACTTTCATTGCTTGATCCATTAGAAATATAAGATGTACCATCTTTTTCATAACCAAAGCTTCCAGTCAAATTCAAATTATTTGGAATTTTTCCAATTCCATATCCAACTTCAAGTCTAAAAAATATTTTCGAGTTTGATTTAATTCCCAATTTAATATTAAAGGTGTTAATATTCTCCTTTAGCTGAGCACTTCCTATTCCTTTATTTCCACTTTCGTCTGTTAGCTCTATTTCCTCAAAAAAAATCAAGGAACTAAGATTCCCTGAACCCAAAGACGCATATAAACCATTTCCTTTAGAGTTGATATAAATATTTACTCCATAATCTGTATAGTTTAAATCAATACTGGTTCTGTCTGGGTTCAATTTGAAACTACTGTAATCAAAATATGGTGAAACTCTATTTTTAAAAATTGGCAAAATAGCTTCAGTTGTTAAACCTAATATATTGGGTATGCCCATCTTAATTCCAAATGAAAAACGTTTAAGGTTTGAAATTGTATCAATTTCAATTGTATCTATTTTTTGGAAATTTTGCGAGAAAGATTTATTGGAAGTAAAAATTACTAAGACAATGATGATTGCGATTAGCCTCATAAATTGTATAGCTTAATGTATCTTTTACAATTGACAAGTTTTGAATAATCAACATTCTTATCAACTTCTATGCTTTTATTTCTGTTAGCAAGTTCCCAAGCAGTAAAAAATATCAATTTAATCCTTTCTCTTAAAAGTCCGTATTCAATTTTTTCGGCTGTATCAGTTGGTTTATGATAATCTTCATGTACACCATTGAAGTAAAAAATTGCAGGAATATTATTTTTAACAAAATGAAAATGATCACTTCTGTAATAAATACATTCTAACTGGTCTATATCGTTGTACTTGTAATCAAGATATAATTTTGTTGTGTTTTTATTTGTTGACTCTGATATTTTGTGTAGTTCTGAGCTAAGTAGATTAGTCCCAATTAGATATATATACCTTTCTATATTATTTTTATGTCTAGGGTCAATTCTACCTATCATATCTATATTTAAATTGACCATAGTATTTTCTAGGGGATACAATGGATTATCAGTATAAAATTTTGAACCTAGTAGACCTTTTTCTTCGCCAGTTAAATGTAAAAAAATAATTGATCTTTTAGGTCTATAGCCAGATAACACTGCATTTTGAAAAGCCTCTGCAACTTTAAGCACAGCTATTGTACCTGAACCATTATCATCAGCTCCATTGTAAATTACTCCGTTTTTTTCTCCTTCGTGATCTAAATGAGATGAAATAATGATGTATTCATTAGGTTTTTCAGAGCCTTCGATAACTGCAACTACATTTTCTGTTTGAACGATATTTCCAGAAATAGTAAGTTCCATTTTTTGAAAATAATTTTCTGTCCCTTTAGCTTCTTTAATATTTAATGATTCATAATATTCTGAAATAAATTTTACAGCTCTTTTCTGACCTATTTTTCCTGTCTCCCTACCTTTAAAAAAATCAGAAGAGTAAACATATAT
>CACONV010000023.1 GCA_902628605.1 uncultured Bacteroidota bacterium
GTAGTAAATATAACTCTTTTGATGTTCTTTTATAGGAGATAAAATTTGAATTTTTTTTTGGATTTGTAGCATGAATATTTGTGATATTTGACGGGATGGATTTACCGTATTTATTTTTAATTGCACTCATAGCTTCACTAACATCATTTTTGAAGTCTGAAGTTTTAGCCATTATAATTAAAATTTCTGGCAATTGTTTTATTTTTTTATCCAAAATTTGTTGATTGGAAACCATAATTGAACCTTGGTCAGATATTAAAAATTCACAGTTCACAACTAAGGCCTTTGGGTTCAAGACATCATTATTAATTTTAAAATAGTCAATAATTGAGTTCTCATTGGATATAAGCTCAGATGTAGAGATTTCATTCTCAATTAGAATATTTTGAAAACTTATTCTTAACTCTTCTTCATTTTCACAATAAAGAAATTTACCACCATTAAGAGTAAATTTTTTTACAAATGAAATTTCAATAGGCTCTCTTTTTTCTGGTAAATATTTGCTTTTTTTAGGTTTATTTCCCGAAAAAAATTTACCAAAAAAGTTCACTTTGGACTATTTTTTTTGGGGTTTAACTACAGGTTTTTCCTTTTCCGCAAACGGCCTATTACCTAGGATACTTATTAGATCGTCCCTAAAAATAACTTCTTTTTCTAATAACCTGCTTGCTAACTTGTTCAATTTGCCCTTATGAGATTTAATTATTTTACATGCTCTGACAAACTGCTTTTCTACAATTTTAGAAATTTCTTTATCAATTGTTTGAGCTGTTTCTTCTGAATATGGTTTTGAAAAATTGAAGTCACTTTGTCCACTAGAATCATAGTAGGTAATATTCCCAATTTGATCATTTAGACCATATACTGTAACCATTGCTTTCGCTTGTTGGGTTACCTTCTCAAGATCACTTAAAGCACCAGTAGAAATTTTATTAAAAATTATTTTCTCCGCGGCTCTTCCACCTAATGTTGCGCACATTTCATCTAGCATTTGTTCTGTTCTAACTATCATTCTTTCCTCTGGTAAATACCAAGCAGCACCTAAAGACCTGCCTCTTGGAACTATTGTGACTTTGACTAATGGGGCAGCAAATTCTAAAAGCCAGCTCACTAAAGCATGACCTGCTTCGTGAAATGCAATTGTTTTTTTCTCTTCTTGAGAAATAATTTTATTCTTTTTTTCTAGCCCTCCAACAATTCTATCTACCGCGTCTAAAAAATCCTGCTTTCCCACATTTTTTCTGTTTTTTCGTGCAGCAATAAGAGCGGCTTCGTTGCAGACATTAGCAATATCAGCTCCAGAAAAACCTGGTGTTTGTTTGGCAAGAAAATCAACATCTAATGCTTTAGTTTTCTTTAGTGGCTTTAGATGCACTTGAAAGATTTCTTTTCTTTCTATCAAATCAGGTAAATCCACGTAAATTTGCCTGTCGAATCTTCCTGCTCTCATCAGTGCCTTGTCTAGAACATCTGCCCTGTTAGTGGCTGCCAAAACTATTACATTTGTATTTGTACCAAATCCATCCATTTCAGTTAAAAGTTGGTTTAGAGTGTTTTCTCTCTCATCATTTGATCCAGTAAAATTGTTTTTTCCTCTTGCTCTACCAATAGCATCTATTTCATCAATGAATACTATAGACGGTGATTTATCTTTAGCTTGTTTGAACAAATCTCTAACTCTTGAGGCACCAACACCTACAAACATTTCAACAAAATCCGAACCCGAGAGTGAAAAAAATGGAACCTTTGCTTCTCCAGCTACAGCTTTCGCTAATAATGTTTTTCCAGTCCCTGGTTGTCCAACTAAAAGAGCTCCTTTAGGAATTTTACCTCCAAGTATTGTGTATTTTTTTGGATTTTTTAAAAAATCAACTATTTCTTGCACTTCTTCTTTTGCACCTTCAAGACCAGCTACATCTTTAAAAGTAGTTTTTACATCTTTTTTTTCATCAAATAACTTGGCTTTCGATTTTCCAATATTAAAAATTTGTCCTCCTGCTCCAGCTCCGGAATTTCCAGACATTCTTCTCATAATAAATATCCAAACAGCAATAATAACAATGATAGGTAGGAAACTTAAAATTATATCAAAAAATTTGTTCTCAACCGTAACAAATTCATATTGAAAATCTAAATTTCTTGACTTTGCTTTTTCAAGTTTCTCTTGGAAAAGTTTTAAATCGCCAAATTCAAAGGAATAATGAGGACCACTTTCATTAATTTGTCCTAAAAAATTTTTTTTTGATACTATTCTGTGTTCATTTCTTTCCAATGCTTCTCTTTTAAGAAAAATTTTTGCAATTTTTTCATTTTGGATAAGAACTTTTTCTATGTCCCCATTTAAAAGAAATTTTTCAAAATCGGAAGTATTAGTTTTATTATAAGTTTGAATACTACCCTCTCCAAAAAAGCTTATGCTTAAAAGGATAAATATAATTATGCCATATATCCAATATGGATTTATTTTTACAGGTTTGTTTGTTTTTTTAGACATCTTAATGATTATTAATTTGTATGGTATTAATTTTACAGTCACCCCATAACTCTTCTATTCTGTAAAAATCCCTAATTGGTTTTTGAAAAATATGCACAACTACATTAATATAATCTAAAAGGATCCATTCTGCATTTTCCTCACCCTCTGTATGAGATGGTTTTTCTTTTAAAGTTTTACCAACTTTTCTTTTTACAGACTCTAGTATTGCTGAAACATGCGTATTCGAATTTCCTGAGCAAATAATGTAGAAGTCACAAATTCTATTTTCAATTTTTCTTAAATCAATCATTTCAATATCTTGTCCTTTAACATCTGATATACCAATCACAATTTTCTCAATTAATTTATTAATCTTGCTAGCCGCTTTTAACATTAATTTTTTTTCAAAAATATTATATTAGATTAAATAATTTACAAATTTGTGATACCATTCAAAATTATCAAAATTAATGCCATTGACTCTTCAAATAATGAAATAAAAAGATTATATCGTAAGAAATCACACACAAATCGATTAGTGGTCTGGGCAAATAACCAGACTGATGGAAGGGGCCAGGGTAAAAAAAAATGGCTTTCTGAACCCAATAAAAACCTCACATTTTCAATTTTTTTAAGTGGTGAAAACTTATCTTTTTCATCATACTTATGTTTAAATTTAATTACCTCACTATCCGTGAAAAAACTTTTGGTGTGGCATGGAATTAATAACATCTTTATTAAATGGCCAAACGACATTTTGTCAGTAAATAAAAAAATATCAGGAATATTGATAGAAAATTTATACAAAGGAAAAAAATTAATTGGCTCAGTCATAGGCATTGGGATTAATGTTAATCAGATAAATTTTCAAGAAAATTTAAATGCAAGCTCAATGAAAATTATTACGGGAAATAATTTTACTTTGAGAAAAGTACTTCATAAATTTTTAGATATTTTTAGTCATGATTTACATATCTACAAAGACTTTGATCTCCTTAAAAGAGACTTTAACAAAAGTTTTTTTCAAAAAAATGTATTAATTGAATATGAATTCAATGGAGTTATTAAAAAAGGAAAAATAATTGGGCTTAGTGATTATGAAAGATTTCAAATTTTAAATTTAGGAGGAGAAAAAGAAACACCAAAAATCTCTGATGTTAAAATAATTAACTAAACTATCCAATTGTTGGGATTTTTTTTCCAACTATTCACTCTATCAAGATCACCGTGTGAAAAACCCGCATCCTTTTTTGAACATTCAATAAGTGCCGAAAAATCGCTTAGGGAATAAAATTTTTGATTTGCTTTTTCGAAGTTAATTTTAGCAATTTCTAAGTCATAGGAGAAAATTGCGAAAATATCTAATACATCGACACCATTTTTTTGAAGTGCTTCCACAGCATTTAAAGAACTTTTTCCAGTACTAATAAGGTCTTCAATAACAACTACTGGGAGTTTTTCTAATAACTTACCCTCAATTTGTTTACCAGCACCGTATGCTTTTGGTTTTGGACGAACATACATAAATGGTTTATTTAAATTCTCTGCAATGAGCATACCTATTGCAATTGATCCTGTTGCAACACCAGCTATATAAAAATCTTTTTGGATTTTAGATTTTATTAATTTTGAAATTTCATTTGAAATAAATTTTCTGATTTTGGGGTATGAAAGAATTAATCTGTTATCACAATATATAGGAGATTTTATTCCACTTGACCAAGTAAATGGCTTTTCAATATTTAATTTTATTGCATTAACTTGTAAAAGTAATTCAGCTGTTTGAATTGCTAACTTCTTATTGATAACCATACGCAAATGTATAAAGTATTTTTTAATCAAAAGCCATTATTATTAACAACGGACATAATACCCCCCAAAGAGGATTCCCCCTTTTTTTATGTAAAATTCACGAATAAAAAATTTATCGTTCAAATGTTAAAATCAAAAAAAGTAAAAATGCTTTATTTATACCATTCCAAAGAACACAAATTGTGGTATTACTTTCTTAGCATGTTTAAGCTTGTTGAAGCTGCTGGAGGTTTAGTTAGAAATTTAGAAACAAATCATTACTTATTTATTTTTAGAAATAAAAAATGGGATTTACCTAAAGGAAGAATAAATAAAAACGAGGAGGTAAAGAATGCAGCAATTAGAGAAGTAGAGGAAGAAACAGGGGTTGAAAATTTGTCAATAATAAAACCTTTAAATACAACTTATCATATATTTAGAAAGAATAGAAAGTATCGTTTAAAGAAGACTTTTTGGTATTTAATGGAGACTGATTTTACTGGTGAACTCACTCCAGAAATAAAAGAAGGTATTGAGAAGGCGAATTGGATTGACAAAAAATTAATCACCTCTTTAAAAAGTAAAATGTACCAAAATATTAATTTAGTAATTTCAGATTACCTCAATTTAAGTTAACAAAAAATCAGTTTTTTAATTTAAATGGTAATAGGTGTTCATATTGCCCACCATAATTTATAATATCCTTGACTAAAGTGCTACTAACATGAGAAAAATTTTGACCCGATATAAAATATACATATTTTAAATTTGAGAAGGTTTCTTGCATATCTTTAGTTTCTTTTTCAAATACAAAATCATTAACATTTCTTAGTCCACGAATTAAAAATTTTACATCTTTTGATTCACAAAAGCTAGTTGTTAAATTTGAATAAGATTCAATTGTAATTTTTGAATTAGTTTCAAATGATTTCCTAATAAAACTTATCCTATCATTTGTACTGAACATGCATGATTTAGATGAATTTTCTCCAACAGCAATAATTATTTCATCAAAAACATTTAAAGCTTGGTTTACAACATCTTTATGGCCAATTGTAAATGGATCGAAAGTTCCGGCAAAAACAGCTTTTTTCATTTTAATCCTTCATTTATCATAGCTAAAATAATTTTTTTTAAGTTTTTATTTGCAGCTTTAAATTGTTGTGGTATGATACTTTTTTCGGTCATTCCTGGAATTGTATTTGTTTCTAAAAAGTAAGGAATATTTTTTTCAAAAATGAACTCAGTCCTCGTAATCCCTTTTAAATTTAATTTAGTATATAAATTTAATGCATCTTTTTTAACTTTAATTTCAAGATCTATTGGAAGTTTTGCAGGTGTAATTTCATCCGACTCCCCCTCATATTTTGCTTTATAATCAAAAAAATCGTTGTCACTTATAATTTCTGTTATTGGGAGAACTTCAATTTTTCCATTGAGTTTATATACCCCCACTGTAACTTCTCTACCACTTAAATACGATTCTATGAGAATTTCATTGTCCTCTTTTAAAGCTTTATCAAGGGCGGGCTTTAATTCTTTTCGAGAGTAAACTTTACTGATCCCAAAACTACTACCCGATTGATTAGGTTTCACAAAACAGGGAAATCCAATTTCATCTCTAATTTCATTCTCTTTAACATTTTGCCCCTTTTTGATTAGTCGGCTTTTTGCAGTTTTTATTCCGATTTTTTCTACTATTTCTAAACATTTTTTTTTGTTGAATGTCAATTCAGCTATTGATGAATTGCATGTGGAGTGAGAGATACCTAATTCTTCTAACTTTTTTGTAATCTTCCCGTCCTCTCCAGGACTTCCGTGAACTAAATTTATAATGTAATCGAATGAAATTCTAACATCATTTTTAAAAAACTGAAAGTTTTTTTCATTTAATGAATAATTATTTTCGAATTTATCAATTACTTTAAAATTGCTTTTACTTACGTCTATTTTAAAACACTCAAATTTTGAATTTTTAATCAAATTAAATATGAGATTTCCACTTTTCAGAGATATTTCTCTTTCAGAAGTGAATCCACCACAAGCTATTCCAATTATTTTCATCCGTAAATATCCATAAAGGTAATAATTGAATTGATGAATTTGTTCGCTTTAATTAAATTATTATAGTTTTGAGAGATGAAAATAATTAGGTTTATATTTAGTACTGTTTTTTTTAAGAATATATTTTATATTTCTTTTTTTACTGTACTTGTTGCTTTTAGTGTTTTTTTTGGACTTGGCTTTGTGACCCAACACAACAAATACGTTAAAGTTCCAGAATTATTTGGTCTCAATATCTCTGAAGCTATTGAAACAGCAAAAAATAAATCTTTAAATATTAAAATTCTAGACTCAGCAAAATTTAATCCAAATTATCCACCTTTAACTGTTTTAGATCAGTTTCCAAATCATAACAAGGAAGTAAAAAAAGGCAGAAAAATTTATTTGACATTAAATCCAGTTGGATATAAAAAAATGAAAGTTCCAAATGTTATACAGATTACGCTTAGAAACGCCGAAACTTTATTAAATGCTGTGGGATTTGAAGTTGGAGAATTAATTTATAAAAATAATATAGGTAAAGATATGGTTCTTGAGATACGTCACGAAGGAAAAAAGATTGAACCGGGTCACGCTCTTCAACAAAGAAAAAAAATAGATTTGGTTTTAGGTAATGGAAAAAGATAGAATTATCGAAGAAGGGAATTTATATGAGCACTTCACTTTTGAAGCAGATGACGGACAAAAACCCCTGAGGGTAGATAAGTTTCTAATAAACAGGATTGAGAATTTATCAAGAAATAAAATTCAAATAGCAGCAAAATCTGGTTTTATTTTTGTTAATGAAACTTCTGTAAAACCTAATTTTAAAATTAAACCAAAAGATGTAGTTAAAGTAACACTACCTCACCCCCCTTTCGAAAATCTACTAAAATCTGAAAAAATACCTTTAAATATAGTATTTGAAGATGATCATCTCATAGTTATAAATAAAAAAGCAGGATTGGTTGTTCATCCAGGACACGGAAATTACTCAGGAACATTAGTAAATGCATTATTATATCATTTTAAAAACTTACCTGTAAATTCAAATGAAAGACCTGGCCTTGTTCATCGCCTTGACAAGGAAACAAGTGGTTTAATCTTAGTTGCTAAGAGTAATCTAGCAATGAAAAGTCTAGCGGATCAATTTTATAATAAAACTATTAATAGAACTTATCAAGCCTTGGTTTGGGGGAATGTGCAAAAGGATAATGGAACCATAAATGCAAATATAGCAAGAGACTTAAAAGATAGATTAAGAATGTTTGTTTATGCTGATAATGAAATAGGTAAAAAGGCGATCACTCATTATAAAGTAATCGAAAGATTTGGATATGTAACATTGATAGAGTGTAATTTGGAAACGGGAAGAACTCACCAAATTCGTGTTCACATGAAACATATTGGGCACACATTATTTAATGATGAGCGGTATGGAGGAAATATTATTTTAAAAGGAACAAAGTTCTCTAAGTACAAACAATTTATTGATAACTGTTTTAAAATTCTACCCAGGCAGGCACTACATGCTAAAACTATTGGTTTTAAACATCCGTTTAATCAAAAAAAAATGATATTTACCTCTGATTTACCAGAAGATATTTCACAAGTTTTAAAAAAATGGAGGATATATTCCAAGCATAAAGATTTTCTTTAAAGAATCAAATTTTGAAGCTTGATTTTTAAAAAAAGCTATTAAATTTGAAATTAAAATAAAATGATGAAAATCCTAATTTCACCTGCAAAATCTTTAAACCTAAGATCTGAAATACCTTTTGATGGGTTCACAAATCCAATTTTTTCAAAACAAACTAGTGAAATTATTTCTAAACTTAAAGAGATGTCAGTAAGTTCTTTAGGTAGTTTACTAGGTGTTTCAGAAAAATTAGCTCAGCTAAATTGGAATCGAAACCAAAATTTCAAACTTTCATATAATCTAAAATCTGACTCTAGTTTAAGACCATGTATTTATACATTTGATGGTGATGTATATTCCGGTTTTGATGCGTATTCTATTTCAGCTTCAAATATAAAAACCATGCAAAATAATTTAAGAATACTTTCTGGATTGTATGGGATTTTAAAACCTCTTGATTTGATCCAACCTTATAGACTCGAAATGGGAACAAAAATCAAATTAGGAAAGACAAATAACCTTCATGAATTTTGGATTGATCTAGTAACCGATCACCTAAATTCCGAATTATCGGGGGATGATGTTTTGTTAAATCTAGCTAGTAAAGAATATTTTAATGCTGTGGATTCAAATAAAATAGAAGCACAAATAATAAGTCCAATATTTAAGGATTATAGAAATGGAAAACTAAAAATAATTTCTTTTTATGCTAAGAAAGCTAGGGGACTTATGGCTAGATATATTATCGATAATAATTCGAAGAATTTAGAACATATTATTGGATTTAATTCAGCTGGGTATACTTTCAGTGAAAATGAAACTAAGAATTCTAGTGAGCCGGTTTTTATAAGGTGATCATCTAAATTTTTTAATAAATTTCCCTATATACTCTATACCATTTTGTTCGATAAAATTTATAAAGGCTGATCCTATAATTGCACCTTTGCTCTTTTCTATGACTTTTTTATAGGTTTCACGATTACTTATACCAAATCCAACTATTGAAGGATTATTTAAATTCATATTTGAAATTTTATCAAAATATTTAAAACTATTATCTTCTAAATTCTTCTTTGATCCTGTTATGGACGAACTGCTAACCATATAAATAAATCCTTTTGAATTTTTATCTATTAGTTTAATTCTTTCTTCAGATGTTTGAGGGGTTATTAAAAAAATATTTAACAAATTATTTTTGTGAAAGAGACTTTTGTACTCTTCAATATATATCTCAACAGGTAGGTCCGGGATAATTAACCCGTCAATACCGATTTCTTTAGATTTGATACAGAATTTTTCAATACCAAATTGAATGATTGGATTTAAATAACCCATTAGTATAACTGGAATTTTCACTTTTTTCCTTAAATCTTTTAATTGAGAAAAAAGTATACGAATAGTCATACCATTTTCTATTGCTTTTTTTGAACTTTTTTGGATAGTTTCACCATCAGCCAGGGGATCTGAGAATGGAATTCCTACTTCAATTAAATCTACATTATGTTTTTCTAGTCTAGATATAATTTTTTTTGTGTCATCCAATCTAGGAAAGCCAGCAGTAAAATAAACAGAAAGTATTTTTTTATCTTCTTTTAATTTTTTCTGTATTCGATTCATTAAAGTTTAAAATATTTAATATAAGTTTCTAAATCCTTGTCACCTCTTCCAGAACAATTAAAAACAAGTATGTCATCTTTTTTGAAAGCCATTGTATCCAATATAGAAAAGGCATGGGCAGTTTCAATTGCAGGTATAATTCCTTCTATCTGAGACAAAGCTAGACCCCAATCCATCGCCTCACTGTCATTAACTGAAACAAATTTTGCTCTTTCTGTCTCATACAAATGAGAATGAAGAGGACCTATCCCAGGATAATCTAAACCTGCTGAAATTGAATAAGGTTCAATTATTTGTCCGTCATCGTTTTGCATAAGTAATGTTTTACTACCATGCATAATTCCAATTTTACCCAATTTAATTGTTGCTGCACTCTCACCAGAATTAATTCCTTTGCCAGCTGCTTCAACTGAAATTATTTTCACTTTTTCATTATTCAAATAATGATAATATAAACCTGCGGCATTACTTCCACCACCAACACATGCAATAAGATAGTCTGGATAATCTCTACCTTCCTTTTCTAAAAGTTGTGTTTTCACTTCCTTGCTAATTACAGCTTGTAAACGAGTAACCATATCAGGATAAGGATGTGGACCTACAACTGAACCAATAATATAATGAGTATCTATAGGATTATTAATCCAATCTCTCATTGCTTCATTAGTCGCATCTTTGAGAGTTTTGCTTCCAGACTTTGCTTCCCTCACCTGTGCACCAAGCATTTTCATACGTGCTACATTTGGTGCTTGACGTTTAATATCAACTTCACCCATGTATATTACACAATCAATTCCCATTAATGCACACACTGTTGCTGTGGCAACTCCATGTTGTCCAGCTCCTGTTTCAGCAATAATCCTCTTTTTATTTAAGTTTTTGGCTAATAAAATTTGTCCAATAGTATTGTTTATTTTGTGAGCTCCAGTATGACAGAGGTCCTCTCTTTTTAAGTAAATTTTTGTATTATATTTTTTAGAAAGTCTTTCAGCAAAGTATAGAGGAGTAGGTCTCCCTACGTATTCGGATAATAATTTTTCAAAATCTTTTCTAAAGTTTTCTGATTTAATTATTTTAAGATAATTTCTTTTTAATTCATCTATGTTTGGATATAACATTTCAGGAATGTATGCACCTCCAAAATTGCCATAAAAACCTTTTTCGTCAACTTTATATTTCATTTTCTAGACTATATTTAAAAGATTTAATCAATTCTATATTTTTTTTCCCTGGATTTAATTCAAATCTGCTGTTAATATCAACGCAGAATAAGGGTAGGGAAAGTTTTTTTATTTTTTTTATGGCATTTATACTTTCAATACTAATTCCTCCACTAAGAAAAAACTTTTTTTCGTATTTATAGTTTCTTAAAATTTCCCAGTCAAACGAAATACCATTTCCCCCAGGAGATTTTCCTTTTGTGTCAAATAAAAAATAGTCACTACATAATTCGTACTTTTCTAGAACATTAAAATTAAAATTTTCATCTATACTGAAAGCTTTAATAATTTCAACTCCTAAATCCTTTATTTTTTCACAAAATTCAGGAGATTCAAGCCCATGAAGCTGAATAGCCTTTAATTTATGGACATTAACTTTATTCTTAATTTTTTCAAAATCAGCATTTACAAAAACTCCTGTTTTTTTTATTTTGGTTTGTGAGAGGTTAGGAGTGGAACCTATAACAAGTCTTTTTGATTTTTCCCAAAAAATAAAACCCATATAATCAGGTTCTAATTTAGAAAGACCTAAAATATTTGATTCAAATTTTAATCCACAAATTTTAATTTTCATAATTTAAATTTTCTAAAGTTTTTTTTAACTCTATACCTGGATCACTCGATATCATAAATTTTTCTCCAATCAAAAATCCTTGATAACCAATTTTCTTTAACTTTTTTATTGAATTATTGTTTTTTAATCCACTTTCTGAAATTTTTAAAAATTCATTGGGTATTTGATTGAAAAGTTTTTCACTTATTTTTAAATCAGTTTTAAAAGATTTAAGGTTTCGATTATTTACTCCGATAATATCGACGTTTTCAATTAACCCTTTTTGTAGTTCGTCATTATTGTGAACTTCCAAAAGAACCTCTAATTTCAAATCTTTTGCTTTTTTTGATAAATTGACTATTTCATCTTTTGTAAGTATTGAAGATATAAGCAATATAATGTCAGCTCCAAAGGCTTTAGACTCATAAATTTGATATTCATCTATTATGAAATCCTTTCTTAATATCGGCAAAGAAGATATAGATCTAGCTAAGACCAAATCTTCCAAACTCCCACCAAAATACTTTGAATTAGTTAACACTGATAATCCACTAGCACCATAAATTTGATAGTTCCTACAAACTTCATCAACAGATAATTTATTGTTAATTTCGTTTTTTGACGGAGAACGTCTTTTGAATTCGGCTATAATTCCAAAACTATCCTTTTTAATTGAATTAGTCATTGAAATTGTATTTCTTTTAAAAAGAGACATTTTTTCATACTCCGATATAGGAATAATACTTTTTTTAAGTTTCAGTTCTTTCTTTATGTCAATTACAATGTTTTTTAAAATAGACATGTTTAAATTTTAGCTAGTTTTTCAAAAGACTTGAGAGCTTTTTTATTATGTAATGAATCCTCAGCTATTTTTATAGATTCATTAATATTTAATTTTTTAGATGTGGATATTGCCATTGCCGCGTTAGCACAAACAACGTTATTTTGCTCCTCTGAGCCATTTCCTTCTAATATGGATTTAAAAATAAAAGCGGATTCTTTTACACTATTTCCTCCACTGATTGAATCTTTTGTTACACTTTTATATCCAAAATGATGAGGGTCGAAAATAAATTCTCCAGAATTTCGAATCAATTTTGTTGGACCAGTTAGAGATATTTCATCGTAGCCATCTAACGAATAAGTAATTGTATAGTTTTTATTTGTTTTTTGGAAAAGATAGCCATATAGTCTTGCAGTTTCTAGATTATAAACACCAGTAAGTTGATTCTTAGGATTAACTGGATTTACAAGAGGCCCCAAAATATTAAAAAAAGTTTTAATCCCTAAGTTTCTTCTAACCGAAGCTACATTTTTCATAGCTGGGTGAAATAATGGAGCGTGTAGAAAACATATTCCAGCTTTATCGATACAATTTTTTAAAAAACTTTCATTATTCGAAAAATTGATTCCCAAAAATTCCAAAACATTACTTGAACCGCAATTGGATGAAACTCCGTAGTTTCCGTGCTTTGCAACTTTAATTCCAGAACCAGCAGTCACAAATGAGGACAAAGTTGAAATATTGAAAGTATTTTTCTCATCTCCTCCTGTACCGCACAAATCAATAGTATCGTAATCTGACAAATCTATCTTAACACATAAATTAAGTAAAGCATTTCTAAAACCATTTAATTCATCAATGGAAATACTTCTCATCATGAAAATGGTTAAAAAAGAAGATATTAGAATATCATCATGTTTTCCTTCGGTTATTTCAATAAGAGATTTTTCCGCCTCTGATGCAGTCAAGTATTCTTTAGCAATTAATTTTTCTAAAATATTTTTCATACTAATCATTTATCCAATTTTGAAGAATTTTTTTTCCGTATTTCGTCAATATTGATTCGGGATGAAATTGAACTCCATATACTTTATAATTTTTGTGTCTTAAAGACATTAGGTGACCTTTCTTATCGAATGATGTCGCTTCAA
>CACONV010000024.1 GCA_902628605.1 uncultured Bacteroidota bacterium
AGTTTATTAGCAACCACAACACCTCGTTATGAAATTAGATGGGATTCCAAAGTTCCGTCGGAATCAAACTTTCAAGAAAAAAAAGTAAATCTTTCAAAAGGTCTTTCTAAGATTTTAGGTAAAAGCTTTCATTATTACTTAAATACTTTAAACGATGCAAGAAAAGAGGGCAATAGATATCTTTTGATTTCTAAAAACTTAAGTCATTCTAAATATAAACAAATTAGAAGTTTGCCTCTTTTTAATCTTTCTTCACTCAAAGGTGGATTAATAGTTGAGTCAAAGGAGGTTAGAGAAAATCCTATGGGTAAAATTTGTGAAAGGACAATTGGTTATGAAAAAAAGGACCCATCTGGGCACTATATAAGAGTTGGTCTTGAAGGTGCTTTCAGTCACTTTTTAAAAGGGCAAAGTGGGCAAAGATTAAAACAGAAAATAGCTAATGGTCAATGGAAGCCAATTAATGACAATAATGAAAGAGAGCCAACTCAAGGTTATGATATTTTTTCAACAATTAATGTAAACATTCAAGATATAACACACCATGCACTTTTGCGGCAGTTAGAAAAATATAAGGCAGACCATGGTTGTGCAGTTGTAATGAAAACAAATACTGGAGAAGT
Source organism: uncultured Bacteroidota bacterium (assembly GCA_902628605.1). The sequence goes on from CACONV010000024.1 coordinate 624, forward strand.
AAAATCCATTGTTAATCTCTCTAAAACTAGAAGTGGCAAATATTATGAAAAATTTAATTATGCAGTAGCAGAGTCTCAAGAACCAGGCTCAACATTTAAATTAATGTCTGTTATAGCAACATTAGAAAATAATAATGGAATTAGTGAAAAGTTGATAGATACAAAAAATGGTGAAATTACCTTTTATGAAAAATATAAAGTTCGAGATTCAAAAAAAGGTGGTTATGGAAAATTAAGACCATCTAAAGCTTTTGAGGTCTCTTCCAACACTGGCATTGTGAAAATGGTATATGAAAATTTTAAAAATAATCCAGAAAAGTTTGTTGATAGACTGTATAATATGGGATTAAATGAGGTATTAGGTTTAAGTATTAAAGGAGAGGGTAAGCCAATGATTCCATACCCTGGAGATAAAAATTGGAGTGGAATTTCATTACCATGGATGGCATTTGGTTACGGAATCAAACTAACACCTCTTCAAATTCTCTCATTTTATAATGGTATAGCAAACGGAGGCGAAATAGTAAAACCTCGATTTGTATACAAAATAAAAAGCCCTGGATCATCTTCTATTAAAACTTATGAAAAAGAAATTTTAAACCCATCTATTTGTTCAAATATAACACTAAGCAAAGTTCAAAAAATGATGTTCAATGTGATAGATAAAAAATGGGGAACTGCAAACAAAATCAAAAGTAGCCAACTAAAAATGGCTGGAAAGACAGGTACATGCCAAATAGATTACACATCAGAGGAAACCCAATATGTATCGAGTTTTGTGGGTTATTTTCCATACGAAAAACCAGAATATTCGTGTATTGTAGTTGTCAATAAACCTAATAAGGAGATCGGATACTATGGAGGTGAAGTTGCAGCTCCCGTTTTTAAAGAAATAGCAGAAAAATTGTTCGTTAGAACCCCCAAAGAGATAATTGTTAAGTCTAACAACCATACAAACAATTCTTTAAAAAATTATAAGCAAATAGAAAATTATAAAATAAATAAACTTTCTGTTATCCCAAATTTCATAGGGATGCCGGCGATGGATGCAATAGTAATCCTTGAGCAAATGGGTTTAAAATTTGTACTTAAAGGGGAGGGAAAAGTATTCAATCAATCAATTAAATCTGGATCAAAAGTAGATTATAACAAAAAAATTATTCTACACCTATCATGAAAGTATTAAAAGACATAATCTATGGTGTTGATTTAGATTCAATAAGAGGGGATACAAACTTAAATATCAACTCAATAGAATTTGACTCTAGAAAGGTTAAAAAGGGATCTTTGTTTGTTGCGATAAAGGGGAAAAATGTTGATGGCCATTCCTTTATTGACAAAGCAATAGAAAATGGAGCTTCGGCTGTAATTTACAATGATTATACTTTCAAGGACCAGAAAATCACTTTTATTAAAACCCCGAACACGAGAAAATCTTTGTCATTGGTAGCCTCAAATTTTTATGAAAATCCATCAAAAAAAATAAAACTGGTTGGAATTACTGGAACCAATGGCAAAACAACAGTCGCTACTCTTCTATTCAATTTATTTAATAAAACAGGAATAAAATCAGGACTAATTTCTACTATCAACATAAAATATGCTGGAATTGAGATTGAAAATCAACAAACCACTCCAGATTCAAAAAAAATCAACGAAATACTCAGTGAAATGTTAGAAAATCAGATTGAGTTTTGTTTTATGGAGGTCTCTTCACATGGGATAGATCAGTATAGAATAAATGGGTTAAAATTTTATTGTGGAGTTTTTACAAATATTACTAGAGATCATTTAGATTATCATAAGACTTTTGCTTGTTACAGGAATGTCAAAAAGAGGTTTTTTGACAGTCTTACATCTGACTCCTTTGCAATCATAAATTCAGACGATAAAAACTCAAAATTCATGATTCAGAATTGTTTATCAAAAATTAAAACTTTTGGGATTAAAAACTTAGCAGACAATAATGGGAAAATTTTAGAAATTGATTTTTCGGGAATGCTTTTGAAAATTAATAACAAAGAGTTTTGGACACCACTTGTTGGTAAATTTAATGCCTCCAATCTCCTTGCAGTTTTTTCAGTAGCGAATATAGCTGGAATTAAGTCAATTGAAATTTTAAGAATCTTAAGTCAAACCAAAGGAATAAATGGGAGATTTGAAATTTTAAAAACCCCTAACAACGCATTTGTAATAGTGGATTATGCACACACCCCCAATAGTCTACAAAATGTTATAGACACAATAAGCCAGATAAGGACGAAAAACGAAGTGTTTATTACGATAATAGGGTGTGGAGGTAACAGGGATTTAGGCAAAAGGTCAAAAATGGGGGAAATCGTTTTAAATGGTTGCGATAAAGTAATTTTCACTTCTGATAATCCAAGATATGAAAAACCAGAGAAAATAATTAATGATATGTTATTTGGAATTAATCCCAATAACATGAAAAAAATTTCAAAAATAGTTAATAGAAAAGAAGCAATTGAAAACGGTTGTTCGCAACTTAATACTGGTGATATACTGTTGGTCGTTGGAAAGGGTCATGAAACTTATCAAGAAGTAAAAGGCGAGAAAATTCCTTTTAATGATATTAAAATTGTAAAAGAATCATTTAGTTAAATATTATGCTATACTACTTATTTAATTTTCTCGAATACAAATATCAGATTCCAGGAGCAGGACTTTTTCAATACATTTCATTTAGAGCTGCATTCGCCCTTATTTTTTCGCTAATTATATCAATTTTCTTTGGAAAGAAAATTATTAAAATTTTAATACTAAACAATATTGGTGAAAAGGTAAGAATACTTGGTTTGAAAGATGAAACTAAAAAAAATGGTACACCTACTATGGGTGGAATTATTATAATAATAGGTACAATCTTACCGGTACTTTTATTTTCCAAATTTAATAACATATACATTATTTTGTTAATATTCACAACTACATGGATGGGTGTTATAGGTTTCATTGATGATTATATTAAAATTTTCAAAAATGATAAAAAAGGTTTAAAAGGGAGTTTTAAAGTTATTGGTCAAATTATGTTAGGAATAGTTGTCAGCTCAACTATTTACTTCCATCCTGAAATAACAATCAAACAAAAAATATTGGAAAATTCCAAAACATCAAAAATTCATAACAAAACTTTTTATAAAGAAGAGAAATCTACAAAAACTACAATTCCATTGGTTAAGGATAACGAGTTCGACTATTATTATTTAATTAAGTGGACCACAATTCCCAAATCAATGACTTGGATAATTTTTATTCCAATGGTAGTTTTTATAATAACCGCTGTTTCAAATGGAGCAAACTTAACTGATGGAATTGATGGATTAGCAGCAGGGAGTTCCGCTATTATGGCGATAACACTTGGAATTTTTGCATGGGTTTCTGGGAACATAATTTTTTCAGATTATTTAAATATTATGTATATACCTAATGTTGGAGAAATTACAGTTTTTGTCGCCGCATTTACTGGTGGTTTGATTGGATTTTTATGGTTTAATACATATCCAGCGGATGTTTTTATGGGTGACACTGGAAGTTTGACTGTTGGGGCTTTAATTTCAGTTATAGCAATTATGGTTAGAAAAGAATTATTACTTCCAATTATTTGTGGGATTTTTCTTATAGAAGTTTTATCTGTAATAATTCAAGTTTTCTTCTTCAAGTATACAAAAAATAAGAAAGGAGTGGGTAAAAGAATTTTTTTGATGTCTCCAATCCACCATCATTATCAAAAGAGAGGGATTCATGAGAGTAAAATTGTAAACAGATTTTTAATAATGGGAGTTTTATTAGGTGTCCTAGCAATTTTAACATTAAAAATAAGATGAAAAGATTAGTTGCAATCTTGGGGTCTGGAGAAAGTGGAAGAGGTGCAGCAATTCTTGCCAAAAAGGTAGGATACGAAGTTTTCGTTTCTGATTCGAATAAAATTTCAAAACAAACAAAGTTATTGTTTAAAAAACTATCCATTGATTACGAAGAAAATCATCACTCAATAGATAAAATTGTAAAAGCTGATAAAGTAATTAAAAGCCCAGGTATTGACAAAAAGTCGGATTTAATAATTGATATAAATAAAAAGGGGATTGATGTAATATCAGAAATTGAGTTTGGATTTTTACAAACTGATTCAAAAATTATAGGGGTGACAGGCAGCAATGGTAAAACTACTACAGCATCTATGATTTATCATATTTTAAAAAAGTCAGGATTTAATGTTGCTTTAGCGGGAAATATTGGTAAAAGTTTTTCAGAGTCTATTGCTGAACAAAAATATCAAATTTATGTTCTAGAAATCAGCAGCTTCCAATTAGACAATATTATGGATTTTACCGCTGATATTTCTGTAATTACAAGTATTTCCCCGGATCATTTAGATAGGTATAACTATGATTTTAACGAATATATAAAAGCTAAACTTAGGATAACCCTCAATCAAAGTATAAACCAATTTTTAATTTTTAACTCCGATGACAAGGAGTTAAAAAAAGCTGTAAAAAAGTATGCTCAAAACGTTACTCAATTCCCATACGGTTTTAATCATCCAAAAGGAGATTTAACTACTACTGTAAAAAAGAAATCAATAATTGTTAAAGAAAAAAAAAATATTAATATGTATGATACTTTAAATTTTTCCCTCAAAGGGAGACATAATTTACTAAATGCAATGGCTGCAGTTTCAGTAGCTAGACTTTTAAAAGTCTCGAATAAATGTATAAGAGATAGTTTAATTAGTTTTTCAAATGTAGAACACAGACTAGAGGAGGTATTAAAAATACAAAATATAACCTATATAAATGATTCAAAAGCTACGAATGTTAATGCAACTTTTTATGCTCTTGAAAGCATGGAGGGACAAACGGTGTGGATTGCCGGTGGTATAGATAAAGGCAATAATTACATGGAACTACTACCCTTGGTAAGAGAAAAGGTAAAATCAATTGTTTGTATTGGATTGGATAATGAAAAAATTATTGAATCTTTTTCTCCTGTTGTTGATGTTTTAGTTGAGACTCAATCTATGTCTGAAGCAGTAAAAATTGCACATAAATTAGCTAATAAAAAGGAGTATGTTTTATTGTCACCTGCTTGTGCAAGTTTTGATCTTTTCAAAAACTTTGAAGATCGTGGAAATCAATTCAAAAAAGCAGTAAGAAACCTCTAATAATTATGCAAAGACCACTACTAGAAGGGGATAGAGTTTTATGGGCACTTTTAGCATTGTTGGCTCTTTTTTCTTTCTTTCCTATCTTTAGTGCAAGTTCTAATTTAAGTTACGTTATAGGAAATGGAACACCTTGGCAATATTTACTGAAACATACATTCATATTAATAACTGGGTTCCTTTTAATTTTAAGTGTCCATAAAATTCCTTTTTATTATTTTAAAGGTATATCTATTTTACTCCTACCAATTGTAATTTTAATGTTGCTGTATACCATAAGTCAAGGCAATATGATTGATGGAGTAAACGCAAGTAGGTGGATTAAAATTCCGATAATTGGGATTAGTTTTCAAACATCTTCTTTAGCTTCATTAATTTTGATGATTTATATAGCATATTATCTTGATAAAGTTAAAGCACAAAAAACTGATTTTAAAAATTCATTATTCCCTTTGTGGACTCCCATTTTTTTAGTATTTATATTAGTTTTCCCAACAAATTTATCAACTGCATTGATTGTTCTATTTACTGTTTTTTTGATTCTAATTTACGGTTCTTATCCGATTAAATATTTATTAAATATTTTTTTAATTGGTTTTTTTTCATTTACGACATTTATTTTTTTAGCAATTAAATATCCCGAAAAAGCTCCAGACAGATTAGGAACATGGATAAACAGAGTTGAAAATTATTTTAACCCCTCGTTGAGTAAGGATGGAAATTATCAGATTGAAAGAGCAAAAATTGCAATAGCCTCTGGAGGTATAACTGGTTTAGGAGTTGGCAAAAGTGTAATGAAAAACTTCTTACCTCAAAGTAGCTCAGACTTTATTTACGCTATTATTGTTGAAGAATACGGATTAATTGGAGGAATAATGGTAATCTTAATTTATTTGTTAATTCTCTTTAGAATAACAGTTATTCTCCACCATGCAAGCAATGCTTATGGTAAATTATTAGTTATTGCAACCGGTCTACCAATCATTATTCAAGCATTTATTAACATAGGTGTTGCTTTAAATATTTTTCCTGTTACAGGACAAACTCTGCCATTGCTAAGTAGTGGTGGGTCCGCAGCTTGGGTTACATGCATAGCTTTTGGAATAATTCTGAGTGTAAGTGAGGAAAGATTCAGTCAAGGAAGAATAAAGCAAGCTAAACCGGTTTCAAATCCATTATTAATTATCAGTGAAGAAAAATAGAATAATAATATCTGGTGGTGGGACTGGAGGTCATATTTATCCAGGGATTGCGATTGGGAATTATTTAAAAAAAATTAATCACTTGAACCAAATTTTATTTGTAGGTGCTTTTGGAAATATGGAAATGAAGAAAGTTCCCCAAGCAGGATTTAACATAAAGGGATTATGGATTTCAGGCCTTAACAGAAAAAAGTGGTGGAAGAACATTTTTCTCCCTGCAAAAATACTAGTAAGTCTCTTTCAAGCACTTTTAATTTGGGTTAAATTTAGGCCAGATATTATGATAGGGACTGGAGGATATGCAAGTCTTCCCATTTTAATCGTTGGGTCAATTTTCAAAACAAAAATTGTTATTCAAGAACAAAATTATTTACCAGGCATTAGTAATAAAATACTCTCTCGTTTTGCAATAATTATAGCTGTAGCTTATGAAAATATGGAAAGGTTCTTTCCACACCAAAAAATTATTTTAACCGGTAATCCAGTTAGAAATTCATTGATTCAATCTAAACTAGAAATACAAAGTATTAAAAATAATAGTCATTTAGACAAAATTGGTTTGAATCTCCTTGTTTTAGGTGGTAGTTTAGGTTCTGAAAAAATAAATGAAGTTATTTACAATAATCTATTTTTCTTCAAAAAAAATAAAATAAAGCTAATATGGCAGTGCGGAAAAAAATATTATAATAAATACAAGAATTTCAAAGACAAGTGGATTAATATTTTTCCTTTTTTGGAACAAATTGAAAAGTTCTACGACGAATGCGATATAATTATTTCACGAGCTGGAGCTTTAACAATTTCTGAACTTTGTATTGTCGCAAAACCATCTATTTTAATTCCCTCTCCTAATGTTTCGGAAAATCATCAACTTCATAACGCAAAATATTTACTAGACAGAAGAGCTGCAATTATGATTGAAGAAAAAGAAGTTGATAATGAATTTATAATAGAATTAGAAAAAATTGTTGTGTCCAAGTTAGTCCGAAAACAACTTTCAACGGCAATTTGTAAACTTGCCAAACCCGATGCAACTAAAGATATAGCATTTCAAATAAATAAAATTTTAGCTAATGGTTAAGGTAGGCACTTACTATTTTATAGGGATTGGAGGCATTGGGATGTCATCTATTGCTAAATATCTAGTGGCTAATAACTTTAAAGTTGGAGGATATGACTTAACAAAAACAGATATAACAGATACTTTAGAAAAAAATGGAATAGAAATTAATTATAAAGATGAATTAAATAGCATTCCATTACAATTTACAAATCAAGATGTAATAATAATCTTTACTCCAGCAGTCACAACAAAAAATAGACAACTCGGTTTTTTTAAAAGTCAAGGAAATCCAATTTTTAAAAGAGCAGAATTTCTCGGTATTTTAACTAAAAAATTCAAAACAATTGCAATTGCTGGGACACATGGTAAAACTACTACGGCTGCAATAGTTACTCATCTTTTTTACAAAACAAGGCAATCTTTCACAGCCTTTGTTGGGGGTGTTTTAAATGAATTTAATTCAAATGTTATAATTAATGGAAATAAATATGCAATTGTAGAAGCAGACGAATACGATAGATCGTTCTTAAATCTAGAACCTAGTTATGGACTTGTCACTTCGATAGATTCCGATCATTTGGACATATATGGAAGTTTTGATGAAGTAAAAAAATCATTTAGAGAATTTATTGAAAAAATTACAGATAAAGTTGTTATAAGTAAAGGATTAGGAGTTGATGGAATAACTTATAGTCTAAATAAGAAGGCTGACTATTCAGCGAATAATATAAGCTTTTCAAAAACTGGTTATTTTTTTGATTTAACTACCCCTTCAAGAATATATAAATCGGTTTTTTTCAGCCAGCTAGGACTTCATAATTTATTAAATGCAATTGGAGCCTTCGCTATTTCAAGTCAAGTTGGAATAGATGAAAAAGAATTATGTAAAGCTCTTTCAACATTTGAGGGAGTAAAAAGAAGGTTTCAACTTGTTTTAAATTCAAAAAAGGATATAATAATTGATGACTATGCACATCATCCAAATGAAATAAATGCAGTTTGGAGTGCCTTAAAAGATCTTTATCCTTATGATAAAAAATGTGTAATATTTCAACCCCATCTTTACTCCAGAACAAAAGACTTTATGAATGAGTTTGCCCTAGCTTTAAGTCAATTTGACCGTGTTATTTTGTTACCAATTTATCCGGCAAGGGAGTTACCTATTGAAGGAATTAGATCTTCGGTTTTACAAAAAAAAATTAAATCAAAAAATATAGTTGAATTAGTTAAACGAGAGAATTTGTTATCATATATAAATAACATTCCAGAAAAAATAAAAGTATTTTTGGGTGCTGGCGATATTGGTCTGGAAATTAAAAAAATCATGGAAAATTAAAATAGTTATGAGGAACAGAATAATTTATTTTTTTTCAATATTGATAATATTTATTTTTTTGATTTTTTTCTCCCAAAAAAGAAATTCCGAAAATAAAATACTTAAACTAAATATAGATTTTAAATATAAAAACGGTAGGTTTCTAGACCCTCAAATGGTTAATAAATTGTTAATACAAAGGAAGGACACCTCGTTTTTCTTAAATAAAGATATGCTAGATTTGAGGAAAGTTGAAGATTTACTCATATCTAATCCTATGGTAGCTAGAGCTGATATTTTTAGAACACCGCAAGGTTTTTTAAATGTCAAATTAGAGGAGCGAAAGCCTATAGCTAGAATAATTAATAAAAATGAAGAATTTTACATCGATAATTTTGGTTATAAAGTGCCTATATCGAAAAACTATTCGGCTAGAGTACCTATTTTTTATGGTGAAATAAATAACAACTTAGAGGATATAGTAAATTTTATCAAATTAATTGAAACGGATCCGTTTGCTAAAGTTGAGATAATAGATTTAAGAAATTTAAATAACAGTTATATCCTTGGCCTTCGTTCTTTTCCTTTTAAAATTATATGGGGAAAAAACTCTAGATACGGGCAAAAGATTAAAAAACTCAAATACTTATATAGTTATTTAAAGAACAAGGATTTTATAAATATATACAAAGTTAACTTATCGTTTGATAAACAAATAGTTTTAGAGTATGGAAAAAAATGAAAATAAACAATTTGCTGTTGGTTTAGATATTGGAACAACCAAGATCGTTGCGATGGTAGGCCAAAAAAATAAATTTAATAAGGTTGAAATTATTGGAATCGGAAAATCTAAAAGTCTAGGCGTTCACAGAGGAGTTGTAAATAATATAACTCAAACTATTCAATCAATTCAAGAAGCAGTAAATGAAGCAGAATTAAAGTCCTCAACTGAAATTAAAAATGTAGTAGTTGGTATTGCAGGTCAACATATTAGGAGTATTCAACACAGCGATTATATAACAAGAAAAAATCCCGAAGAAGTCATAAATGAAAATGATGTAGAAAAACTAATTAACCAAGTTTACAAACTTGTAATGCTTCCAGGTGAGGAAATAATTCATGTTTTACCTCAAGAATTCAAAGTTGATGGTCAGGCAGAAATTAAAGAACCAATTGGAATGTATGGAGGACGTTTAGAAGCTAATTTCCATGTTGTTGTAGGGCAGGTTTCTTCAATAAAGAATATAGGAAGATGCATTAAAAGTGCGGATTTAAAAATGGAAAAAATCACCTTGGAACCAATTGCATCCTCAGATGCAGTTCTAAGCGAAGAAGAAAAAGAAGCAGGAGTTGCTCTAGTTGATATTGGTGGCGGGACTACCGACCTTGCAATTTTTAAAGATGGAATAATTAGACATACATCTGTAATTCCTTTTGGAGGAAACGTCGTAACTGATGATATTAAAGAAGGTTGTTCAATAATTCAAAAACAAGCAGAGCTGTTGAAAATTAAGTTTGGTTCTGCCTGGCCTGGAGAAAATAAAGAAACAGAAATTGTTTCAATTCCCGGACTGAGAGGTCACGAACCAAAGGAGATTTCATTAAAAACACTCTCTAAAATAATTAATGCTAGGATAGTTGAGATAATTGAACAAGTTTTTTTAGAGATTAAAAACTATGGTCATGACGAACAAAAGAAGAAATTGATTGCTGGTATTGTAATTACTGGCGGAGGAAGTCAACTCAAACACTTAAAGCAACTAGTTGAATATATTACTGGAATGGATACAAGAATAGGTTATCCAAATGAACATCTAGCTGGAGACTCAGAGGAAAACCAAACCAGTCCCGTTTTTTCAACTGCAGTTGGTCTTTTAATGACAGCCCTTAAAGAAAATTTTGATACTAATGAACTGGCTCTTGAAAATGATTCAGTAGAAGATGATGAAAAAACTACTGTCAAAGATATCCCTAGTTCTGACATTATAAAGAGGACTACAATTTTTGAAAGATGGACTGAAAAGTTTAAAGAATTTCTGGATAAGGCTTAAAGTAATACGATTATGAATGATTTAAAAGAAAATATAGAGGAAGGTTTTAATTTCGATTTACCAAAAAATAGGAGCAATGTTATAAAGGTTATTGGAGTCGGTGGAGGTGGTGGAAATGCAATTAATTATATGTTTAGGCAGGGAATATCAGGAGTAGATTTTGTTGTTTGTAACACGGACTCACAGGCTTTAGAAAAAAGTCCAGTGCCCATTAAAATTCAGTTAGGAGCTTCTTTAACAGAAGGTCTTGGTGCAGGAGCAAATCCCGAAATTGGAAGCTTAGCGGCTAAGGAAAGCGAAGAAGAAATTAAATCACTTTTAAGTAATCAAACTAAAATGGTTTTCATTACTGCTGGAATGGGCGGAGGAACTGGTACTGGAGCAGCACCCATAATCGCACAAATGTCAAAGCAAATTGATATTCTGACAGTAGGTATTGTAACCATTCCATTTCAATTTGAAGGAAGGATGAGATCCGAACAAGCTGAAACTGGGATTAACATTTTAAGAGAAAATGTTGATTCTTTGATTGTGATTAACAATAACAAGTTAAGGCAGGTTTACGGTAATTTAGGGTTTAAAGCAGGATTTGCAAAAGCTGATGAGGTACTGGCAACAGCTGCTCGAGGCATAGCAGAAGTAATTACCCACCACTACCGACAGAATATTGATTTGAAAGATGCTAAAACGGTTTTGAGTAATAGTGGAACCGCTATCATGGGATCAGCTGTTGCTGACGGGTCTGACAGGGCAGAAGAATCAGTAGTTAAAGCATTGGATTCACCTCTACTGAATGATAACAAAATCAAAGGGTGTAAAAATGTTTTATTACTTATAGTGTCTGGAGAGGAAGAAATTACAATAGATGAGATTGGACAAATAAACGATCTTATACAATCTGAGGCAGGAAATAATACAAATATTATAATGGGTATTGGCGAAGATAAAAATTTAAAAAAAGGTATTTCAGTTACTATCATCGCAACTGGATTCAACTCCGACCAGCAACATGAAATTGTAAACACACAGGCCAAAAAGATAATTCATACACTAGAGGAGGAACAATCGTTTGTGCAAGACTTAACCGATCATGAAAAAAAATCAAATAATGAAGATATTTATGAATCTGAAAAGAATTATAATAGTGAGGAGTTTATTAACAAAGACCTTACGCGAACGGAAAAATTAAAATCTTCTAAAATATCTTCAACTGAAAATGAAATGAGTTATGATAATACAAATACAAAATTCAAAGAAAAAGATTTAATTAAAATAAACCAAAACATTAAAGATATTGAAACAATTTCGCATGAAGTTACTTTCAATTTAAATGAAGAAGTTGAAGAAAAAGAAACTCTAGATTCAATTGAAATAGTCGATTTTGAGAAGATTAATGATTTGGATTCATCTCAGATTGAATTTGATTTTAATGAATCTCTAGATAGTTTAAAAGAATCTGAATTAAGAAAGTCCAATTCAAGACACGATTCCGATATAAATTCTTTTGAAGATATCAATCAAAATCTAGAAAATAGTCCTGAGATAGAGAATTTAGACAGCAGTCCTGAAATGGAAAATCTGGATATAGATGACTTAGATATAAAAATTAAAAATATAGAAAATGGTGAGATATCCAATTTACAAAAGATAGAGGTTGATGTTAAAGATGACACCCCTTTTGATAACTCAATTGAGGAGACTATAAAAAATTCAGATAATTCCTCTAAAAAAGAGCTTAAGAAATTTAATTATTCATTTCAAAATAATATAAAAAGAATTAATGAGATGGATAATCAGCCTGCCTACAAAAGACTCGGATATAACATTGATCAAAA
>CACONV010000025.1 GCA_902628605.1 uncultured Bacteroidota bacterium
CCATATGTTGAAAATAAGCTTCCCAATTGCAAATTGGTTAAATTAAATGCATCTAAAAATGTCGGTCTAAATATCCTAGCTATTACGTATGTTAAAACATAGATTGACTCTCCTGAAAGAATTAGAAGAATTAAATTATAATAAGAGCCAAATTTGTTTCTAGAAATATTTTTTTATTAGTATTTTTTTAAATGTACAAAAAAATGGACATCTGTCACTTAGAGAACATCTCCTCTCTGGAATGGTATTATATAATTTAATAAATTGATTAGATAATTTAAAAACTAATTATAATTCACATTATTTGATAGGTGCTTTTAAACTTTATTTTTAAAATATTATTAATAAATCAAAAACCTAAATTTATTTAGGTAATGTTGAGGGATTAAAGTAATATGTTTCAGAGGTCATCTTATTGTTATTGTTAAAAAAATGCCCTATCATTAAATGTACAGGGGCCTCTTTCCCAGAGGATTTATTTTTCCAAGTAAATTGCCACCAAGATATAACTAAATCCTGTGCTTCTTTGTAATCCAAATGGTCTGGATAACCAAGCTCTTTAATATTTATTATTTCGTGAGTATTAAATATTTTACTCATATTCTCCATTTCCTTCTCTAAGTTCATTTTAATTCCTAGAGGGTTCTTTTCATCCATATTGTTGAGGGCATCCCTAAAGAAGAGATTATCTACAGAAAACTTTTGATATGCTTTCTTGATTTTTTTTATATTGTTACTTGAGTAGGTATTCATAAGATTCCTAACTATTTCAACATAAGGACCATTTTTAAATATAGCACCATTAGACTCTTTATTTTGAGAGAAAGAGATAGCGGAAATTAGAAAACATAGGATAAAGCATTTTTTCATTTTTAAATTGATTTTTGGTTATTTCAAAAATATAAAAAATATCTGTCACTTGGAGAATATCTCCTCTGTGGAATGGGGGTTGTTTTAGAGTAGAGTAGTGGGTTTGGGGAGAGTTAGCTGATTAAATTAAAACATAAATAAAGAAAGTTTAGTTATATTTAATAAATGAAAAAACTAATACTTCTTACAACCCTACTTTTGGCTTTTGCTTGTTCAAAAGATGATGAAGGGGAGACATTTTTGGATAAATATGATGGTACTTCTTGGATGAATGAGGAGATAGAATATATAGATGGGATTGGTGTTGAAGTATTTACCTTTTCTAATGGGACTTATTTTTATAGTCAAGTCATTGGTGGAGGTCCTTATCCTGGAGCTACTGATGATTGTTTTCAGTTCAAAGAAGGTACAAATGTCATATTCGGACTGGAGATAACTTATAAAATCATAAAAAATAAAGCTGATGAGCTTTTAGCCGAGGCTACTCTTATGGGAGAGGTATTAGGAACAATTAAATTTACTCCGCAGGGAGAAAATCTCCAAGTGAAGGATAATTACTGTTATTTCTATATAAAGAAGCCTAGGTAAATAGATTTATTTATAAACCTGGTATATTTCGTGTTGAAACATATATCCATTTTTTTCGTCTAAAAAAGATCCTAAGCCAATTGCAATTACTTCATTTAAATAACTAAACTTTTTACTAGAGGTCATAAATCTCCATTGAGTTTCGAATTTTATTGGTTTGAAAGTATCAATCTCATAATTTAGTATTCCACTTGCTTTGCAAAATATTTTCTCACCTCCATCGGTAAGCATTATAAGGTCTATATCTAATTCACTATAGTTTGTTCCGTTTTTAGAATATGACTTAAAAAAATCTCCTCCTACTGGCAACACTTTTCCAGAAGTAATACCGTCAAATTCTCCTTTGGTGTATGGTGCGTAACTAGTCTGGAGATTTAAATATTCACCAGGTTGAGAATAATCACCTACCGAAACTTTAATATTGAATATTTTTTTTGTTTTAAGTTCTTGAGAAAAACATATGGTACCGAGTAGTAAAAAAAATAATATAAATCTTTTCATTTATTAAGTTAAAGTATAATTCAAAAATATAAAACATTTAAGTTAAACACCATATTTAATACGAAAACAATCCCCATTCCACAGAGGAAATATTCACCAATTGCCTAGTTAATAACTAGTTAAAAAGAATATTTGTAAGGTACAATGAGGTATTTTAAATTCGTATATTAACATATATAAATCATAAATCATTTAAAATGGAACATAAAGATATTATTAAGGTAAGGGTTCACGACGGAATTGTTGGATTAATTTATTTAGGATCCGTTGCAGGTGCAGACCAGTTTGGTATTAGCTTTATATGGATTGCTGTAGCGACTGCAATTCTTCAAATATTGTCACCAATAACAAAATTCTGTCCAGTGTACACAATTCTTAATAAAATAATGCCAGAAAGCACCCCAATTCAAAATGGAAAGCGAAATTAGGTTTTATAAACAAACGTGATTTTTTGAAATTGTTATTTTTGTATTGAAACATAGATGGGGCATCCACCATCCACAAATTAGTGTACCCCTCTACTCTAAAATACCCTTCTTTACATACATGATCTATTTTCCAACTGCCTATTATATAAAAACCCCCAAGAGTTAACTTGGGGAAATAATATTCAAAGATAAGAGTGAAGTTTTTTATTCAATTGCTTTGTTATATGCTGTTGGATCAAAGGCATTGTATGCTTCAATTACTTTTAATCCATCCCATTTAAACCATGCGTATCCTCTTAAAACAAGAGTTTCTCCTGTTTTCTTGTTAGTTCCATTCCAAGTATACCAATAGTTTGTATAAATATCTCCGCTGTTATAAAACATGGTAGTTGTATTTCTGTCAATATTTTTTATGTCATCAAAATATTCGTGTCCTGTCATAAAAGCATCTACAACTTGCAGAGGAGTTAATTTGGCATCGTTTACATAAAATTCTGCATTATCATCAAATATTGAAAGTGCTTTTTCTTTATCTTGATTTTCGTATGCATCAACGAAAGAATTTACCATTACATTACGTTGATCAGATGCAGAGATAGTTCCCGACATATCAGCTTTATCAATTACAACTGGATTATCACATGCCAAAAATATTAGTGCTGTTAAAAGAAATATTAATTTTTTCATTTTTATATAAATTTATAGTTAAAGAAATACAATATTAGTCATTTAAGAATTAAGGAATTAGAATAAATAACATGAATTAGTTATGTTTTACGAAATAAATAAAAAGACAGTAGGTGAAATGGAAGAAATGTTTAATTCTATTTCCAACGAGTATGATTTTTTAAACAAAATAATAACCTTTGGAACAGATACAAAAAATAAAAAGGAAATTGCGACTTTAGTCAAAGAAAAAAATCCAAGTAAAGTTTTAGATATTGCTACAGGAACAGCCGACATACCAATCAACTTGTCTAAAATTGAAAACTGCCAAATTACAGGAGTAGATATTTCAAAAAACATGATTTCAATAGGGAGAAAAAAAATAAAAAGTAAAAACTTATTAAAAAAAATAAATCTTGAAATAGGGAATGCTGAAAAGTTAAAATATAAGAGTAATTACTTTGATATCGTTACTATTTGTTTTGGTGCTAGAAATTTTCAAAATTTAGAGAGGTGCCTTAAGGAAGCCCACAGAGTTTTAAAAAATTCAGGAAGCCTTTTAATTTATGAAACATCAACGCCAAAAAATATAATTATTAGGTTTTTTTACTTAATCGTTTCTAGTTTATTTATTCCATTAATAGGTTTACTGTTTTCAAAAAATCCTAGTGCTTATTTTTATTTGCAAAAGTCATCAAAAGTATTTCCATCAGGAAAAAAGTTTTTGAAAATATTATCAAAAGTTGGTTTTTATGATTTTGAGATTAGAGAAAAATTATTTGGTAGTTTATCCATATATATAGCAAAAAAAATTGATTTAATTAAATAGATACAATTCATATCAGTTAAACTTTTCAATTAACTGTTTTTTTATATATTGAATAATACTAAAACTTCATTAAAATGAAAGGAATCAGTAAAGGGTGGATTCTAATTTGGATTACTTTAATTTTAGCAATTCTATTGAATCTTTACAATAGAGGTTATTTCTAGATTTAAAAAAATATATATCCGGGAATAATCGAACTGGTTATGCAAATTAATTTACTTTTAAACTAAAACTAATTTATTTTTATCTTTGCGATAATGAATAATCTTTTAGCTAATTCACTTTTTCTCTGTATATATTCTCACTAGTTTGCTGTTGTACCTCTGATAAAGTAGATGAAGAATTCCCTACGCCTACTCAATACACCTTGACAATTACTGCTGGAATCAATTTCAATAACTATAAGCTCTCATTTATCATTAATAGCAAATTTTGAGATTATTAATTAAGGGAATTCAAAGTAAAAGAAATTTTAAGTTACAACCTTTATATAGACATAATGATATTTAATATCAAACAATCTCAGGGGATTTAAAATAGTCAGTAATCAAATCGAAAATATTTTATTTAACTTGGTTTTTTATATATTGTCTAAATAATTATAAATCAATTTTAATGAAAAAAATAATTATTCCTTTATTGTTCTTATTATCAAACGTTATATTGTACGGGCAAAACCAAGAAAGATTGAGTGTTCACTTTTTTGATATCCCTGAAAATTTAGAATCCGAGTTTTTAAAATTTAATTCTGAAGTAAATACAGTTTTAGAAAATGCTGGCTATGGAAAAAGTTTTTACAAACTTTACAAAGTAAAAAAAGAGGATGAAAACAAAACTCTCAGATATTTTCAGATTAGTTCATACACTAGTGACAAACATTACGAAATGACTCATAATGTCAGTGATGAATATAAAAATTTGTGGGATAAAATGTGGGATTCTGATATAGGAAAAAAGGTGTGGACATTTGATAATAAAACCCACATTTATAGAAAAGTATTTAGAGTTTATAATTAAATTCTTAACAACTGTAAATTTTTAAAATGAAAAATATAGCCTGGTATAATTGGATAATAATAATTTGTACAATCATATGCATAATCTGCTTGATTTATATTCAATACCAAAAAAACATTTAATAAATATCCTTTAAATGTTGATACCATAATTATATTTAAGTTTTTATACTGACTAAAATTATTTTTTTATGAGTACAAAAGAATACTATAATTCAAGAAAACAAGATTTTATAAAAGACCTTATTGAATTGATAAATAAGCACATCAATCAAGAGTATGAATCCATAGAAAACTCTATGAAAGACTACAACGAATTGAGTAAAGACTTTGCTTCTAATGAATGGATTAAAGTTTATAAAGAAGTTATTAAAGATGCACTAAATGAAGGTACTGACTTTGTAAATAAAACCTTATAATCAAAAAGCAAGTTTAATTTTTTTAAATTTGGTAGTAAAGCATAATCATATGATTGAATGGCATAAAAAAATGTTAGATAAAACAATGAAAAAAATTGGTTTAAATGCATACCAAGTTGCATGGATTGCTTTTATAAAGGGAATATTGTTTACCGTTATTATGTATGAACTTGTTCTTTGAAAGGGATCTAATTTAATAAAACAAGTTTGTATTTTCCCCAGTTTTTAATAAATCTAATATATTAAACCAAAGTTGCATTTAATAATATTTTGCAATTTAGAACTCCAGAAATAGGACAATTATCTTTAGCTTCATTTGCCAATTCAATAAATTTATCTTCTGAAATATTAGACACCTTTCCATTTAAATTTAATTCAATAGATAAAATTTTACCATCCTCAAAAGTTAGTAATGCATCTGTGTTCAACTCCTCAGGACTAAAATTAGCTTCATTTAGCACAAAACTTAATTTCATATTAAAACATCCTGCTAGAGCAGCTGCTATAAGTTCTTCAGGATTTGTTCCAAGAGTACCATTATCATTTTCAAATCTTGTTTTAAAAGTATAGGGCATATCGTTAAAAGCTCCACTCTGTGCATTTAAAGTTCCTTTTCCATTAGACCCATCTCCTGTCCAAATTGCATTTATTCTTCTTTTCATAAATGTTTTTTTTACAATATATGATTACTTTTCATTTTTTAAGTTAGTGGTGGGTGAAATTCTAATTTCAAATCTTTCAAATACAATTCTCTTTGAAATTTAATACTAAAAAAGCTCCTTAAATAAGGAGCTTTAAAATTATAAATTAAGATTATTTGGTTGGTCTACTAAATTGTACTACCCTTGTGACCTTATCCTTTTCATTTAAATAAATTCTTTCATAAAAATTATTAGATTCTGTAGAACCATCTTTTTTATATCTTATCTCTGAAAAAACAGTAGTTACAACTCTATCTTTTGAGTCTTCCATTTTCAAGGGCATTATGTAAACATAGTTTCTAGTTATTGAATCCCAACCTGATTGTCGTTCAATAATAAAATTTGTATTGGTCATATCAACATCAAAAGTACCAGCGACATCAGCTGGATGAAATTTAACGGTATCAGCTGTCATTTCAACCATAAGAACTGGATCCATGTTTTCATATGCGTCCATGAATTTTTTTACTATGTCAGAATCTTTTTTGTCCCCAGCCATAAATCCTTTTCCAGTCCATGAATTCCCTTTTCTTAACCATCCACCAAATACTTTATCCTCATTTGAAACATCATTATTAGAAGAACCTTCACAATATAGAATTACGAATGATAATAAAAATAAATAAATTGTTTTTTTCATAATAAATTGATTTATAGATAATTATCTAAATTAAAACATTATATATTACTTTCAAAACATATTTGTCTATTTCAAGACAAAATTGAATAAATCAATGAAAAAAACGAGAGATATTAAAAGAGTAAAATGGGCAATCAAGGTTAGAAAGAAAAATATCCAATAAAGTTTTTTATCACTTTTCGAATGAATTTGAGATTTTATTTTTTTTCTAAGCCAATTTTTGGATCTAATCCACACTAAATAAGTTACAATTGATGAAATAACTATTGATAAAAAATATTGTTCAAGCATTTTAATATTTACCAAATAAATCATTCAAATCTCGTATTGAAAGAGGCATCCAGCCAATAGTTTTATTTGAATTGACTAACTTAATACTTACCCTAATAAAATCTCCATTTTTTAAAACTTGAAATTCATATTTATCAATTTTAAATGAGCTTTGCCTAGATTCAGTTAAATCAAATGAGTTTAGAAAAAAATTGTATAGATTGTCAATATCCACATCAAATAAATTCAACTCAATGCTTTTTATTGTATTATTATCATAAAATTGATGATTTTTAAATGAAAATTTATAAAAATTACTCCCTAGTAATTTAAGAAAAACTGATCCGTCTTTTTTTGAACCAAGCACTTCCCATCTTTGCTTACCCTCTGTTGATTCAAATTGAGAATGTGAGTAGAAGCAAATAAAACTTAAAATTATCAAGTAAATATTTTTCATTTTTTAAAAAACATCCTTCTGTTATAAAGTTACAAAATATGTTAATGTTTTTTTAAGGTATTATTTTAAAAAATTTTAATTTGTATTTTTGGAAAAATATTAAAAATGACAAGCAAATTTTTTGGTAACAGCAAAGTAAAAAGCAATTCAAAAAAAGAAATAAAAAAAAATATTTCGAAAAATTCCAAAAGAAAAGCATTTGCGGTTAGAAAATCCGGTAGAGGAAAATAAAAACCCTTTGGTGAAGCAAAAAGCTAATTTTTATATTGGTAAACAGTAATCGAAGGGTTTATGTAGCTGTCTTTTTTTAGGTCATATAATTTCAAAATTTTAAGGTTATTCAAACTGAGAAGATTTACTTTATCTTTTTCATCGTAAACTTTACTTTTTTTTCCTTAATTTCAATGCATTATCAAGTGAAATCAACTAATCTTACCACGGTTTCCTCCGTTATGGGGCAGATTTTATTCTCTTTTGGACTTATTATTAATGTATTAATTGATAGGATTAAGATTTTATATATAAGACTAATTATAATATTAATTTTAGCTTTACTTTTCTTTCTGCCTTGGGCTGAACTAGCAGTTGGCATATTCAAAACGCCAATCTCAGGAAGTCAAACATTATTTTGATTTTTTATTTTTTGAAGTATATCTGTGTCTATTATGTAAATAGGCTGTTCAAGAAAGGGAATTTGCGTGTTCTTTTTACACTCTGAGTTAGCCTGTTTCTTTGCAGAAAGATGAATCCATTCATAATTATGTATAATAAAACCTCTAAAGTTTTCTGAATTAATACCTCCACCAGGCATAATCGATATTTTTCCATTAGCGAAACTTCTAAGTTTATTAATGAAATTTATACCTTCCTCAGCTGTTTTTTTTCCTCCAGAAGTCAAAATTGTATCAAAACCAAATTCAACTAAAGTTTTAAGATCTTGGAATGGTTTTTTAAGGTAGTCAAACGCTTTATGAAAGGTTAAGTTCATCTTGCCATCAATTATATTTAAGATTTTTTCCAACTTGGGTAATGGAATCGCTCCTTTTTCATCAGATAGTCCAATAACCACTCCCTCTACCTCTAAGTCTTTTAATCTAGTTAAGTCATTAATTATAACTTTAATTTCCTCATCATTATAATTAAAATCCCCTCCCCTAGGTCTTAAAAGAACCCTAATTGGAATTTTAAGGTCCTTTTTGCAAGATTCAATTAAACCAATTGATGGAGTAATACCGCCCAAAAATATCTCAGAGCAAAGTTCAATTCTAGATGCTCCAAACTTTTGAGCCGTTAAAGCCGATTCAATTGATGAGCAACAAATTTCGATTTTAATCATCCTTTTAATAAATTTAAGGATTATTGTATCACTAAATGATGAAAAAGTTATCGTTATTTTTTTTAACCTTATTGGTAGGTTTTAGTTCAATTTATAAATCAAATGCGCAAGCTAATGATGACATATTCAGTATGGCCCTAACTGGAGACGCAATTATTACGAGAAAATTAAGCGTTTACAATGAACCCCCCTTTTTGGAAATGATTAAAATAATCAGATCTGCAGATATTGCATTTACTAATTTTGAAATGCTTTTGCATGATTATGAGCCCTATCCTATGCATAAAAGTGGAGGCACATACATGAGAGCTGAACCCTCTATGGCTAAAGAGCTCATATGGGCTGGATTTGATATCGTTTCTACAGCAAATAACCACACCGGTGATTACGGTTCTGAAGGTATGAGACTAACTTTAAAATATTTAAATGATTATGGTCTTGTAAACGCAGGTGCTGGTGAGAGCCTTGAGGAAGCTAGAGAGGCAAAATTTATCGAAACATCTAAGGCAAGGGTGGCACTAATTTCATGTGCATCAACATTTCCTGACCATTCAAGGGCAGGAACTTCAAGAGGAGATACAAATGCTAGACCAGGCCTTAGTCCTTTAAGGTTTAAATCAGAATTTATTATTACAAAAAATCATTTTGATAATATAAAAAAATTAAAGAAAGCCATAGAACCTTTCAAATTTTCAAAAGAAGATGAAAATTCATTAACCGAAATAAATTTTTCTGGACGTAATTATAAAGTTGGAAGCGTAAATGAAGTGATAACGAAAACAAACAAAAAAGATTTAAAAGAAATTGAAAGAGTTGTTAAAAGTAGTATTTACATGGCAGATTATACAATAGTAACAATTCACGCACATGAATCAAATCAAAAAAAGTCAGTTCCTGCAAAATTTTTAATTGAGTTTTCAAGAAAAATGATTGATGCTGGAGCTGATGTGGTAGTTGGCCACGGACCGCACGTATTGAGAGGTGTCGAAATATATAAAGGAAAACCTATTTTTTACAGTCTAGCAAATTTTATGTTTCAAAATGAAACCCTATTAAGGGTACCAGAGGAGAATTACGCAAAATACAACTTAGGTACTGAGGCACAAATTAATGACTGGAACTCGAAACGATACGCAAATGACACTAGAGGTTTTCCTACTGAAAGAGAGATTTGGGAATCTGTTATTGCTGTTCCCAAATGGAATAAAGGAAACTTATTTAAAATAGAACTTTACCCTATATCGCTTGGATTTGGCAAAAAAAGGACAATAAGGGGAAGGCCAATGCTTGCGAACAAGGTCTTGAGTAAAAAGATAATCAATGATTTAGCAGAGCGTTCAAAACCATTTGGAACTAAAGTTGAATTTAAAGATGGAATCGGAGTAATAAATATTGTTAATTAGTTTTTTTGTCAAGGAAACTTACCATTTTGATATCAATCATTATTATTTTATTTGGTCTATTATTAATTATCCAAATTACCACAGAATTTTTATTTATGATTAGAAATTTAATATATAACAAATGAGTAACCGTGTTGAAAAAAATAAAAAATTCGATCTGATTGTTTGGGGTGCTACTGGGTATACGGGAAAATTGGTCTGTGAATACATATTCAAAAAATATAAAAAAACAAATTTAAATTGGGCTTTAGCTGGTCGAAATAAGCATAAAATTGATGGTTTGATTTCTTCACTTAATTTAAAAGGTATTCCACATTTTGTTGCAGACAGTAACAACAAAAAGAGCCTTCTAAAATTGACTAAAATGACCAATACTGTTTGTTCAACGGTTGGACCTTACGCGAAATACGGAACATTACTAGTTGAAGCATGTATCGAGAGTAAGACAAATTACTGCGACATAACCGGTGAAACCCATTGGATTAAAGAGATTATAGATAAATATCATACAAAAGCTATAAAAAATAAAGTTAAGATTGTACATGCCTGTGGATTTGATTCTATACCTTCTGACCTTGGCGTTTTCTATGCCCAAAACAAGATCAAGGAAAATAGTGGAAAATATGCAAGTAAAATAAGTATGAGAGTAGTTTCTATGAAAGGGGGAATTAGTGGGGGAACAATATATAGCTTTCTAAACATCATAGAAGAATCAAGAAAAAATAAAAACATTAAAAAGGTACTTAACAACCCCCATGGTCTTAGTCCAAATAAAGATTTATTTGATAGTGAAGAAGAAGATTTAAAAAAAATTATTTTCGACAGTACATCCAAAAAATGGATCGGTCCATTTGTCATGGCTGCAATAAACACAAGAATTGTAAGACGAAGTAACTATTTGATGGACTTTAAATATGGTAGAGATTTTATTTATAATGAGGCTTTAGTATTTGGCAGAAGTGTTCTAAGCAAATTTTTAGGATATTTTAGACTCATTCCAATTTATTTAATAAGTAAAAATGAAAATATACTACTCAAATCATTGCTGAAATCATTCTTACCCAAACCTGGTCAGGGTCCAAAAGGTAATAGCAGAAAGAATGGTTATTTTAAATTTAGATTTTATATTTTTAATAATAATTTAAAAGCCATAGTTTCAGTTAACGGGACTGGTTGTCCAGGATACGGTTCAACCTCAAAAATGCTAGCTGAAAGTTCTATTTGCTTAGCCCTAGATGATTTACCAATTCAAAATGGTATATTAACTCCCTCTGTAGCTTTGGGTAAAGCTTTGCTGAAACGTCTTGAAAAAAATGCAGATTTAAAATTTAAAATTAAATTTTTATAATCTTATTCTAGTACTTTTTCCTTTTTCAAATGTCTTTTTTCTTTATCGATTTTATTTTCCTTATAAATTAGAGTTAACATAACAAATGATACCATAGAGTGAAGAAAAGCAAAAGCAAATGCGTCTAAAGGACTCATTTGTCCTGACATAGAAGAAACAGTATACAATACAATTGCTGCAAAATTGAATATTGCAACAGCAATGCCATATGCAAGACGAACTTTAGGTAAGTGCCATACTAATCGCAAGGATAGGTAAATAAAAACCCAAAAAAGAAATTCATATAAATATTGGATATCGTGCAAACCTAACATAAATCAAACTTCATTAAACATTAATTAAAATTAAAAAAAAACCTCAATGATAGAAATTTTCATCAGTTGAAAATGCATTAAAATTTAAAAGCAGTGAGTTTGAAAAAACATATTCAACATTTATCGGCCTGCAACAAATTTCACAGTCTTCTACATATGATGTAATTTCAATTGCTGGCTCAATTAACATAGAAATTTGTTGCCAACAATAAGGACACTGAAAAAAATGTTCAATCATTATTTTTTTTTAGTTATGTAATATTAGTAAAAACTATTATTGTGAAGGAAATAACATATAAGGTTTTTGTTATAAGTCATTTCATTAGACTATTATTACATTATGAATTTAAATGTTTACAGCATATCTCAACAGGCAAAGGGGAATTTTAATAATGGTGAAATCCTTGAAAATAAACCAATTGGTTTCCCCCAAGATGGAGGGGAACTAAAACCATATTCAAATTTATTTTATTGGGCTCACGCATGGACAAGCTATAAAAAAAGTACAATTGGTTTGCATCCCCACCAGGGATTTGAAATTTGTAGTTTTGTTTTGAGGGGGAAAATAAATCATTTTGACACAAAACAAAACAAATGGATACCTTTATCTAAAGGTGATGTCCAAATTATTCGTGCAGGCAGCGGTATTTCTCATGCAGAAGAACTGGATAAAAATTCTGAAATATTTCAAATATGGTTTGATCCAAATTTGGAAAATTCATTAAAAAAAAGTGCTTCTTACAATGATTATAGTTTTTCTCAATTTAAAATAAAGAAAAATAAAACGTCTTCAACGATAGTTATTAAAGGAGAAGATTCACCAATGGTGAT
>CACONV010000026.1 GCA_902628605.1 uncultured Bacteroidota bacterium
AAAGGGC
The DNA here is from genome assembly GCA_902628605.1 of uncultured Bacteroidota bacterium. The sequence continues at coordinate 8 of CACONV010000026.1, forward strand.
AAACTTTTTACAAAGCAAAAAATAGTACAAAGTTTAACATTAAAAGAATTGAAGTTATTGATAAGAAAATTCAAAATAAAAAATTAAAAAATATACTTGCTAGAGCAGTTGCATATGAAGAAATAATGAACTCTAACAATCAAATTTCGCATAAGAAATTTTTAAAATCATATTCTTCAATTAATTCTAATCAAGAATATTATAATGAAATAATATCTCTAAATAATTCTTTAATGCAAATGAGCGCTGGTAGACCTTTACCAATAGTAATGCTTGAAAACAATAAAGGTCAGGTTATTACAAGTAATAAGGCTTTTATGGGACAAAAAACGGTTCTTTACTTTTGGTCTCAAACCCAAATGAATCATTTCAAAAGAAACGAAGAGAGAGCTAAAGTGTACAAGGAAAAATTTCCTAATTATAGATTTGTTGGGATTTCAATCCAACCTTACAATCAACTAGTAAGGAATTATCAGGAAATTATGAGCATAAATATTAAGAATCAGTTAGCCTTGGTAAATTATCAGACAACAACAAATGATTGGGTTATAAATCTGTTGAATAAAGGAATAATTTTAGATAAAAATTGTGTTATTCTTGAAGGATTTGGAAATTTTGGTTACGAAAAAAGTTTTGAAAATCTTTTAAGGAAGCATTATAATCTTAATTAATGTCGTATTGCTCAAAGGTTAACAAAGGAAAATTAAATTGCTATCACAAATATTACCATGATAATATTTACGGATTTCCAGCTAAAAGTGATAATGAACTCTTTGGAAGGCTAGTTTTGGAAATAAATCAAGCTGGGTTATCATGGGATATTATTTTGAAAAAGGAAATAGCAATTAAAAATGCTTACAAAAATTATTCATTTACTGAAATTGCAAAATTCGGCGAATCTGATGTGCAAAGGATTCTTAATGACAGTGGAGTTATACGAATGAGAAGAAAAGTATTAGCGATAATATATAATGCTAAAAAGGTTGTCTCACTAACAGAAAAACATAATAGCTTCAAAAGCTATTTAGATAAACATCATCCACTTAACTTATCTGGATGGTTATCACTGTTCAAGAAAGAGTTCAAATTTATCGGAAATGAGGTATGTAGAGAATTTTTAATATCAGCAGGGTATTTGAAAGGTGCTCACAAAAAATCTTGTCCTATTTATAAAAAAATAATAAAAGCAAAACCAATGTGGCATCGCAATTAATTACCTTTTTTGTGATCATCTAAAAACTTTTTAAGGCCACTATCGGTGAGTGGATGATTTAATAAACCTATGATTGAAGACAAGGGAGCAGTAACAACATCTGAGCCAATTTTAGCACAATCAATAATATGCATATTATGTCTTATTGAAGCTGAGAGAATTTTTGTTTTAAAATTATAATTATCAAAAATTTGACGGATTTCTGATATTAAAGATAGTCCATCCGTTGATATATCATCTAATCTACCAATAAAAGGAGAAACGTAATTAGCTCCGGCCTTAGCAGCAAGTAATGCTTGTCCAGGAGAGAATATTAAAGTACAATTTGTTTTGATATTATTATTGGAAAAGTATTTCAATGCCTTTACTCCGTTTTGAGTCATTGGAATCTTAACAACAATCTGATCACTTATTTTAGATAAACGATTGCCCTCATCGACCATACCGTCAAATTCGGTTGATATAACTTCAGCTGATACGTCCCCGTCAACTATTTTACATATTTTTTTGTAATGACTAATAATATTAGAATCACCAGTTATTCCTTCTTTTGCCATCAAGCTTGGGTTGGTAGTAACACCGTCTAAAATTCCTAAATTCTGAGCTTCTGTTATCTGCTCTAGATTGGCTGTGTCAATAAAAAATTTCATATTTAATTAAATTTTATAATGGTCCATTATTAATTTTTGATATAATTTTTCTGGTAATATCTTCTTTAAAGATATGCTAAACTTTTGTAAAAAATGACCTACTAAATAATGAATCCCTGGATTTTCACTATTTATAATTTTAAGTGTCAATTTTGCAACTTCTATTGGATCTCTTGATTGTTTATCCATATTATATTTAACAGTTTCAGAGAATTTTTTATATCTACTGTAATAAGGTGAATTTATATTTAAATTGGTTTTAATTCTTTTATTAAAAACTTCAGTTCTGTAGTCTCCAGGGGCTATATTTACAACTCTAATTCCAAAATCTTTAAGTTCCATATTGAGAGATGCTCCCAAGCATTCCATTGAATATTTGCTTGCAGAATAAATACTTCCAAATGGAACAGTATTGTAACCAGCAATTGAAGTTATATTTACAATTATACCTCTTTTGTTTTTTCTCATAGAAGGAAGTACAGCCTGAATTAAATCAATATGTCCAAAAAAATTTATGTCGAATAAATGTTTTGCATCTTTAATTGACATTTCTTCAATAGGGCCAGCAAAACCTGAACCAGCATTATTTATTAAAATGTCAATTTTACCTTCTGTAGATAATACTTTTTTTACAAGATTTTTTGAATCCTTAAATGTAGTCAAATCATACTTAAGTAATTCTAGTCCCTCAAAATCAGTGTACTTTTTTGGATTTCTAGAAGTCCCATATACACTAAAGCCATTTGATGATAAAAGTTTTGCAATAGAGCGTCCGAAACCTGTTGATGCACCAGAAATTAAAACAACCTTTTTTTTCATTTAAATAAAAAAGGGTAAGCTTTCTATATCACACCGCTACGACCATATACCCTTGCTGTGTTCCCACCCTGGGGGATTCTATAGGAGCTGGTTGTATAGGACTTACCCAACCACAAATATACAATCCAGAGTTTTGAAAATTAAAAAATGTTAAATTTTTTTAAATAAATTTACACTATATGAAATGGATAGTTTTATTCTTTAGTCTTCTAATCATAAACTTTTGCGAAAATAAAAAAAGGTCTGAAAACTTTACTATTTTGACTAATAAAAAGGTTTTTATACCAGGTGATACCTTAAAAATATCATTAAAAAAGGCTAATGAACTTGAGTATGATTCAATTGCATATTATAATGATGCTAAAAAAATAGCCTCAGTGCATGAAATTGGAAAAAAATTAGGTGACAAAAAAATAACTGTAAGAGTCTTTAACAAAAATAATTTTATTGAAAATTCATTTTATATCAAGGTGTTTTCTCCATTAACCCCGAAGCTTTTTACATATAAGATAATTAATGAATTTCCTCATGATATTGGATCATACACTCAAGGACTCGAGTTTTACGATAATCGACTTTTTGAAAGTACTGGTCTTAGAGGCAAGTCAGCACTTAAAGAAATAGAATTCAAGTCTGGAAAAGTCATTAGAGATTTACCTATTGATGATGCATATTTTGCTGAAGGTATAACATTACTTGATGAAAAAATCTACCAACTAACATGGCAATCCAAAATAGGTTTTATTTATGATCTTGAAAGTTTTCAACTAATTGATACATTTCAATATAAAAAAAGTATTGAAGGTTGGGGGTTGTGTAACGATGGTAATTTAATTTATAAATCTGATGGGACGTCAAAAATTTGGATTATTGACCCAGATAGTCAAGAAGAAATTGATTTTATACAGGTAACTACAAATAAATCAATTATTTCAAAAATAAATGAAATGGAATGGATTAATGGAAAGATTTACGCAAACACTTACCAATTTAATAAAGATATAGTCTTAATCATAAATCCAGAAACAGGATCAGTAGAAGGTGTAGTTGATTTAAATGGTTTAAAGAAAAAAGTAAAAAATCACCCTAAGATTGATGTTTTAAATGGCATTGCCTACAACAAAAATTCAGAAACAGTTTTTATGACAGGTAAGAATTGGAATAAGCTTTTTGAGTTGCAAATAATAGAAAAAAATAATATTTCTAAGCCGTAAAAAGAGGTCTGTTATTCATAAAATCGTGAACCTCATTAGCTATTGAACTTAATTTTGAATTATTCAAATAATTGGCAAGTGAACTATCAATTAGCTTGACAATCAATCTTATATCATCCTCTTTCAGACCTCGAGTTGTCACGGCCGCAGTTCCAAGTCTAATTCCACTAGTAATAAATGGAGATTTGTCATCGAAAGGAACCATATTTTTGTTTGTAGTTATATTTGATTTGACTAGAGCTAATTCGGCATCTTTTCCAGTTATTTTTTTGTTTCTTAAATCTATTAATACCAGGTGGTTGTCAGTACCGTTTGATATGATTTTATAATCATGTTTTTCCAATTCATTAGCCATAACTTTTGCATTTTTTATCACATTTTTACAATAATTTTTGAAAGATGGCTGAAGACACTCTTCAAAAGCAATTGCCTTTGCAGCTATTACGTGTTCTAGCGGACCTCCCTGATTTCCAGGAAAAACAGCCATATCAAGAAGGTTTGACATTTTTTTCAATTTTCCATTTTTAAGTTTAATATTAAATGGATTGTCAAAATCTTTACCCATTAAGATTAAACCGCCTCTTGGACCTCTAAGTGTTTTATGTGTAGTAGTAGTTACGACATGGCAGTATGGAATAGGATTATTTAAAAAACCAGAAGCAATTAGCCCACTTGGATGTGAAATATCAGCTAACAAAAAAGCACCACAGGAATCTGCTATTTCTCTAAACTTTTTAAAATCTATATCTCTTGAATAAGCTGAAGCTCCTGCAATTATCATTTTTGGATTAATTTTTTTTGCCAGAGTACTTATTTTATCATAGTTTAAAACTCCTGTATCCTTTTCTACTCCATAAAAGTGCGCATTGTATAGCCTTCCAGAAAAATTTACTGGCGAACCATGGGTTAAATGACCACCATGAGCCAAATCAAATCCAAAGATGGTGTCACCTGGTTTTAAAAAAGCGTGAAACACAGCAGTATTGGCTTGTGAACCAGAATGAGGTTGAACATTGGCGTATTCAGCACCAAATAATAACTTAGCTCTATCAATTGCAATTTGCTCAATTTCATCAATAACTTCACAACCACCATAATATCGCTTACCAGGATAACCTTCAGCATATTTATTGGTCAAAATGGAACCAGTTGCTTCCATAACAGCTGGAGAGGTGAAATTTTCAGACGCAATTAATTCAATACCTGATATTTGTCTATTTTCTTCTTTTTTAATTAATTCAAAAACAACGTCGGCACTTTTCATATAAAATTTATTGGAAATGTAAAATTATAATTTATTGATAATTATGAAGCCTCTATTTAAGTTTAAAAAATAATTTTATCAAAACTTAATTAACAATTACTACTTTGACGAAAAAAACTTTAAAAGCTTTTTTAAGTAAATTTATCTTATATAATTTTAAAAATTAAAATATAATGAAAGGAATAAATCTTAAATCCATATATCATAATAATCAATTTTATTTAAACTAATATTGAAAAAAGATACTATATCAATTATTAATAAAAAGGCAAAATTCAATTATTTTATAGAAGATGAATATACTGCTGGAATTGTATTAACTGGTTCAGAAATTAAATCAATACGAAAAAGAAATGTTTCTATTTCTGAAAGTTTTTGCGAGTTTAATGACAATACTGAATTGTTTATCACCAAAATGTATATAAAAGAATATGAGAATTCATCTTACAATAGAAACAGTTTATCGCAGAGAAAGCTATTGCTTAATAAGAAGGAACTTAAAAAACTTAAAAAAAAAGTGGTAGATGTTGGATTAACAATAATTCCATTAAAGTTATTTATTAATGATTCCGGTCTAGCTAAGATAAAAATTGCATTAGTGAAGGGGAAAAAGTTGTATGATAAGAGGCAGAGCCTAAAGGAAAAGGAAATTAAAAGAGATCTTCAAAAGTCTAGAAAAAAATAAAATTTATTTTCCTTTTATCATTGGTACAAATTTAAATTGACCAAATTCCTCTTTTTTAAATGTGCTTTTTTCCATTCGGGTAAATCTATACATTATTTGTTCATCTTCTCCAATTGGAATTACCATTCTTCCTCCTACTTTTAGCTGATTCATTAAATTTTTTGGAATTTCTTTTGCAGCAGCAGTTACAATGATGGCATCGAAGGGTGCACTATCAGCTAAACCTAAATATCCGTCACCTAACAGATTCTTTTTTATTTTAATAGATAAATTTTTGAAAATCAATGAAGATTTTTTAAAAAGAGTAATGTTTCTTTCAATAGTAAACACATTAAATCCCAAATGTGACAAAATTGCAGCTTGATATCCTGATCCAGTTCCTATTTCTAACACCTCATCGCCTTCTTTGCAGTTAATTAATTCTGTTTGAAACGCAACAGTGTAAGGTTGAGATATTGTCTGACCTGAGTCTATCGGATAAGCCATATTTTTATATGAATGAGAAATTAACCCCGGATCCATAAATAAATGCCTAGGAACAGTGTTTAAGGCATTTAAAACATTTTTGTTATTTATTCCAAGAGACTTCAATTTAGACACCATTAATTTTCTTTGACCTTGATATTTTGGAGAATCAATATTGGGTGTCATTAATTTAAAAGCATAATATTAAAAAATAAAAACATTAAATTACTTTAAAAATGTAATTTTACGATTAACAATTTTTGTGTGTCTACTAAACTAATCAAAATAGGAGTATTTGGCGCAGGCCACCTAGGTAAAATTCATTTAAAGTTATTAAATGAATCCAAAAAGTTTAATCTTCTAGGATTCCACGACGTAAATCTTGACTACTCAATGAAAATTGAAAAGGAATTTGGATATAAATATTTCGAAGATTCAAACCTTTTAATTGAATCATCAGATGCTATCGCAATTATAACCCCTACTCCGTCTCATTTCGAAATTGCAATGAAGTGTATAGAAAAAAATAAACATATTTTTATTGAAAAACCTATTGCCTACAGTGTTGAAGAAGCTGAAGAAATTGTTAAATTTTCAAAAGAAAAAAAGATTATAGGTCAAGTCGGTCACGTTGAGAGATTTAATCCCGCATTTAATTCAATAAATAGTATGATAGGTAATCCAATGTTCATTGAATCGCACCGTCTCTCTGAATTTAATCCTAGAGGTACAGATGTTTCAGTGGTTCTAGATTTAATGATTCATGATATTGATATTATATTGAGTTTGATATCATCTGATATAAAAAATATTTCTTCTTCGGGCGTATCAGTAATTAGCAATACTCCCGATATAGCAAATGCTAGGATTGAATTTCATAATGGAGCTGTTGCCAATTTAACTAGTAGCAGAATTTCATTAAAAAATATGCGCAAGCTTCGATTTTTTCAAAAAGAAACATATATTTCTGTTGACCTTTACAATAAAAAAGCCGAGGTTGTAAAAATGATTGATGCTCCTAAGCAATTAGATCAATTTGCATTAACATTAGAAAATGCAGAGGGAAAGAAAAAACAAATAATCTACAAAAACCCCAAAGTCGTCAATAACAACGCAATTCAAATTGAATTAGAAAATTTTGCAAATTCAATTAATAATGGTGTAAAGTCCATTGTTTCTCTTGAAGATGCAACAAGAGCACTAAAGGTTGCTTATTCTATTATTAATTCAATGTGATTTTATGGATCTAATAAAAAAAAACTTAGAAAAAATTAAAAAGGAAGTCGGTTCGAATGTTTTGGTTGTTGCTGTTTCTAAAACAAAACCTGTTGATTATATAAAAAAAGCATACGAAACTGGACATAGAGATTTTGGTGAGAACAAAATTCAAGAAATGACGTCTAAATTTAATGATTTACCAAAAGATATAAATTGGCATATGATTGGCCATATACAAACAAATAAAGTTAAATATATGGCTCCATACGTATCATTAATACATAGTTTAGATAGTTTAAAACTGGCTAAAGAGATAAATAAGCAGGCTCTCAAGAATAAAAGAATTATAGAATGTTTAATTCAGTACAGAATATCTACCGAAGAAACAAAGTTTGGTTTAAATGAAAATGAAGTACTGGAAATAATTAAATTAGAAAATAATTTTGAGGGTATAAGAATAACTGGTTTAATGGGTATGGCTTCTTTCGTAGACGACCAAAAAATTATAGACAAAGAATTTAAAACTTTAAAAGTTCTTTTTGATAAAATTAGAAGCTCAAACAAAAAATTTGAAATAATTTCTATGGGTATGACTTTGGATTATAATTTGGCAATTAAAAATGGTTCGAATGTGATTAGAATTGGTAGTAAAATTTTTGGAGAAAGAAATGTATAAAGATTTCGCAATTTTAGATGTAGAAACCACAGGTGGAAAGTTTAATGAAGAAAAAATTACCGAAATCGCAATAATAGTATACGACGGAGGCAAAGTCATCGATAAATTTGAAACTTTAATTAACCCTGACAAAGATATACAACCATTTGTCCAGAAACTCACTGGAATAGATATGGATTTGGTGAAAAATTCTCCTAAATTTAAAGATGTTTCTGAAAAGATTTTTAAGATTACAAAAGATAAAATAATTGTTGCCCATAATGTTGATTTTGACTACAGAGTTATCAAAAATGAATTTCAAAGTATTAATATAAAATACCATAGAGATTCTCTGTGTACAGTGGATTTATCAAAATTAATTTTCCCAAATTTAAAGTCATATAAGCTGACTAATTTGTTATCGAATTTTGGAATTGATAATGAAAATCCTCACAGAGCTAATTCTGATGCTCTTGGTACTTTAAAATTATTTCAAATAATTATAAGTAATGATTTAGAAATGAAAGTTATAAAATCAAAAATCAAGACATCTAATGAGGGAGAATAGGTATTTTTTATTATTATATTAAAACTTATTACCTTTGAATTGAATTTATATTATGGAAATAGATTCAGGTAAGAGTTTAAAATCTCTTCTTCACGAAATTATTTACGAGGCCGATACTCCCGAAGGTAAACTTTTTGATGTTTTGTTATTAATTTTAATACTTCTGAGTGTATTTGTGGTTATGTTAGACAGTATCACTGTTTTCCATCAAAACTATAGGTATTTGTTTGATATTATAGAGTGGGTAATTACCCTGCTTTTTTCAATCGAATATGCGTTAAGAATAATTGTTGTTAAAAAACCATTAAAATATATCACTAGTTTTTTTGGTATCATTGATTTATTATCAATTTTACCTCAGTATTTGAGTTTCTTTTTCGTGAGTAGCGGTTCATTAGCGGCTCTAAGAGCATTGAGACTTTTAAGGGTTTTCAGAATACTAAAATTAACGAGATTTATAGGCGAGTCTAACTTTTTAATTAGGTCTTTAAAAGCAAGTAGAGCTAAAATAGGTGTTTTTTTATTTACAGTATTTATTTTGTCAATAATATTTGGTACTATAATGTATTTAATTGAGGGTGAAGAAAATGGTTTTACTAGTATTCCTGAAAGCGTTTATTGGACAATTGTAACCCTTACTACAGTTGGATATGGAGATATTGCACCAGGTACTACAATTGGAAGGTTTATTGCTTCAATAATCATGATTATGGGTTATGGAATCATAGCAGTTCCCACTGGAATTGTAAGTGCAGAGATGGCTCAAAAAAGAAGGAGACCCGATACAAATACTCAATCATGCTCCAGTTGCGCTGAATCATCACATAAAGATAATGCTAAGTTTTGCCACAGTTGTGGAAATATTCTTAATGACGAGGAATAAATTAATCTACATTGGTGGGCCAACTTGTTCTGGCAAAACAAAATTATCAATTTTATTAGCAGAAACTTTTAATACTGAGATAATTTCTTGTGATTCAAGACAGATATATAAAGAAATTTCAATAGGTACTGCAAAACCTTCAAAAAATAACTTGAAAAAAGTAAAACATCATTTTATTAATCATATTTCTATTCATGAGGATTACAACGTTGGAATTTACAATAAGGAAACAAAAAAAACACTTGAATCGATTTTTAAGAAAAAAAATACTGTTATACTAGTAGGAGGCACTGGCTTGTATGCAAACTCAATAATAAATGGGATTGATAAGTTCCCAAAAATTAAAAATTCAATTAAAAAGAAACTTAATTTAATTTTAAACAATGAAGGAATTGAAAAGTTAAATTTAATGCTTAAAAAACATGATCCAGAATATTACAAAATTGTAGATAAAAATAATTCGCGGAGGATAATAAGAGCTTTAGAGGTTTCTTTGTCTTCAGGTAAACCCTTTATATCATTTTTAAATAAAGTGAGAAAAAATAGTCTTTTTGAATCCAAAGTATTGTTAATGAATCTTGAGAGAAAAGAACTGTATAAAAAAATTAATAATAGAGTTGATAAAATGATTTCTCTCGGTCTAGAAAAAGAAGCAAAAAGTCTTTTTAATTATAAACACCTAAATTCTCTTCAAACTGTTGGTTATAAGGAGTTTTTTAATTATTTTGAAGGAAAATCTAGTTATAAAAATACCATTGAAGAAATAAAAAAAAACACCAGAAGATATGCCAAAAGGCAGATAACATGGAACAAAAAATATAAAGATTTCTTTTTAGTAAATGAGGATTATAAACTAGATGAAATAATAAAATTCGTTGGCAATTAATTCAAACATTAAATCTAAAATGAATAATATCTCCATCTTTGACAATATACTCCTTCCCCTCTACCCTTAATTTTCCGGCTTCTTTTATTTTAATTTCGCTTTTGTAGGTTAAATAATCATGGAAAGAGATTACTTCTGCTCTTATGAATCCCTTTTCGAAATCTGAGTGAATAACTCCTGCAGCTTTTGGAGCATTCCAGCCAATTTGTATTGTCCATGCTTTAACTTCTTTTTCACCAACTGTAAAAAATGTTTGCATTCTCAAAAGCTTGTATGTTTTGGTTATCAACCTTAACGAAGCCGGGTGTTTAATTTTGTAGTCTTTTAAAAATGATTGCCTATCATTAAAATCTTCAATTTCAAAAATTTCAGCTTCAAGTGATACTGCTAAAATGAGCATTTCAGATTTTTCTCTATTTATTATTTCATTTACTTTATTTGTATAATCATTTCCATTATTTAAATCATTTTCAGAAACATTACAAACATATAATATGGGTTTGAATGTAAGAAGGTTCAAATCTTTGATTAATTTCATTCGGTCCTCATCTATACTTAAAGTCCTTAAGTTTTCTGACTTTTCTAATTTATTTTTAATTGTTTGTAATATTGATAGATACTTTAAATCTTCTTTGTCCCCAGCCTTAAGTTTTTTTGAAATTTTTTCAATTTGTTTATCAACTGTTTCAAGGTCTTTAATTTGTAATTCTAAATCAATTATTTCTTTATCTCTTAAAGGATCAATTGAACCCTCTATATGAGTAATATTTGGATCCTCAAAACATCTTAAAACGTGTATTAGAGCATCTGTTTCCCTTATATTAGAAAGGAATTGATTACCAAGACCTTCTCCTTTACTGGCACCCTTAACTAAACCTGCAATATCAACAATTTCGATATTTGCAGGAATTGTTTGTTTTGGATTTATTAAATCAGTTAAACTGGTTAATCTTTGATCTGGAACGTTCACCTTTCCAATATTTGGTTCAATAGTGCAAAATGGAAAATTAGCGGAATGAGCTTTAGAATTTGATAAACAGTTGAATAATGTAGATTTTCCAACATTGGGTAAACCAATAATTCCAGCTTTCATATTAATAGCTTATTTACCATGCATGAATGATTGCTTTTCTAAAAGTTTAGATTCACTTTCAATGTTGTTTTCATCTGGTATACAGCAATCCACAGGGCAAACTGCCGCACATTGAGGCTCATCGTGAAAGCCTTTACATTCAGTGCATTTATCAGGTACAATATAATAGCATTCGTCAGATATTGGTTCCTGTAAAAGATCTGCATCTATAATATTGCCATTTGATAAATTTAAGACACCCTTTAATGAAGTTCCGTCACTATATTTCCAATCTTCTGATGACTCATAAATTGCTGTATTTGGGCATTCTGGTTCACAAGCACCGCAATTTATGCACTCATCAGTAATAGTAATAGCCATTTACAAAGTTTGTATAATTTAGTACAAAAATAAACCCTTAGTTGATATTTTGCAAAATATGAACCATTTAGATAAAAAAATAAGAGCTTTCATAAAGCTGGGAAAATATTTACAAGAAGAAAAAATTGATTCTAAATTACATAATCTAATTATTGAAACAGAAAATAATAATAGATGGTTTACATACAAAAACACCCTTAAAGCATTAAAAATTTGGGCTGATACTTTAACAAAGAAAAATATTTTAAAATGGTTATCTAAATATAGTTTTAATAATGAAAAAGTAAAAATAATTGGAATTATAATGGCTGGGAATATACCAATTGTTGGGTTTCATGACCTTATCTGTGTATTATTTAC
>CACONV010000027.1 GCA_902628605.1 uncultured Bacteroidota bacterium
TTAAAAGCAATCCTACTGAAAATTTTGAAAATTTTATAAAATGGGCACCTACATTAATTTCCGATTTTAACAAAATTGACTCCAACATGATTGATTCCAAGTTGATTTTTAAGGATCTCTACGAGTATCAAAAAATGGAGAACCTTTTTGAAGTTAATTCAGATGGAAATGATTTAGGCTTTTGGAATTTAATTGACAAGCTTCATCAAGAATTTTCTAAAATTTTGATTGCTAAAAGAATGGGTACTACCGGAAGGGACAAATTTTGAGGAAATGGATATAATTGATTTACTAAAGTCAATGGATATGAATAATGCTACTCTAAGAAATAATGGTGGTGGTTTCTATAACCACTCACTTTTTTGGTCAGTAATTGGACCTAATAAAGGAGGTTCACCTATTGGAGACCTTTCAGATGAAATTAATAAGTGTTTCGGTTCTTTTGATTCATTTAAAGAATTATTTTCTAAAGCTGCCGCTTCAAGGTTTGGTTCGGGTTGGGCATGGCTATGTGTTAAAAATGATCGTGTTTTAGAGGTATGCTCTTCAGCAAATCAAGACAACCCCCTGATGCCAAATATTGGTTGTGGAGGGACTCCAATTTTAGGTATTGATGTTTGGGAACATGCCTACTATTTAAAATATCAAAATAGAAGGCCAGAATACATATCAGCATTTTTTAACATTATAGATTGGGAGTCAGTTGGTAAGATCTATAAGGAAGCTACTGGTTAACTTGAAAGTAAAAAGGAGGAAAAAATTCCTCCTTTTGCCCAAATTTCACCATGAACTTAACCTAATTATGTTCTGGTAGAATAAATTTATTATTTATGTTGATAATTAGAAACTATTTTAGGTTTATTTTTGAAAAGTTTGAACTAGTACGCTCTTGAAGATTTTCCTTCAAAAAAGTTTATAAAAGACTGATTTACAACTCTGTTTCCTCCAGGTGTTGGATAATTACCTGTAAAGTACCAATCACCTTTGTGATTAGGACACGCCTTATGCAGTCCCTCGATTTTTTGAAAAATTATTTTTAAAGGAATATCATTTAATTTACTAGTTAACATATCGGACATTTTATTTGATATTTCATCGTCTGTGAAATTTTTGTATATGTCTTTTACGTGATTTTCAACTTCTGCTTTTTTATTTTTAAAAGAGTTGACACATAAATCGTAAACTTTCTTAACCATACCTGATGTACCATTTTCTTCATGAAGATTAATAGCAGCTTGGAAAGCAATAAAATCTTCAAGTTTAGCCATATCTATGCCGTAACAGTCAGGGTATCTAATTTGTGGTGCACTAGATACAATTATTATCTTTTTGGGATTTAATCTATTTAACATTGTCAAAATGCTTTCTCTAAGAGTTGTTCCCCTTACGATACTGTCATCTAAGATTACTAAATTATCAGAGGGCTTTACTATACCATAAGTAACATCATAAACATGATTTACCAACTCATTTCTTGAATTATCTTCAGTTATGAAAGTTCTTAATTTAACATCTTTTATTGCAATTTTTTCAATTCGAGGTCTCAATTCTAAAATTTTTTGAATCTCAACCAAATCAAAATTTGATTCATTTAGCTTAACACTAACCTTATTTCTTACGTAATCTTGGACCGAACTTATAAGTCCATAAAAAGAGGTTTCAGCAGTATTAGGAATATACGAAAACACTGTGTTTTTTAAATCATCCTTTATGGATTCCATAATTTGACCAAACAGAAGATATCCTAATTTTTTCCTCTCTTTATAAATATCAGAATCACTACCTCTGGAAAAATAAATTCTTTCAAAAGAACATTGCTTTTTTTCAGTTTCTCTAAAAATTTTAACCATGTCTATATTGTCAGATTTTTTTAAAATCATTGCATTCCCCGGAGGTATTTCTTTTATTGAGTTGAATTTGACATCAAAAACCGTTTGAATTACTGGTCTTTCGGAAGCAACTACAGTAAATTCATCGTTATCAAAATAAAAAGCTGGTCTGATCCCACAAGGGTCTCGAAGAACAAAAGCATCGCCATGACCTATCATTCCGGCAATAGTGAATCCCCCGTCCCAGTCTTTAGAAGCTTTTTTAAGAATTTTAGAAATATCTAGTCTTTCTGCTATTAAAGGTGACGAATCAAATTTACTAAATCCCTCTTTTTTTAAATTTTTATAAATTTTAGCTACTGCGTCGTCCAAAAAGTGACCAATATTTTCCATCACAGTTATTGTGTCAGAATTTTCTTTGGGGTGCTGTCCAAGTTGAACTAAATTTGAAAACAATTTTCCCACATTGGTCATATTAAAATTACCAGCTACGATTAAATTTCTGTGCATCCAGTTGTTTTGTCGAAGAAACGGATGGACACTCTCAATACTGTTTTTACCAAACGTTCCATATCTTACATGTCCCAACATTAATTCTCCAAGAAAGGGAACTCTTTTTTTTAATAATTTTAAATTTTTTGAGAGAGTAGGATTTGTATTTATCTCATTTGATATGGTAGTATTGATTTTTTGAAAAATATCATAAATAGGCTGTTGTTTACTTGACCTAATTCTACTCATAAATCTTTCTCCTGGATTCATATCAAACTTTATACTGGCAAAACCCGCACCATCTTGTCCTCGATTGTGCTGTTTTTCCATCATCAGATACATTTTATTTATCCCGAAAAGTGCTGAACCGTACTTTTCTTGAAAATATTCAAGAGGTTTTTTAAGTTTCAAAAGTGCTATTCCACATTCGTGCTTAATAAAATCACTCATATCGACAAAGTTAGATCAATTTTATTTTTATTTATAAATATTTCCAATCTCTCTATAATGTTTTTTTTGAGAATTTTTTCTATTGAACTAGTCCCCAAACCCTCAACCGTGAAAGAGGCTAAAATTGTTCCCAAAATAAGTCCTTTTTTTAAACTGTTAAAATCTACCTTCTTAATTTCAGACAAGTAGGCTGCCAAACCTCCCGCAAAAGTATCACCAGCACCGGTTGGGTCAATTGCTTTAACTCTAAATGAGGGTAAAGAAAATTTTTCGTCTTTACTATATAATTCTGCACCCAATTCTCCCTTCTTAATAATCACATATTGAGGTCCTTTTTTAATAATTTTGTGAGCACAATTTTCTAAAGATTTTTCTTTAGTTAACAGGTAAGCTTCCTCATCATTTATAGATATTAAATTTACTTTTGAAATAACTTGATTTAAATCTTCTAAATTATTTTCCATCCAAAAATTCATAGTATCCAATATCAAAAATTGATTTTTACCCGATAGTTGGTTGATGCTTTTATTTTGGACAGAAGGATGTAAATTTCCTAGAACAACAATATTACTGTCTTTAAATTTTTTTGGAATATTAGGATTAAAGTTTTCCAAAACTCCAAGTTTAGTGTCTAATGTAGTTCTTTTATTTATGTCCACATGATACCTTCCACTCCAAAAAAAACTTTTTTTATTTTTAATAATCTCAACCCCTGAAATGTCAGCGCCAGTTGAATTTATTCTATTCAAATATTCTAAGGGGAAATCGTCTCCAACGACTGATACAATACCAAAATTATTTGAAATTTTAGAAATTGCAAAAGAAATATATGTAGCAGCTCCACCCAAAATTACTCCAGAATTTAAAGAAGGTGTTTGAATTGAATCAAAAGCTAAAGTGCCAATTACTAAAAGTTTTTTGCTCATGAACAGAAGTATTATTTTTTAAACATTTTTTATTTTAGTTTAGATTTTTATTGAGTTTTTCATAATACGAATCATGTTCAGTAGAGTTGTTTTTTGCTGCTTTTACCGCCAGCTCGTCACACCTCTCATTTTGTGGATGATTATTATGCCCTTTAATCCAATTAAATTTGACATTATGTTTTTCATTCATTTTTAAAAAACGAAGCCATAAATCTGGATTTTTAATATTTTTAAAATTATTATTTTTCCATTTAAATATTCTTTTAAGTTCAACCGAATCAACAATATATTTTGAATCAGTGAAAACTTTAACATTCCCTCTTTGTATCTTTATTTTTTCAAGAGCTACTACTACCGCAAGTAGTTCCATTCTGTTGTTAGTAGTATATTTAAATCCTTTTGAGTATTCTTTAATGTAATTTTTATTTTTCCATTCTAAAATTATCCCGTAACCTCCAGGACCAGGATTCCCCAGTGAAGAGCCGTCTGTGTAAATATTAATGCTTGCTTCCATACAGTAACTGATATATTATTATTGGGAAGTACTTCATTTCCAAACTTTTGACTTTTGCTTTGATTGTACTTAAAGTTTCATTTTTATTTAAATTAATTTTTTTTTGAAAAATAATTTCTCCTTTGTCATACTTTTCATTAACATAATGGATGGTTATTCCTGTTTCTTTTTCCTTGTTCCTTAGAACTCGATTATGAACATTATCACCGTACATCCCTTTACCACCATACTTAGGCAAAAGCGAAGGATGTATGTTTATGATTTTTTTTTTAAAAACAACAATTAGTTCAGCAGGTATTTTTTTTAAATATCCAGCCAATATTATTAAGTCAGGTTGATAATTAAGACATTCTTTAAGCAAAGACAAACTATTACTTATTTGAACCAGAATACAAGGAATTTTTAATTTTTTCATTTTTTCAAAGACGCCAGCTTTTTCTACGTTACATAATACTTTTATCTCATTTTTTGAATCAGTTTTTTTTAAAAATTTAGAAATATTAACAGCATTTGAGCCATTACCTGACGCTAATATCAATACTTTTTTCATTGTATATTTAGATATTATTTTTTAAATAAAATCATACTAATATAAATGGTTTAATAAGTTTTTGGTGTAGATTTTTGAAATTTAAATTACATTTTAATCATATTATCAATAGAAATCGTCCAAAGATTTGTTATTTTTGACAAACAAAATTTAAAACCAAAATACTATGTCTGACGTAAATTCAAGAGTAAAAGCAATTATTGTAGATAAATTAGGTGTTGACGAAGGTGAAGTTGTTGCTGATGCTAGCTTTACAAATGATCTTGGTGCCGATTCCCTTGACACTGTTGAACTTATAATGGAATTTGAAAAAGAATTTGATATTCAAATTCCAGATGACCAAGCTGAAAATATTTCAACCGTTGGCCAAGCTATTCAGTATATAGAACAAGCTAGTTAATTTTTAAATGAATCCAAGACGAGTAGTTGTTACCGGATTGGGAGCATTGACACCTATAGGTAATTCTGTTTCAGAATATTGGGAAGGTCTTATAGATGGTAAAAGTGGTTCTGCTCCAATTACTTATTTTGACACATCGGATTTTAAAACCAAGTTTGCGTGTGAATTAAAAAATTTTGACGCCCTTGATTTTATTGAGAAAAAGGAAATACGAAGACAGGACAAATTTTCACAATATGCTACTATCTGCTCTGAAGAGGCAATTAATGATTCAGGTCTTGTAAATTCAAAATTTGATTCTAACAGAGTTGGAGTTATCTGGGGAGCAGGAATTGGCGGAATTGAAACATTTCAAAATGAGATGGAAAATTTTTTCTCAAATAAAAAACCAAGATTTAATCCATTTTTTATTCCTAAACTAATTGCTGATATTGCACCAGGCCTTATATCAATCAAATACGGTTTTAAGGGGCCAAATTTCACAACGGTCTCTGCCTGTGCTTCTTCCTCAAATGCAATTATAGATGGTTTAAATTATATTAGATTAGGTTACGCTGACATTATTATAGCAGGTGGGTCTGAGGCAGCTGTCACATGTGCAGGAATAGGGGGATTTAACGCAATGCATGCTTTATCTACAAGAAATAATGAACCCGACAAAGCATCTCGCCCTTTTGATAGTGATAGAGACGGCTTTGTTTTAGGAGAGGGAGGAGGATGCATTGTTTTAGAAGATTTTGAACACGCAATTAAAAGAAATGCCAAAATTTATTGTGAACTGGCAGGCGGTGGATTATCTGCAGATGCACACCACATGACAGCACCACATCCTGAAGGGAATGGGGCAAAAAAAGTAATGGAAAATTGTTTACAGGATGCCAAATTAAATATTGATGAAGTTGATCATATAAATATGCATGGGACATCAACTCCTCTAGGAGATATTGCAGAAACTAGAGCTGTTCTTAACGTTTTTAAAAATCATGCTTATTCTATAAATATTAATTCAACAAAATCAATGACCGGTCACCTTTTAGGTGCGGCAGGAGCAATTGAAGCTATTTCTTGTATTTTATCTATTAACAATAACAAAATACCACCCACAATAAATCACTTCACAAAAGATGAACAGATAGATTCTAAATTAAACTTTACGTTTAATAAATTTCAAGAAAGAAATGTTAGAGTAGCTCTTTCTAATACGTTTGGATTCGGTGGTCACAATGCATGTTTAGTTTTCAAAAAAATTGATTAAAACCGTTGACATAAGTGAAGACTAGAAAAGTTTTTTTAAATATAGAACCTGAAGATATTGATGATTTTTCAGTTGTTGCCATTCATACAAATTTAGAAGCCTATTTAGTTGCCTATAGATTGAATGAAAATCTTGGATGTCTTCTTCATAAATCCAAAAAAAAATCTGTTGGTGATATTTATACTAGATTTAAATATGTGTCAAAAATATCAAAAGATAACTGGGAATTAATTTCAAATCATTACGAAAATGACGAAATTTTTACCAAAGAAAACCTCCTTTTTAACATAAACGAAATGAATAAAAAAAGTTTAATCCCTACCTTTAATTCTGTGGATTTTTTCTTCAAAATTCCTAAATCTAGGATCATAAACGATTGGGTAAAGAAGATTAGAAAAATTGAAGGAATTCAGCTAGTTTATGAGATTGATAAAAGAATATTAACCAATCTTCAAAACTTAATTTTTGAATGATGAAAAAAATAAGAAAAACAAAAATTATAGCAACGTTGGGCCCGTCAAGTTCTTCGCCAACAACCATTGAAGAAATGATGTTAAGTGGAGTTGACGTGTTTAGAATAAACTTTTCTCATGCAAACCATTCGGAAATTGAAAAAGTAATTTCTACAATTAGATCACTCAACAAAAAAAATAATGTATACACTTCGATTTTAGCAGACTTACAAGGACCAAAATTAAGAATAGGAAATGTTGAAGAAGGTATAAATATTGTAAAAGATGAAATTGTGAAATTTTGTTCTGAAAAAAAATTTATTGGAAACAATAAAAGAGTTTATGTCAAATACAAGAAATTCGCCAAAGATGTTAAAATTGGAGAAACACTTCTAATTGACGATGGAAAATTAATTTTTAAGATATTAGAAACTGATAATGTTTATAATGTAAAAGCCAGAGTAATTCAGGGAGGACCACTATTTTCAAAAAAAGGAATTAACCTGCCTAACACCAAAATTTCATTACCTGCACTAACAGAAAAAGATCTCGAAGATGCTATTTTTTCAATAAATCAAAAAGTAGATTGGATTGCTCTTTCTTTTGTTAGAAATGGAAGTGACTTGAATGAATTAAAAAAAATAATTACAGAAAAATCCAATCATAAGATACCTATTATATCAAAAATTGAAAAGCCCGAAGCTCTTGATAATATAGATGAAATTATTTTGAATTCAGATGGAATCATGGTTGCAAGAGGAGATTTAGGAGTTGAAGTTTCGGCCGCTGAAGTTCCATTAATTCAAAAACAACTAGTAAATAAGGCAAAAAAGTCTCGGATTCCAGTAATTATTGCAACTCAAATGATGGAAGGTATGATTAATAGTTTAACTCCCACCAGAGCTGAAGTAAATGATGTTGCAAATTCAGTAATGGATGGAGCAGACGCGGTAATGCTATCTGGAGAAACCTCCGTTGGTAAGTATCCCGTAAAAGTAGTTGCTGCAATGTCTTCAATATTAAAAACTGTCGAGGATTCTCCTTTAATAAAGGTACCCCAATCACCTCCTTCTGTAAGGAGTAAACGATATATAACAAAGTCAATATGTTACCACGCTGCAAACATGGCAAATGAAATAGATGCCACCGCAATATGCACACTAACGAATAGTGGGTATACCGCATTCCAAATATCAGCATGGAGACCAAGTGCAAATATCTTAGTATTCACCTCTAATGAATTGATATTAACCCAATTAAATCTTCTTTGGGGAGTCAAGGCATTTTATTATGATAAATTTGAAAGTACTGACAAAACAGTTGTGCAAGTAAATAATATGGCCCTCAAAAATAATTTTGTTGAGAAAGGAGATATGTTGATTAATCTTGCTGCTATGCCCGTCAAAAATAAGGGTATGGTGAATACTTTGAGAATTTCGATGATTTAAAAATCAATTTTAAGTTGAGCTTTTATTGAATTATTTATAATTTTTTTTTCTTTTAATTGCTTGAAGTTCGAAACACTTATTCCAATTAACCTTACTGAGTCCCTTAGTTTTTCTTTGTATAAAAGTTCTTGGCATGTTTTGCTAATTAAACTTTTTTCACAAATATAAAGCTGCTTTGTGATTGAACGTGTTTGAGTAATAAAATCACTATATTTTATTTTTAATGTAATTGTCTTGCCTGAAATACCTAGTCTTTTTAATCTATCCGACAATTTATCTGAAATAGTATTAATTTTTTCTAATAAAAAAATCTCACTTGATATGTTTTTTGAAAATGTTTGTTCACTACCCAACGACTTTGATTTTCTTTTTGGAGTAACAGGACTCAAATTTATTCCTTTAGCTGCGTTGAAATAGTAGCTCCCAGATTTACCAAACTTTTGAATTAGAAAATCTTCTCCTTTTTTTTTTAAATCAATGCCCTTAAAGATTCCTATTTGATACATTTTTTTAGCAGTTGCTTTACCAATACCATGAAACTTTCTAATATCTAAATCCTCCATAAATGCTTCAATTTCCTCAGGGGGGATTGTTTTTTGACCATTTGGTTTATTGTAATCACTAGCAATTTTAGCTACCAATTTGTTTACAGAAATCCCGGCTGATGAAGTTAAACCTGTTTTTTCAAAAATGTCCTCTCTTATTAGTCTTGCAGTTTTTGAAGCCGAAATAATTCCTCTTTTATTTTGAGTAACATCTAAATAAGCTTCGTCAAGTGACAAAGTTTCTACTAAATCAGTATATGAAAAAAAAACTTCTGATATTATTTTTGACAACTCTTTATATCTTTCAAATCTTGGTTTAGCGAATATTAAATTAGGGCACAGCTTTTTAGCCAATTTACTACTCATAGCGCTTCTTACCCCGAAATATCTAGCCTCATAACTAGCAGCCGCGACCACTCCACGTGAGTCAGAACTACCAACTACAACCGGTTTATTCCTAATTAATGGGTTATCAAGTTGTTCAACTGATGCATAAAAGGCATCCATATCAACATGGATAATTTTTCGAGTTACAGCCATTTTATAAATTTACATATATTGGAAATTTATAATATCAATATATGATTGAAAAAGAAAGAAAATTTAAAGTCAAATCAAAAAAATTTATTTCCTTTTCTCACAAAGTGATAAATATAAAGCAGGGCTATTTGTCAAAGGATAATAATCTAGCAGTTAGAGTTAGAATTTCTGATAAAAAAGCTTACTTATGCATAAAGGGGCCAACTTGTAAAAACGGAATTAGTAGGTTTGAATTTGAAAAAAAAATAAGTTTAATTGAAGGTACTAAGCTTTTAAAACTAAGTTTACCGAGAATCATTTTTAAGAAAAGATATTTAATAGAATATAAAAATCAACTTTTAGAAGTTGACGTTTTCAAGGGTTTTTTAAAGGGGCTAATACTAGCTGAAATTGAATTAAATTCAAAATCTCAAAAAATTTATTTACCAGACTGGGTTGGAGAGGAAGTAACTGGAGTTAAGACTTTCTATAATTCTCAACTTTCAAAATTGACTGACAGTGAAGTAAATAATTTAATTAGACTGTATTAATCATGTTTAAAAATCAAAACTTTAAAATTACCTTTACTATCTTTCACAGCTCTATACATTCCCTTAGTATTAAATTCCATAGCGTAATTGCCATATTTGTCAATAGCAATTACACCCCCACTACCTCCTAATTTTTTCACTTTTTCTAAGCTTACTCTTGCCGCCTGCCTTATATCTAACTTTTTATATTCTAATAACGATGAAATATCGTGGGCTACAACATTTCTAATAAAAAACTCACCCCATCCAGTAGCCGAAATAGCACAAGTGTTATTGTTAGCATAATTCCCTGCCCCAATAATTGGAACATCACCAACTCTCCCCCACTTTTTATTAGATCTACCACCAGTGGAGGTCCCTGCAGACAAATTTCCATTTTTATCTAATGCCACACAACCAACGGTACCAAACTTAGAAATTGAAGGTGATGAATCTTTTTTATTTTTTTGTTGAACAGGGTTTTTATTTTTAAATAATTGAGCCTTTCTTCTTTCAGTAATAAAATACGAGTTATCTACCATATGAAGCCCTTGTTCTTTTGCAAATTGATCGGCACCTTCTGATATGAGTAATACCTGTGGAGTGTTTTTCATAACAGAATATGCAGCAGTTATTGGATTTTTAATTTTTTTAACCCCAGCAACAGCTCCAGCATTTAAGTTCTTACCGCTCATGAAAGAGGCATCCAGAGAAGCCTCACCCCTTTCGTCAAGAACTGCACCTTTACCTGCATTGAATAATGGTGAATCCTCCATTACTTTTATAGCTTCTATCACTGCTAGTTCACTGCTACCATTGTTTTCTAAAATTTCATATCCCTTATTTAGTGCTTCTTCCAACTTTTTTTTATACTCTAACTCTTTCTCCATTGACATTTTTTCTCTTTCCATAGTTCCTGCACCTCCATGAATAACAATTGAGAAATTAACATTTTGTTTCATATTTTCAGAACATGAAATCAGAAAACCAAATACTAGAATTACAATATATTTTTTTTTCATAGAATACTTTTAAAATTACAATGTCATTAATTTATTTTTGAAAATTGTTTTAGAAATCTTAAATCATTTTGGAAAAAATATCTAATGTCACTAATTTGATACATTAGCATTGCAATTCGTTCAATTCCCATACCAAACGCGAACCCAGAATATTTTTCTGAATCAATATTACAGTTATTTAAAACGTTTGGGTCAACCATCCCACAACCCATGATTTCTAACCACCCTGTTCCTTTAGTTATTCTATAATCAGTCTCTGATTTAAGGCCCCAGTAAATATCTACTTCAGCGCTAGGTTCAGTGAAAGGGAAATAAGAAGGTCTTAATCTGATTTGAGACGTTCCAAACATGGATTTACAAAAATATTCTATGGTATGTTTTAAATTTGCAAAGGATACATCCTTGTCAATATATAGCCCCTCAACTTGATGAAAAAGACAATGTGAACGTGCAGATATGTCCTCATTTCTGTAAACCCTACCGGGAGATATAGTTTTTATAGGAGGAGAGTTTTTTTCCATATACCTAATCTGAACAGATGATGTATGTGTGCGTAATAAAATATCTGGATCTCTCTTTATGAAAAAAGTATCTTGCATGTCTCTTGCGGGGTGATGTTTAGGTAAGTTTAATGCGGTAAAATTATGCCAATCATCCTCTATTTCCGGTCCTTCTGAAATACAGTATCCGATTTTCTCAAAAATTTCAATGGTTTTTTTTCTTACAATATTTAAAGGGTGTTCCGAACCAAACTCTATAGGGTAACCTGGTTTGTATAAGTCTTCATTTAAATTATTCCCCTTATCCTTTTTTTCTGATTGAAATTCAAGTATTTTTTTCTTTACTTGTGATTTGAGAATATTTATCTCCTTCCCAATTAGTTTCCTTTCACTTGCATCAATATCTTT
>CACONV010000028.1 GCA_902628605.1 uncultured Bacteroidota bacterium
CAGGGTTCTGGTTTTAAGAGCTAAAGGCGATGTTTTTTGTTCAGGATCAGATTTATCAGCGATGCAAGGAAAGGTAGATCAGCATGAATCATCTATTGGGGAACCCATGAAAGAAGTCCTGCTTGTAAATTTATGGACTGGCTTTAGCAAGCCTTCCTTGGCAATTGTTGAAGGCAATGTTTTTGCTGGAGGATATTTATTTTTAGCATGCTGCACTCATGTTATTGCGGAAAAGTCATTAAAATTTTCTTTACCTGAAACAAGAAGAGGTATTTTTCCCATGCAAGTAATGGGAGTTTTAATGAGAGTTATAGCTCCAAGAGTTTTACTTGATTGGTGTATCAGAGGATATGAAATAAATGCTCAAAAAGCAGAAGATTGGGGTTTAATTTCAAAGGCCGTCAATAAAAATGAAATAGAAATTGCTGCTAAAGAATGGATTAATCAAGTGAGAGCTAATTCTCCAGGTGCAATATCACTAGGTATGGAGGCCTTCAGTAATATTGTTGATGATGAAAAAAATCAAAAATATTTAAAGTCAATGTTGGATAAGGTTTTAAGAACAAAGGATGCTCGAGAGGGGCTTAAGGCTTTCAAAGAAAAAAGGTCTCCTAAATGGGAACAATAAAAATTAAATTTCCTCCTCCTTTAATTTAAACTCTCTAAGTTTTACGTCATCAAAACCTTTTTGGTCAAAGGGGTTTTCAATATAATTTTGGATATTATACAAAGCAATAAGTGTGAAACTAATTAAAATTGTAAATCCTAAGGATATTATATTTTGATATTCTGAAATGCTAGATTTAATTCCATCAATAAGTGAAGGTGTATATATCAACGGGAAAAGGTAAATGAAGACCAAACAATAGCTTCTCAAACTAATGGGAGTGCCATGAGATTGCAGAGCATGTAAATTTTCAATATTTTGAAAAACTTCATTTTTTACTCTTATCATACTGTCTTTTTCTCTATCATTAAATTTTGACAAGTTGCTCAAAGTAAGCTCATATATTTCTTTACTAAATTTCCTTACCCCTGTGATAGAATATTTTTTACTTCCTTTGAGTAA
The DNA here is from genome assembly GCA_902628605.1 of uncultured Bacteroidota bacterium. The sequence continues at coordinate 1,070 of CACONV010000028.1, forward strand.
ACTAAAGGAATATTTTTCTAAATCGATTAAAATTTCAGATAATTTTTGTTTGTCTTTTTTTGTAACCCCCTCAACTGCTCCGAAGATATTTTGAAGGGTAATTATTTTAGTTCTAAATATTGAAAGGTAATTTAATGACTCTTGTCTTTTGTTGAAAGCTCCCGTTATAGTAAAAACCAAAGGGAAAATTATAGCGATACTGATAATATCAAAATTAACTGACATCGTAAGGTCAATTTGTTTAAATAAATAATAAACGCCGATTGCCTCTGCAACTATGACAATTGTATGAAAGTTAAAAATCGAGAAAATTTTCTTTATCATGGCATGATTAATTATGCGTGCAAAATTAAAATATTTTTAATAATTAAATTCATCCATTAAAAAAATCTCAAATTTTGATGTAAAATTTTATGAATTGAATATTAAAAATTGTTCTCTCTATTAATGTTTAGATTGTTAATTAAATTCAAGTTCTAATCTCAAGTATTTATAAAATACTGAAATACAGCATTTTGTAATTAAAGTATGGTTAATTAAAAAGTTAATAACCTAAATATTGTGGTACGATTATTGCCGTGTAGCAGTTGTAATTTTATATAACGTGTTATAGTTGATTTTGAGGAGATATTACATAACGCTTTATACTCTGTTTTTATGGGGTATATTTCTTGCTCAAGGACAGAGTCCTATTCTTGAGGTTACCACCTACTCCGATATTGTCACGGATTCCGACAACACTGTAAATGCTACAGACGTTGTCGTATTTACAATCAAAGCAAAGAATATAAGTAACCTTGCTTTATCAAGTTTAACTATCTCCCATACTCTCAAAGGTATAAATGGATCTGCATTAACACTTAACTCCTCCCCAACTTTTTTATCTAACTCTAGTGGATCTTCGCCTGGGTCATTGGTTGCTGGTGAGACAGGAACCTACATTGCTACTTATACTTTTAATGGAGCTGGTGTTTCGGCTGGCGGAGTTAGCTTAACAGTTACAGGAACAGCAAGTACACCAGGTAACTCAAATAACGTAACTGACCCATCCGATGATGGAGATGACTCAGATGGTAACACAGCAAATGACCCAACTCAAGTTGTCGCTGGTAATACTGTAACGGACTTAGAGGGAACAAAATTAGAAAACTATGTAGATAATGACGGGAATGGTACAATTGGTCTTGGAGATCAATTAGAATACATTATTACAGTATATAATAAAGGGGAAGAGCAACTAGATGCTGTTACTCTTTTTGATGTTTTGAGAGATCAAAATAATAATGTTCTTGCACTTATTGCCCCTTTTACGCCTCCAGGTCCAATATTTGTCTCTTCTGATCAAAATTCCTCAAATGGTTATCTTCTTGTAGGTGAGACAGTGACTTACAAAGCGGTTTATATAGTTCAGCAGGGCGCAGTTAATAGCGGGGGGTTAAACAATTGTTTAGATGTTCAAGCAGATGGTGTAAATACCAATCGTAGGGCAACTGATAGAGCAGATGACGGAATTGATAACGACGGGAACTTGGTGGACGATTGTACCGAATCAACGATAACAACAACAGCAACACTTGAGGTAACTAAAACTGCTAACGTCCAAGACGTCAATGGAAACAGTCAAAATGATCCTGGCGATATAATCAATTATAACATTCGAGTCGAAAATAAGGGAAATGTCACTTTAAGTGGTCTTGTATTATCTGAAAATTTTGATGATGGCAATGGAGCTACCATTCAATTAAATCATAACCCAATCTTCCAATCATCTTCCCTTGGTTCTTCAGCAGGCACATTAAAGGTCGCAGAGGTTGCCATTTATACCGCTTCCTATACAATAACCGCTCCCGTTGCTAACACCGGTAGTGTGTCTAATTCTCTCACTGCCACAGCTAATTCACCAGGTAATAACGGAGATGTTGTTGATGTAAGTGATGATGGAATAGATAACGATGGCAATACAGAAAATGACTCCACCACTACATCACTTACTATTGATAAACGAATTGAAGCTACTAAAACATTCAAAGTGGCTGATAATGGCGATGGAGAGAACGGAGTAGGTGATGTCGTAACCTTTACTATAACCATTCAAAATACGGGTCAGATTGCACTCTCTGGAATTACTCTAGTTGATTTACTCACCGATTGTACTGGTACACTTACTCTTACTATGGCAAGCGGGCCAACCTGGAATTCCAATAGTGCAGGCTCTGCACAGGGGAGTCTAAATCCTGGAGAAATTGGAACCTATACAGCTACTTATACTATTGGTAATGCTGAGATCGGGTCGGGATGTATCTTAAATACAGTAAGTGTTACTGCAAACAGTCCAGGAAATACAGGAGACGTAACCGATGTAAGTGATGATGGGAATGATGCAGATGGAAATCTAGTGGATGACGAAACTAGAATTGATTTTACTGTTGATCCAGCGGTTGAAGTAGTAAAAACTGGAGTGCTTGTCGATAATGGCGATAATTTACCAGGAGTGGGAGATACAGCTGTTTTTACAATTGTGGTTACAAATAAAGGAAATACAGCGCTCACATCTATTACACTTACAGAGACTTTTCAACGAGGAAATGGTACTTCCATTTCACTAGATGCAGGCCCTACCTTTAATTTTTCCTCAGGTGGGTCCGCTGCAGGTTCACTTCAAACAGGAGAAAGTGCGACTTATACTGCGAGCTACACTGTTGATGCCACCGATGTAACAACAACTAGAGTTCAGAATCAGGTTACTGTCTCTGCCAAAACTCTGGATGGGAGTCTAACAAGAACAGATGTTAGTGATGATGGTGATGATTTAGATGGTAACACACAAAATGACCCTACGGAAGTAAGATTAAATTTCAATCCTATTTTGGAGGCCACTAAAACCGTTTCTATGTCCTCAAATGCGAATCCTGTCATTGGAGATATAGCAGAGTACACCATCACAATTGAAAATAAAGGAAATGTAGATGTTAGTAATCTCAATCTGAATGATACATTTGTGGGTCTAGCTGGAGCTTCAATACAATTAAATGGTGGACCAACTTTCCAAAGTGCATCAGCTGGGTCAAGTGCTACAACTGTCAAAAGAGATGGTATAGTTACTTATACTGCATCATTTACTGTTAATCAAGCATCAGTTGATTCAGGTGGTTTTAGAAATACCGTTGTTGTAACTGGAAGCAATCCTGGGAGTTCCTCTGCAGATGTAATTGAAGCCAGTGACGATGGAATTGATAACGACGGTAATGTAACAAACGATCCTACCGATGTTGTCATTAGTGAAGTTCCAGAGATTGAAGTTACTAAGACAGCTACTTTTACAGATAATGATTCTAGTGGTGCTATTTCACTAGGTGATAGAATCGATTATACAATTTTAGTACAGAACCTTAGTAATGTTACGTTAGACAATATTTCTGTATCGGATGATCTGCAAGATATCACACTAACCACTACAAAGACTTTAGATAGTGGACCGAGTTTTGTAAGTTCAAATCAGGGATCAGCTTTTGGAACTTTAAAACCCAATGAAACAGCTACTTTTCAGGGTACATACATTATTCGACAGGCTGATGTCGATGCTGGGGGTTTATCAAATCAGGCCTCTGTTACAGCTCAAACTCCAGCAGATGTAACTATTACTGATGCTAGTGATGATGGTAACGACTTTGATCAAAACACGGTTGATGATAGAACGGAAACCATAATTCCAAGGACGCCTGGGATTGAAGTAACAAAGACCTCTACTATAACTGACAATAATGGGGATAACACCTACGGGGTTGGCGACACGGTGGTATACACAATAACGATTGCAAATACAGGGAATCTAGATTTTACATCTGTCGTTTTAGATGATGTGCTGTCAAAGAAAAATGGTGGAACACTAGCTTTAACTGTTACACCTACTTTTAAGTCATCAACTTTAGGCTCCAATGCCGGATCTCTAAAGGTCAGCGAAACGGCAACCTACGTAGCAAGTTACACCATTGCCCAAGAGGCTATTGACGGGGGTGGATTATCCAATCAAGCCTCAGTTACAGCAGCTTCCTTAACAGCTACTGTAACTGATTTGAGCGATGATGGAATTGACAATGATGGAAATACAACTGATGACCCAACTGAAAACGTCCTGTTTGGAACACTTATTTTAGAGGCTACCAAAACTGCCACAGTTACTGACGTAGACGGTGATGGAGAAGATAGTCTCGGAGACATTATAAATTATATTATTTCAGTTGAAAACAAAGGAACAGAATCACTAAAAAACTTTACAGTTACAGACACGTTCGTGGATGCCAATGGAAATACTCTAACTTTAAATGCCGCACCTACAACGAGCAACCCAGATCTTCTTGCTCCAGGAGCAGTAAAAACCTATGTGGCAAGTTATACCATTGCTCAAAATGCACTTGATAATGGAGGGGTTCGAAATAGCGCTCTAGTTAGAGCTAGTAACGTTGCAGGAACCATTTATGTTGAAGATATAAGTGATGATGGTAATGATGCAGATGGAAATACCGTAACCGACACTACAGACACGCTTATCACGCCCAATCCATCGCTTAATCTTACTAAAACCTATGTAAATAAAGACAACGACGGAGACGGCAAAATATCTGTCGGAGACAATATAGTTTACACTTTTTCTCTTTTAAATGACGGAAATGTAACGCAGCGATTTATTTACATTACAGATAACATTACCGATTTTAATGGTAATGTTCTCCAGTTGGATGACTTTACCTCACCCAACAATTTGAACTTTATTTCTGCCTCACGAGGTTCTTCGAATGGAACTTTAATCTCAGGAGAAATCGCTACCTATACTGCTACCTATACCGTTCAAAATGCAGATACGGCAAGTGGTGGTATTTCAAATACTGCCTCAGCCACGAGTTACGTTTATGTTAATGGTGACCCACAAGTTCATGCAATAGATCAAAGTGATGATGGAGATGACACAGATGGTAACACAGAAAACGACCCAACCCTTTCCTATCTTGGTGAATTACCTCAATTAGAGGTTACCAAAACAGCCACCTACACTGGATATGCCAATGGTGCTAATCCTGGAGATGTCGCTGTGTTTACCATAACGGTCGAAAATAAATCTACCCACCCAAGAGACATCATAAAAGAACTAACTTTTTCTGATGATTTAAAAGATGCGTTTTTAAGGGACAGAACAATGACTAGTACAGTCACCTTTAATTCTGCAACCGCTGGTTCCGCCAATGGCACCGTAACGCTTGGCGAAACAGCTACTTACACTGCCTCTTATACCATCACTCAAAGCGATATTGATACAGGAGGACTTAGAAACCAAATAACCTTTGAAGGGAACACTCTTAGAAACCCTGTTCCAGCAGAAAAAGACGTAAAAGACATCAGTGACAATGGTATTGATACGGACGGAAATACAGAAGACGATCCAACCTTTTTAGTTCTAGGGACCGATTCCGATGGAGACAATATTCCAGATACAACAGATATTGATGACGATAATGATGGAATTTTAGACAGAGACGAGCAGTGCTTGACCTTTTTACTAGATGGAACTTCATTTGAAACGTATTCGGGTACTTTCCCACCATCCTCTCCAGCAAATAGAAATACAGCTTACCCAAATACTACTGTTGCTCCGCCTTTTACCTCTATCAATGGAGATGGTGAGGTTTGGTCTGCAAGTCAGGGACCGCAAGGCACCACTTTTAATCCTTATCAAGGATTTTATTTTATCGAACTTTTAAGTAATGAAACTAATGGTAACGATGCTTCCTTGTGGGATAAAACAGCTTACGGATCAAATGCTAACTATGATCGAATTCTTGTTATAGAAAATGTATATCCAAACAGATCCTATGGAATTTCCTTCTATCATAAAGAAGGAGGTCGATTTGTAGCCACCCACGCTGGAGGTGGAAATACGCTTTTACAGATACAATCTATGCAGACAAATTATGCGATGAGCGAAACAATTTCTGCTACCTCTGATTGGCAATCTAAGACAGTTACCTTTACAACTGATGCGCAGACCACAAGAGTGGCTATAATGTTTTCTGCTTATGCTCCTGGAATCAACTCATCGGTACAGCTCGATGCGATTTCAATGACAGCATCAAAGTCTTGTACATCTGATATTGATGGAGACGGAGTTCCAAATGGATTAGACTTAGATTCGGATAATGACGGTATTTATGATGTGGTTGAGTCAGGAAACGAGGCGCTAGACACCAACTTTGACGGGGTAATAAATGGTTTTGACACTGGGTTTGCCGATACCGATAACGATGGTGCCTCTGACCAGGCTGAGTTAAATACAGCTAAAGACAGTGATTCAGATAGTATTTTAGATGCTTTTGAGCTGGATTCTGATGGAGATGGATGTAACGATACCGAAGAGGCAGGATACACCGACCCGAATTCCGACGGCCTACTTGGTCCAAATCCAGTGAATCAAAATAGCAAGGGTAAAGTAACAAGTGGCTCGGATGGATATACTACCCCCCAGGATTTAAATAATGACAATACTTTCGATTTTAGAGATGAGAATTACGATGTAGGGTGTTACAACCCATCGCTGAAGGTAGTAAAATCAGCTGTAGTTTCCGATACGAATCAAAATGGGCAAACAGACTTGGAAGATATTATTGTCTATACGGTAGTAGTTACCAACACAGGGGGACTTCCAATTCTATTTACTAGTATCGATGATAACCTTAAATACGGAAGCACCACGCAGTCGCTAACATTAGATTGGAGCTCGACTTCAACAAATGTATTTGATGGACCAAGAACTAATTTGTTTACATATTCCAATGAACTTGATGATAGTGGTGCAGGTTGGTCTGAGATGAATTGGACTCAGCAAGACTGGCAGGATCAGTATCAATGGAATATACCTTTAAACGAACCCTATTATTTTAACTCCTCTAGTGGAGTCAACCATAATCAAGTCAATACATATTTCCCTACAGATGGTTTTGGTAATACCCGATCAACATATACTTCGGGTGGAAATAGTACTTATTCAGGTGCACATTCCAGAGGAAGAAACGATGGCTATTCAGACGGATACCTATATAAAAACGTCACTTTATCAGGAAACACTACTTATACCATTTCGGTCTATGCGGCCGCTCGTAGTTCGTCACGTATTAATGATATGGACGCTGTAGATAGATTAAGATTTGCATACCGTCGCTCGGGTGGATCCGATGTCTTTTCTCCGTATCAAACAATAACAAATTATATTTCACCAAATAGCGCTACTAGTACAAACTGGAGAAGATATTACTGGACTTTTTCAACTACCACGACTACAACCTATAGTGTAGGAATTGTTGCTCCAAATCTAAATGGTGACTACACAGCACTTTGGGGGATACAGCTAGAAAAAGGGAGTGTTCCTACTACTTATATATATACACGTCAAAATATATCAACAACACCATCTAGAACCATCGAACAAAATCCCGCAGTGGCTGCACTTCCAACAGGAGAAAGTGCCACGTACACGGCCCTGGTTACCATAACCCAGGATATGATAGACACCGCCACGGAAATTTCAAATCAAGTGACAATTACAGGATCGTTTACTTCTCCTGGGGGAATATCCGGGACAACATTTGATGTAAGCGCCGATAATGATAACACAGATGGAAACACCGAAGATGATCCAACAATTGTCACACTTGATGTCAACAATCAGTTGGAGGTAACCAAAACAGCTACCACAACCGATATAAATGGAAACGGCCAAATCGATGCAGGGGATAAAATAAATTATGAAATTACCATTAAAAACACGGGTAACACATCTCTTAAAAACTTTACCGTTACCGACACTTTAACAAGATCAAGCGGAGTTACAGTAACCCAACTTACAGGAACCGTCTCCTTAACGTTAAAAGAGAAAAAAAATCTCTTTAAAAGATCTAACTATCTTGAAGACTCGTCCCCAAGTGACAATTGGTACGAGTCTAACAGTAATGTATATGCTAGTGGCCACAACCAATATGGTTATCCCGAGGGCGTGCCGTATTACTTTGAGGAGGGTTATGGAAGAAATTTTAGTGATGTCGATTATAATTTCCCTACCCTTGGTAAAGGTATAACTATTACTCGATCACCAAGAAGCAACGGCGATAACTCCTCTGGAAGTGCCTCAAGGGTAGGAACCGGAGGGGGCGGAGGTAACTTAGATGCTTACTTATATCAAAATATAAGCTTAGAGGCTTACACAACTTATACAGTTTCTGTTTATGCTAGAGCATACAGCGCAAGTTATGATGATGCGATTCCTAACCACCAGTTTAGATTTGTATATGAGCCACCTGGAGGTTCACCGGTTTATTCTTCATATAATACAATGCCTACCTATGTTGACGCATGGACCTTTCAGCGCTACAGTTATACCTTTACTACTGGGGAACAAGGAACCTATAAAGTAGGGATTAATCCTCCATATGCAGATAATCAAGATGCCTATTTTTGGGGAGCGCAATTAGAGAAAGGTAGTATAGCAACCAGATATATTTATACATGGAATCCCGGCGGTCCAAATATGAAAGCTGATGCTTTACCTATTTCAACTACTGTCTCTACTACCTATAATCCTTGGACGTCTCCTGACCCAAATTATACTAGCGTAGCACAAATGACCATTAATAATAACAGTGGTAATTTTCAGGTATTTGACAATAATATTAATTCAGGTTACCAAGCCATTTTAGAGGTTGAATCTTCGAATTACAACACATACAATAATAGAGGTAATCAATCCTTATTCGATAATGGATATTTAGGAGAATTCAATGGTCGCAGGTATTACAGAGAAACCACAGGATGGGCCTGGAGTACTCATAATAGTCATGCCAATAGTTCTGGAGGCCACCTTTTTGTTCCAAATTCAAAAGAGGAGTTTGAGTATGTTATGGGAAGAATTGGTGCTCTCTATAATAATACAACCTTTACGATAGGGATATACCAAGTTAATAATTCTGACTATCAGACAAACAATATTACCGGCGGATGGACAGCTGTGGACGGGACACTTGTACTCAAACCTGGCGAATCAAAGGTGCTAGTACCTGGGGGAAAAGCAGAATATGAGTTTACCCATACCATTACCCAAGTAGATGTGGATGATGGTACATTAATAAATCAGGTATTTGTATCAGCTGAGGGGACTTCACTAGTTACCGAAACCTCGGATGATGGAATTGACAATGATGGCAATACGGAAGATGACCCAACAGTTATAGAGATTAGCAAGCAGTCTTCAGTTACCATTGCAAAAACGGCGACTGTTAGTGATGTAAATGGAGATGGTCTTAACGGAGTTGGAGATATTATTGAATATACCATAGTGGTTACCAACACAGGAAATACTCAATTAACCACCACGACAATTTTAGACAGTCTAACTGATGGATTAGGTAACCCGCGATCTCTAAATACTACCGTGACTTATGTGTCTACTACTGCAACTATAGTAACACAAGTACCAAAACAAAACTTATTTTACTACTCAAACCGGGTTCATGATACATATCAGCAGTGGAATGAAAATGGAGGTAATCAAGGTTCTTACGAATCTGAATGGGGTTGGCCTGTTGGCATACCTTATTACTTTAATACCAATAGTGGAAGGCCCTATAGTGAAGTAGACTATGTTTTTCAAACAAATGGTCTTGGCAATACCAGGAACCCATATACTTATCCAGGTACTGATCAGAGAGTTTCCATGTATTCAAGGATAAGCAATCAAAATGTAACAACTCGTTATGTATACCAAGATGTAACCTTAGAGGCAAATACAAAATATACCGTGTCGGTTTATGCAGCGGCACCTAATAGCAGCTATTACAACACTAGTTATGATTATGAAAAATTAAGATTTGTACACAGGCCTCCTGGGGGTTCAGATATATACGGGCCCTACAACCGAGTGTCTGGACCTGTAAGTAGTAATAATAGCAACAATAATACTGGTTGGACGAGGTATCATCATACATTTACAACTGGAGTAGCGGGGACATACCGTGTAGGTTTTTCAGCCCCATATTTTGGAAATAGTTGGACAAGGATTTGGGGAGCTCAATTAGAAAAAGGTGACTTATCAAGATTAATCTATACTTTTAATTCTATTGCACCCACATACAATACTCCGGTTGATACAATGACATCCACCATTGATAACAACAGAATTTTAGAATCTAGAAGCGTGGATACCTACACTGCTAGCTATACCATTACCCAGGCTGACGTAGATAGTAAATTCCTATCCAACACAGCTACATTCACAGGAATCGATCCTGATGGAACGACCGTGGTTTCTAAAACAGCAGACGATGGAGACCCATCCAATGGAGATGAGGACCCAACCATTATAAGTCTAGCCTCGACATCAACTCTGGATGTATTTAAGTCAGCAATTGTTCAAGATGTAAATGGTAGTCAGGTAAATGACCTTGGCGATATAATTGTCTACACTATTGTAGTTTCAAATACAGGGTATACCACTATATCGGCTTTAACATGCTCAGATACCCTTACAGATTTCAGTGGCACTGCCCTTAGCTACAATGCACCAATTAGCACGGTGAGTGCGACCTCAGGTTCTACCTCCTCTACCTTAGCGGTGGCTGGGGTAACGACCTTTAC
>CACONV010000029.1 GCA_902628605.1 uncultured Bacteroidota bacterium
GATTTTCATTTTCCAAATCAGACACTAATTCTCCAGACACAGAATATGCCACAATTATAATGAGAGCACCGACAAACGAAACGATACTATTTTTGAAGCGTTGGGCTAAAGCATAAATTATAGCCCCTGATATAAACATATTAGGCAGAACAAAAACAAAATAGTTACTTATAAAACTTTGTATTTGTAATGGTCCGAATCTATCCTCGCTAATCCAACCAAAAACTGGCGATAGAGTTGAGCCTAGTGATATTCCAAAAAAAACACCCAAAATAGGGATTGTGGAGATAATTAGAGCTCCTGTGAATCTTCCAAAAAAATATCCAAACTTTTCTATTGGAGTTGCAAATAAAATTTCATTAAAATTATATTTGAAGTCCCTCAAAGCTGCGTTATTAAAAAAAGCTGCAGCAAATAGTAACCCAAAGATTGTTAAAGTGCTTGTGAAAACCGATATGATATGAGGAGCATTTCTTTTAACATTTCCAATTGAACCCCCAATTGTAACATTATCAGAGCAGGTTGCTGCAAAACTTAAAATAAAAACAATCAGAAAAAATAAATACACCATGGGTTGTTTTAGGGTGTATTTAAGTTCAGACTTTAGAAATGAGTTAAACATTTAAATTTTATTTTTAGATAATTTTGAAAAAAACACATCCTCAAGCGTAGGTTCAATTTTTTTAAATGTTTTATCTGCTTTTTTTGCAAATACATGAATTACAGGGTTTCCACCAATTAATCTATTTGAAATGACATTGAATTCTTTTTTATATTTTTCAAGTTCAATTTTTTTAATGTGCTTTTGAAAAACTTTTCCATCGAGTTCACTAATTCCATCCTGAGGTTTACCCTGAAAAACAATTTTACCAAAATCCATAATTGCCATCTCCGTACACAACTCTCTGACATCGTCAACGATATGGGTAGATAATATTACAATTACGTCTTTACCTACATCTGATAGAAGATCATAAAATCTATTTCTTTCCCCAGGATCTAATCCTGCTGTTGGTTCATCAACAATTAATATTTTAGGATTACCTATTAGGGCTTGAGCAATCCCAATACGCTGCTTCATACCTCCTGAAAACCCTTTAACACTTTTATTTTTTTTGTCAAAAAGATTGGTTCTCTCAAGAAGATAATCCACTAATTCTTTTCTTTCATTTTTGTTATTTATTCCTTTTAGAGTAGCAAGATGATTCAAAAGTTGTTCAGCTGTTATTCGGGGATAAACACCAAATTCCTGAGGGAGGTAACCAAGTTGACTTCTAAATTCTTTGGGGGATTCAAGAACGTCTATACCATTAAAATTAATCGTCCCTGAGTCTGGTTTTTGAAGTGTAGCGATGGTTCTCATTAAAGTTGATTTTCCCGCACCATTAGGGCCTAAAAGGCCAAACATACCAGATTTGACAGTGATAGATATGTCATCCATCGCTAAAACATCGCCGCTGTAAGTTTTTTTTAGTTGCTTTATATTTAGTTCAGCCATTTTTTTTGAAAACAAATTTAATCAATCATTTAATCTTTGTGGTTAATTTTTATTTTAATCTGGATCTAAAACTGTGTCTTAAAAGAAAGAAATAAGGCGTGTGTTTTTTGGAAGATAGAGGGGATGCTTTGGAGACCCATTTTTATTGTGTCCAAAGCAAAGTGGAGCTTTTACCATATTCTCAATCCATAATGGGTTTTCCTTACAATTTCCCCAAGCAAAAACAATGTTTTCGCTTTTTTTAATCATTGAATCTATGTAAAAACAGTTTTTTTTACTTTGGGATGGATTCAAACCATAGAGAACTTTTGGGTAAGGGGTAATTTGAGGATATATATTTCCAACGTAAAAACCACCAAAGCCAAACTTTTTTGTAAAATAATTCAGCCTTCTTATAGTCCTATCATCTTCGCTATCGTTAGCCAAAGAAGGATTAAGCATTACGTATAAAACCTTGGGTAGATTTTGATTCCAAATTCTCCAGAGGCTATACCTTTTATTTTTGTTTATAATGGCTCCAGCCTCCATTGATAATTATAAATCTTTACCAATACCTTTTACGAACTGACCGGGGAATTTTCCAGTGTGATGGCCGTTTTTTAAAACAATTTCACCGTTTACTATTACCGTTTCTATTCCCCTTGCAAACTGAAGAGGTTCATTAAAGGTAGCCAAATCGGTTACTTCTTCAGGATCAAAAATAACTATGTCTGCGAAGTTTTCATTCTCAATAGTCCCTCTTCTGTCTAACTCAAGTGTTTTAGCTGGGAATCCACTTAATTTTCTAATTGCCTCTTCTAGGGAGAGAATTCCTTCATCACGGGAAAATTTTCCAATTACCCTTATAAAGCTTCCAAAAGCTCTAGGATGGGTTCTGAAATCTTTTTCAATATCGGAATATGACCCCGCGTCTGAACAAAAAGAAACCCAGGGTAGAGAAATTTTCTTTCTTAAATTCTCTTCAGACATACTATAGTAGACACATTGAATTCTGCTATCATCTTCGATAACCAAATCTATGATAGTTTCTTCAGGGCTTTGTTTTCTCAAAGCTGAGGCCTCTGCTATGGTTTTACCTCTATATATTTTATCCAAAGAGTCATTTTTAAACCCAACCATTAAAATTCCTTCTGGCGGTTGTTCAGATAATTCTTTTCGTATATCATTAAGAAGTCTTTCCCTCACTTTTTTACTTTTCATACGTTCAATCCAAGCTCTATGCCCACCCTCCTGAACCCAGGTAGGAATAACTCCAGTTAAACCAGTTGAACTTGCAGGATAAGTATAAACATCCGCAGTAATCTTCAGACCTTTTTTTCTTGCTCTTTCTACCCGATTTATAATACTGTCAAGTAAGAACCAGTTAGGTTTTCTAGATGCTTTAAGATGATAAATCTCAGCTGGGATATCAGCCTCTTTAGAAATTGTAATTAATTCATCTAAAGCTTTAAGAACATTTCTTCCTTCGTTTCTCATGTGAGAAATATATTTACCATTAAATTTTGAAGCAATTCTACAAATAGTAATCAATTCATTTGTGTTCGCATAATCGGCAGGAGCATAAATTAGAGATGATCCTATTCCAAGCGCACCTTCTTTCATTGCTGTTTCTACAATTTGTTCCATTGCTTTTAATTCATTTTTGGTTGCATCTCTGTTTTCGTAACCAACGGTAAGTTTGCGCACGTTGGTGGCGCCCAAAAAAGACGCAATATTTGGACTTACACCACTTTTTACAAGTTTTTCCATTGCACCTCCAAATCCAATAAAATCTTCATTTCCAATTTTCCCTACTGGGCCTGGAGAATTCCCTTCACCAAATACCTCTAAGGTTACCCCCTGTCTTAAGTCACTTAGTGATCTTCCATCTTCAAGTAATGTGTTATAACCCCAACTGAGCATATTAATAAAACCTGGACTGACAATCTTATTTTTAGCATCTATTGTTTTTTTTGCACTAAAATTTTTTTTAGGCCCGACGTAAACAACTTTATCTGAGACTATTGCTACTGTTCCTACAAATCTTGAGTTTCCTGTTCCATCTATGATTGTGCCATTATGAATTACAATATCACAATTTGGAGAGTTGCAGGATATAAAAATTACTAAAAGTAAGAAGTGTAATTTGTTCATATATAATATTTTACACAATATAGCGATTTAGAACGAATCAATAAAAATCCCCAGAAGGGGGATTGGAAATTTTGAAAATTAATTTATTTTAAATCGAATCTATCTAGATTCATCACTTTAATCCAAGCTTTTATAAAGTCCTTAACAAAATGTTCATTCCCGTCGTCTGAAGCATATACCTCTGATAATGCCCTAAGTTCTGGGTTTGAACCAAAAATTAAATCTACTCTAGAGGCCACCCATTTTTTAATACCAGTTTTTCGATCAACACCATTATAACTGCTATTATCATTTAAACTCCAAGTGATATTTGGGTCCAATAAATTTCTAAAAAATTCATTATTTAATGTACCACCTCTTTCAGTTAAAATGCCAGTATCAGAACCATCAAAATTTGTATCAAGAACCCTCATACCTCCGATTAGTGCAGTCATTTCGGGTGCCGTTAAATTTAATAATTGTGATTTATCTATTAGTAATTTTTCAGAAGAAACTATAAAATTATGCTTTACATAATTTCTAAAACCATCTGCATTAGGTTCTAAAACTGCAAAAGAACTTACATCGGTCTGGTCTTGACTTGAGTCAGTCCTTCCGGGTGTAAACTCAACTTCATGATTTATTCCAGCATTTATGCATGCTTGTTCAATTGCTGTGCAACCGCCTAAAATTATTAGGTCTGCGATTGAAACTTTTTTATTACCATTGGTACCGTCAAAATCAGATTTTATGTTTTCATAAACAGACAGTATTTTTTCAAGCTCAGTAGGATTATTTACCTCCCAAAATTTTTGCGGTGATAGTCTTAACCTACCACCATTAGCACCTCCCCTTTTGTCAGAACCTCTGAAAGTTGATGCAGCGGCCCAAGCAGTAGAAACCAGTCTGTTTATACCAACACCTGAGCTTATTATTTTTTTCTTTAAATAATCGACATCTTCTGAAGTTATTTGATCATAGTTAGCTTTAGGAACAGGATCTTGCCAAATCATTTCTTCTTTAGGGACATCGCTTCCTAAATACCGACTTACAGGACCCATATCTCTATGAGTGAGTTTAAACCAAGCTTTTGCAAATGAGTCTGCAAGCTGATCTGGGTTTTCATAAAAGCTTCTTGAAATTTTTTCATATGCAGGATCTTCTTTAAGCGCTAAATCCGTTGTAAGCATCATAGGAGGGTGTTTTAAGTTTGGATTGTGTGCATCTGGAACGGTTCCCCGACCTTCATTATTTGCGGGTTTCCACTGAAAAGCCCCACCAGGACTTTTTGTAAGCTCCCAGTCATATTTGAATAAATTTTCGAAATAATTGTTACTCCATTTTATTGGGGTTGTAGTCCAAGCTCCTTCAAGACCACTTGTAATAGTATCGACCCCGTGTCCAGTGTTGAAATTATTTTTCCATCCAAGACCCTGTTCCTCAATCGCTGCCCCAGCAGGTTCTACGCCTACATATTTGTCCGGATTGGCGGCACCATGAGTTTTACCAAATGTGTGCCCTCCTGCAATCAAAGCAACCGTTTCTTCGTCGTTCATAGCCATTCTTCCAAAAGTTTCCCTTATATCTACAGCAGCTGCAAGAGGATCTGGTTTTCCGTTAGGACCCTCGGGATTTACATAAATTAAACCCATTTGAACTGCACCTAGTGGATTTTCCAGTTCTCTTTCTTTGGTATATCTTTCATCGCCTAACCACTCTTTTTCTGAACCCCAATAAATATCTTCCTCTGGTTCCCATGTGTCCACTCTGCCTCCAGCAAACCCAAAAGTTTTAAAGCCCATTGATTCTAGGGCGCAATTTCCAGTTAAAACCATTAAATCAGCCCAGGATAGCTTTTTACCGTATTTTTGCTTTAATGGCCAAAGTAAAAGTCTTGCTTTATCAAGATTTTGGTTGTCAGGCCAACTATTAAGAGGTGCAAATCGTAGTGTCCCTGTACCAGCACCACCTCTACCATCAGCAATCCTGTATGTCCCTGCGCTATGCCATGCCATTCTGATGAAGAAAGGACCATAATGACCGTAATCAGCAGGCCACCAGTCTTTAGAATCTGTCATCAGATTATATATTTCTTTCTTTAATTCTTTTAAATCAATTTTATTAAATTCACTAGCATAATCAAAGTCCTTGTTCATCGGGTTTGATAAAGAGGAATGTTGTCTTAGAATGCCAAGATCGACTTGGCTAGGCCACCAGTTATGATTTCTGGTACCACCTCCGGCAGCTTGTTTTACAATATTACTTGAAAATGGACATTTGCCATTTCTTGATGCACTGTTACTTCCATTGGAATAATGGTTTGCTTCAAATTCTTTCATTATAAATGGATTTATATTCTAACAATTTTAATACAATTAAACATTAATGAAGATAAAAATTTAATTGCAATTCATTATAAGGTCATATGTCATACTTATAATAAAGAGGTTCTATATTTTGTAAAATAGAATTGAGGACCATATGTTTTTATGAAGATAATCACCACCCCTGAAAATCGAATTTCTTTGAAATCCGGAAATTAATACTGCCTTACTGTTAAACCTTTTTTTAAATCCAAAAAACGTCCAATTTTGATTGAAATTATAGGGGTAAAACTTTTTAACTAGCATAAAAACTTCATTAAAAACGACAAACTTTAAATTTTTTGTTGGATCATCTATCAAGGGGAGTTCAAAACCTGCTCTAAACCTTATTCTTGTGTTATATTCATTGGAATATCTTAAAGAATAATACTTATTATCGGAGGTAATAGGTTTTTTTATCCACCTTTGCTCTAATCTAATCCATCCAAAATACCTAATTCTATTTACTGGAAAAGAGAAGTTGTATTGTTGCCAAAAGTTATTTTCATTTATTCTTCCTTGGTTTTGATTTGTAGAAATATATGTATAACCAATTGAAACATTTGAGTGCTGATTCACCTTTAAATTGTAAGCAGGTCTTATAAGTATTTGGTCATTAATGTTATAAAAACTCTTAGTTCGATTGTGTAGTTCCAGTCGAATGAAATCAGGTCGAATTGTTTGAGAGCTTGATAGTGAAAAGTCGAAAAAAGTCGCATTCCATGCATTGTGTTCTACTTCTTGTCCAAGTGAAGATAAACTGACAAGCAAGATTGTTAAATATAAGATTAGATGTTTTTTTATGATTCTGATTTTAGTTTCGAAAATATAAAAAAAAGAGGTGTTTCAAGAATTTCAAAGAGATTTTATAAGCCCTCCGTCAATAGGAATGTTTGCACCTGTGATATAACTTGAAAAATTTGAAGCTAAAAAAGCGACAAGGTAAGCGTACTCTTCTGGATTTCCAATCCTCTTCATAGGAACCATTTCTTCCATTGCTTTTCTCACTTCAGCGGGATTAATTTTCATTTTTTTTGCTTTTTCCAAATTCAATTTTTGAATTCGATCCGTATCGAAATATCCTGTAAGTATATTATTTACAGTTATATTATCTTTGGCCACATCTATTGAAAGAGATTTCGCCCAGGTAACTAGAGCAGCTCTCATACTGTTTGAAAGAACAAGGTAATTTAGTGGCTCCTTAACTGATATAGATGCAACATTGATTATTCGCCCCCATTTTTTAGCTGACATCCCTTTAAGTGCTAGTGAAGTAGTCCACACATGTGTTTTAAAAAGTAAATCAAATGAAATTTGGTAATCTGCGATATTTTTTTCAATTGACCCTCCAGCTGAGGGACCTTGAGTATTATTTATTAAAATATCAATGGTGTTTTTTTCAAAAAAATCTGCTGTAATTATTTTTAAATCACGGAAATTGTTAAAATCAACCTCAATATAGTTGTGTTTTGAATTTTCGTTTTTTAATAATTCGCTTATAGTGTTTTCCAACTTTTCTTTGTTTCTTGCCATTAAGGTTACATTAGCACCACATTTTGAGAGTTCGATAGCAATAGCCCTACCAATTCCAGCAGTACTTCCACCCACCAGAGCTCTCTTGCCAGTTAAATCTATTCTCATTTTAATACTCTTCTCTTGGGGGGCTAAAAACGTCCATTATTTTACATTTAGTTAAGGCTCTTCCAGAATGGAATATGTTTGAGGGAATATGAACTATGCTACCCCGGCCATAGTTCTTTTTAATCCCATTAAATGTGAATTCGAATGTACCTTCAACCACATGCATTATTTGTTCATGTGGGTGGTTGTGTTCTGGAATGATTGCATTTTGATCAATATCCCAAAATGCCCATGTCATTTTTTCTCCATGAATTATTTTACCATGACACCCAGGCATTATTTCACGAGCTTCAATTCTTTCTAAGTTTGTCTCCATTTGTAAATAAAATAAGTTTTATAATTTTTTTTAATAATTTAAAAAATTAATCAAAAGAAACTATCTTTCTCAAAGATAAACCATAAATCATGAATAAAGAATTATCTGAAAACTTGAGATTACCCGTAATTGCAGCGCCTCTTTTTTTAATTTCTGGACCTAAATTAGTTATAGAATGTTGCAAAAACGGGATAATTGGAACATTTCCAGCATTAAACAACAGAACAACAGAAGGTTTTGAAGAGTGGATTATACAAATAAAGCATGAGCTTGCAGATTTTGAGAAAGAAACAGGAAAAAAAGCAGCTCCCTTTGGAGTAAATTTAATTGTTCACCCAACAAACATTAGAGTCAAACCAGATCTTGATATATGTGTCAAGCACAAAGTGCCCCTTATAATCACCTCTCTGGGAGCAGTCCCAGATTTAGTGAATGCTGTTCATAACTATGGAGGATATGTATATCATGATATTATAAAAAGAAGACATGCCGAAAAAGCATCTGAAGCTGGTGTAGATGGATTAATTCTTGTCGCTGCCGGTGCAGGAGGCCATGCAGGATTCATTAATCCAATGGCTCTTATAAATGAAATAAAAAGTTTTTTTGACAAAACAATTATATTGTCTGGATGCATAAGTAACGGAGGTGATATCGCAGCAGCTATTCAAATGGGAGCGGACTTTGCTTACATGGGGACAAGATTTATAAATACTAATGAGAGTAGAGCAGACGATGCATACAGAGAAATGATTATAAATAGTAAAGCGGAGGACATCGTTTACACTGCTGCAGTTTCAGGAGTTAACGCAAACTTTTTAAAACCCAGCCTGGAGGCTGTTGGAATAACAGAAGAAATGTGGAAAAATACAAAAAAAATGGATTTAGGTAATGAACTAGATGCTGCAAAAGAAGAGGCTAAAGCATGGAAAACAATTTGGTCAGCAGGTCAAGGAGTTACCGCAATTGATGATAGTCCGTCAGTTCAAAATCTTGTATCGAGACTTAAAAAAGAATTTACTCAATCAATAAAAACGCAGATAGAAATAACATCAAAGTACTTGGATTAGTTTGCCATTCAAACTAACTAAGCTGAAGTTTAGATTTAATTTTTTTGTACTTTTCAACAACTTCTTTTATTCTTGCGTTTTTGTCCTTCTGCAAGCTTTTGATAACCTTTTTTCCACGATCGTTGAATTCATTATTTAAATTTTTAGCACTCCATAACATCAATTCACTCATTACAGGATAAAGACCCATTCCTTTATCGGTCAGATAATAACATTTTTCTTTTTTGTTGTCTTTACGATATTTAAAGTCTAATATTTGGTTATTTTTTAACCATTTTAGCCTTTGCGATAAAATATTTGAAGCAATTTTCTCGGGCCCATTCATAAAGTCTTTAAAAGTAGTTTTACCATTTAATAAATCTCTAATTACAACTAAAGACCATTTGTCCCCCACAATATCAAGGGCGTTACTCATAGGACATCCACTTCTATAAAACATAACTAAAATTAAAAAATTTGTTTAATAAAACACCAAATTTTTGGCCAATTTGTCAAACAAAAACCAGTTTTTGATTTATTCAATACAATCATCAATCTATTTCTATTGATATAATAATAAAATTATAAACAATTTTATTACTTGCATTTTGAAATTATTATTAATAGTTTTACAAACTAACTATAACTAGTTCCTTTCAGAACTCAAACCCCAAGTTTTTTAATTTGGGGTTTT
>CACONV010000030.1 GCA_902628605.1 uncultured Bacteroidota bacterium
GGAAGCTATACAAATGTCATTGGACTTCCAGTCAGTCAAGTTATAGATGTCCTTCAAAAATTGTAGATGTAAGCAATAAATTATAGGATTAAAGACTAAATTTATAACAAATGAATAAGCCTAAATATTTTATACTATTTGTACTATTTTGTATCTCTAAATTTTATTCTCAATCAAGCAATGAAATTTATTTAAAACTTAAAAAATTAAACTTTTTAGGTTCGGTTTTGTATGTTGCTGCGCATCCAGATGACGAAAACACATCTCTAATTTCATATCTTTCAAATGAATTGCATGCGCACACATCCTATCTATCATTAACAAGAGGAGACGGCGGACAGAATTTAATTGGTACAGAATTAAATGATTTATTAGGAGTTATTAGAACAAATGAGCTTTTACAAGCAAGAGCAATAGACGGGGGTAGCCAATATTTTACCTCGGCTATAGATTTTGGATTCTCCAAAAACTCAGAAGAGACCTTAAAAATATGGCCAAAAAATATCATTCTAGAAGAAGTAGTAAGATTAATTAGAGAAATTAAACCTGATATAATTATTAATAGATTTGACCATAGAAGTGATGGACAAACGCACGGCCATCACACATCTTCCGCGATTTTAAGTAAAGAAGCTTTTTCTATAAGTGATAATGCAAGTTTTTATTCACCTCAGTTAGATTCATTACAATTATGGAAACCTTTTAGACAATATGTAAATATTTCATGGTGGAGGTATGGTAGTAGAGAAAAGTTTAACTCAACTAATAAAGATAATTTCATCAAAATTGATATAACCAAATACAATTTTTTAACTGGTAGAACAAATAGTGAAATTTCTGCAATGAGCAGATCACAACACAAATCTCAGGGTTTTGGCAGGTCCCCAAGATTAGAAAAAGAATCTGAATTTTTGGAATTAATTGGTGGGCTTGAAAATAATTCTAATCGTATTTTCGAAGGTATAGACACTACATGGAATCGAATAGAGGGTGGAAAAAAGATTAAAACATTAATTGATTATATAATTGCAAGGTTTGATTTCGAAAAACCTGAAAAATCAGTTAAAAATCTTTTAGTAGTTTTTAATGAAATTAATAAACTTAAAAGTTCTGTTTGGAAAATAAGAAAATTAATAGAAGTAAAAGAAATAATAAAGCTTTGTTTGGGTATTAAAATGATTACAAATACAGATTTCGGTTATGGTAATAAAGGTGAAGAGATCGATTTGGATGTTAAAATTTTAAATAACAGTAGCTATCCAATCAATATTACTAAAATTAACAATCAATTAAAAAACTCTTACATAGATCCATATGAACTATATCAAGACGATATTAAGTTCAAATTGCCAAATGAATTTAATACACCATATTGGTTAATAAATGGACAAAAGAATGGGAAGTTTATAATTGATAAAAAATATACAAACCAACCTAAGTCGGAAAGAGTTTCAATTCCAGTAGAATTGAAGATTTTTGAAACTGTTCTGGACTACAAAATCGAAGTAAATCAGAGGGTCAACGATCCTATCAAAGGTGAGGTTATCAATCCTTTCTACATTGTTCCAAAAATTGCGGTTAATTTTAAAAAAGACAAATATTTATTCCTAGACACTGAGCAAGAAAAAATAATTATTGAGGTAAAAAATCTTTCAAATGGATTTAAAGGAAAAATAAAATTAAACTCTCCTGCCGGTTGGGAAATAGATAAAAACTATATAGACTTTTACCTAACTGAGAGGGGAGAAACTAAAAATATTGAGTTTCAGATTAGACCTTCTGATAATTCTGAAGATGGTATCTTATCAGTATCCATTTTGTCCAATGATAAAATACTTGCTGATGAAAGTTTATCAATTTTTAAAATTGAATACGAT
Organism: uncultured Bacteroidota bacterium; assembly: GCA_902628605.1. Next base: position 1,878 of record CACONV010000030.1, read on the forward strand.
CACTTACCCAAGCAGTACATTATAAAGCCTTTTTATCCAAAAATTAAAAAACTGGATTTAGTACTTCCAAGAAAAAAAGTGGGGTATATAATGGGTGCGGGAGATTTAGTTTATGAAAATTTAAAATCAATAGGAGTAAACATAGAATTAATTGATATTAACGTAATTGAAAATGGAGATTTAGACAAGTTTGACACAATTATTGTGGGTATTCGTGCATATAATGTAAATGATATGCTAAATTCCAAAAATGAGTTACTCTTTGATTATGCTAAAAGAGGGGGTAATTTATTGATACAATACAATACTACTAGAAATTTGTTAACAAAAAAACTGACACCTCTTTACTTAAATTTATCCAGAGACAGAGTCACCGAGGAAGATTCACCTGTTAAAATACTTACTCCTCTTCATAGAGCTTTAAATTTTCCTCATAAAATTACTTCTGAAGATTTTGAAAATTGGGTTCAAGAAAGAGGGTTGTACTTTCCGAACAAATGGGATAAAAACTTTATCCCAATGCTATCCATGAATGATAAAAATGAAAATGAAAAACTAGGTTCTCTTTTAATTGGAAATCATGGAAAGGGGAAAATAATTTACACTGGCTTAAGTTTTTTTAGGCAGATACCATCGGGAGTTATAGGAGCTTATCGTTTACTAATTAATTTGATTTCACTCGAATAATGAAGATTTTTGATAAAAAAGAATATTTGTTCATTATTATTATCAATGTTATTTATTGGATAGTTTTTTTTATAATCATGAAAAAATTTAATTAATGGAGATTTTAGATTGGGTTGTTTTAGTTTTTTCTATTGGTTTCATTGTTTTGTATGGAATATGGAAAAATATCAAAAACAAAGATCTTCAAGAATACTTCAAAGGAAATAATAAGAGTAGATGGTGGACCATAGGCATATCTGTAATGGCAACACAGGCAAGTGCAATAACATTTTTATCTACACCAGGACAAGCTTATAGCGATGGAATGGGATTTATCCAATTTTACTTTGGACTACCCTTTGCGATAATAATAATATCGATGTTTTTTCTTCCTATATATCACAAATTAAATGTCTTCACAGCCTATGAGTTTTTAGAAAAAAGGTTTAATAAAAAAACTAGAAACCTAGCTTCTTTACTTTTTTTAATACAAAGAGGACTTGCAGCTGGGATAACAATTTATGCACCTGCAATAATTATGAGTTTAATTTTAAAGTGGCCATTGTATCTATTAATTATTATAATTGGATCCTTAGTAACATTTTACACGCTAATTGGGGGTACCAAAGCAGTTAACGTGACTCAAAAACAACAAATGTTTGTAATTTTTATCGGTCTATTTATTACCATCTATTATATCTTTAAAGGAATACCAAAAGAATTTAGTTTAAACGAAGTCTTAGAAATTGCTGGAGCTAACGGAAAGCTAGATATTCTAAGTTTCGAATTGGATTTTAAAAGTAGATATACATTTTGGAGTGGTATAACTGGTGGTCTATTTTTGGCATTGTCTTATTTTGGAACAGACCAAAGCCAAGTCCAAAGATATATATCAGGAAAAAATTTAAAAGAGAGTCAAAAAGGACTTTTGTTTAATGCAATTTTAAAGGTTCCTATGCAATTTTTTATACTGTTTATAGGCGTTTCTGTATTTGTTTTCTATCAATTTAATATGTCTCCGATTAATTTTAATACAGCTGCACTAGAGAGGGTTAGAAATTCAAAATTTAATACTGAATTTGAAATTCTTGAACAAAAACATAAAGAAACTCAAGAAGAGAAATTTTTTTTGATGAAAACGTTTCCTGAATCAAATGAGATTCAAGAAATAAAAAAATTGCAAGAGGAAGAATTATTAATTAGGAATAACGCAAAAAGTCTTATTTCAAAAGTTTCTCCGTCATCAGAGGTCAATGACAAAGATTACGTATTTATAAATTTTATAGTAAATAACCTGCCAAACGGTATAATAGGTCTTCTTATTTCAGTTATATTGTGTGCGGCCATGAGCTCCACTGCTTCTGAACTTAATGCTCTAGCGGCCTGTTCTTATTTAGATATCTACAGAAATAATTTCGAAATCAAGAGTACTTACAGTGAATTGCAAGTATCAAAATTTATGACTTTAATATGGGGTCTTTTGGCAATAATATTTGCTTTAACGGCAACATTAGCGGAAAACTTAATACAATTAGTGAACATTATAGGTTCAATATTTTATGGAACAATACTGGGAATATTTTTAGTGGGATTTTTCTTTAAAAAAATAAAAGCAAATAGCATTTTTAATTCAGCCTTAACGACTCAAATAACAATTTTTATCATTTTTTATTTAGATATTGTAGGCTATTTGTGGTTAAATTTTATAGGATCGCTCTTAACTATTTTGTTAGCTTACATCCTACAAAGAGTAGCTAAAAGAGCAAAATAATTAAACTACTTTCTACTCCACTCTTCAATAGATTTTTTATTTAAACTTATTAAGTTTTTTGTACCTCTTTTTTCCGCAAGCTGGATGGATTTATTTGCTGCTTCTATAGCCAACTTAAACTTGTTTAACCCTGCATGAATTTCAGCTTTAGTTCTGTAGTAAAAGTAGTATTCTTTTTCATTAACAGCATTTGTTATCCAATTTTCAGCTTTCTTTAAGTCTCTACCTGTAGTTAAGTAATATGATGCAGCACTATAATAGTCTCTGTGCCCAGGATTACCATTCATGGTTTCTTTTATAGATGCCATGGTTATTTCATCAGTAGATACGGTAAAAGGCATTTCAATTTTAGAATTTTCCCATGCTAAGTTTAGTGATGCTGAATCAGTTGAAATATTACCTATCCAAATTGAAAATGTTTCGACCTGATTAGCGTTTTTTATTGGTACATCTAATTTAAGAGCAATTTTTTCTGAATCCCAAGCTTTTGGTAAGGACCAGTCTTCAGTATAAAAAAACACTTGCCATATTTTTTTTCCGGGTCTAGTTAAAATAGAATAGGTACCAGCAGAAAGTATATTTTCACCAAATATAACATCATCGCTAACTGTAATTTTAGTATTACTATTAGCTCCTGTTCGCCAGATATCGCCATAATTGACCAAATTTCCCATAATTTTTCTACCACGCATTGATGGTCTAGAAAATTCTATTTTAATCTCAGTAAACCCAACTATTTGGGTTAATTCTGATTTAGGACTGAGTGCAGGAGTCTTAACTTGAGAAAAAACAAGTGAATAAATTAAAAAAGCAAATGAGAAAGCTCTTGTATTCATATTATAAAATTTTAAAAGCAAATTTAAACAATTTTTAAATAAACATTTTTCTAGTTTTGTTTAACTTTTTTTTGATTTTATTAAACATTTTATATTTTTGCACAACATGGTTTACAGACTTAAAAGGACACAAAAATTACCAATTAGTATCAGAGAAGCGTGGAATTTTTTTCTAAACCCGCTAACCTAAAAGAAATAACACCTAAATACATGGGATTTAAAATTTTAGAAGGTACAGGTAAAGATATATTTCCTGGACAAATTATAAAATATATTGTAAAACCCCTGCTTGGGATTCCTTTAAGATGGGTGACTGAAATTACCCATGTTGAAAAAGAATCATATTTCGTGGATGAACAAAGATACGGACCTTATAAGCTTTGGCATCACAAACATTTTTTTAACAAAATTAAAGATGGAGTTGAAATGATTGATATTGTAGATTACAGGCTACCTTTTGGTTTACTCGGCAGAATTGCTCACCCTCTTTTTATTAAAAAAAAATTAAATCAAATATTTGATTACAGATATAAAGTACTTGAAAACAAATTTGGAATTATAAACAAATGAAAAATTACTTAGTTATTGGAGGTTCTTCAGGAATTGGTAGAGAAATCTCAGAAATATTGTCGAAAGAAAACATTGTTTTTTCAACTTCAAGAAACGATTTAAACGGAACGAATGAAAATATTAAACATATAAAATATGATGTCCTAGTAGATGAACTTGACCCTGAATTGTTACCTGACCAAATTGATGGTTTCGTTTACTGCCCAGGTACAATCAACTTAAGACCATTTAGAAGTTTAAAACTAGAAACTTTTAGAAGTGACTTAGAATTAAATCTTATAGGTGCTATAAAAACATTGCAACTAATTTTACCTAAACTTCAGCAAAGTCCTTCCTCAAGTATAATTTTTTATAGCACTGTTGCTGTTAAAACAGGAATGCCTTTCCATTCTTCGGTGTCTTCGTCAAAATCTGCACTAGAAGGATTAACAAAATCACTAGCAGCTGAGTTCGCACCAAAAATTAGGGTCAATTGCATAGCACCATCAATAGTTAATACACCCCTTGCAAATAAGTTTTTAAACACCGAAGATAAAATTGAAAAAGCTGCAGCTAGACACCCATTGAATAAGATTGGAACTGCAAAAGAAATTGCTCAGCTTACTCAATATCTCCTTGATGAAAAATCAAAGTGGATTACTGGGCAAATAATTAATATTGACGGTGGTATTAGTAGTGTAAAAGTTAATTAAATGCAAGAAAACTTTTCAGTTTTTTGGTTTAGAAGAGATTTAAGATTAGATGATAACCTAGGTTTAAATGCTGCTCTTTCATCAGGTTTAAAGGTAATTCCAATCTTTATTTTTGACACTGAGATAATCAATAAACTTGAAAAACACGATTTAAGAATAAAAATGATTCATACGGCCTTAGTTAAGTTAAACGATGCCATGTTGGGGAACAGGTGTAATGTTGGAATGTATCTTGGAAATCCTAAGGCCGTTTTTGAATCACTTTTAAAAAAACATAAAATTAAAAGTGTTTTTGTAAATCGTGATTATGAGCCATATGCTCTAAAAAGAGATAAATCAATAAAATCATTTTTAGAAAAAAAAAACGTTACTTTTAAATCTTTCAAAGATCAAGTCATTTTTGAAAAAGATGAAGTGGTAAAGGATGATGGTAATCCATATAAAGTATATACACCATATTCTAGAAAATGGATTGAAAAATTAAATACAAGTGGTTTTGAAACTTGCAAATCGGAAAATAAATTAAATTCTTTAGCTAATATAGCATTACCTTACCTTTCACTAAAGGAAATTGGTTTTGATGAAAAAGAATTTGGTATTCCATTATTTAATATTGATTCTAAGACAATTGAAAAATACGAAGAAACCAGAAACTTTCCCTATTTAAACAGTACCTCTAAAATTGGTGCTCATTTAAGATTTGGATTTATTAGTATCAGAAAATTAGTGGAGAAAGCACTTAAAAACCCTAACAAAACATATTTAAAAGAATTGATTTGGAGAGAGTTTTTTATGCAAATACTATGGCATTTTCCATACACTGAAAAAAAGTCCTTTAAACCTAAATACGATAATATAAAATGGCTTAACAATAATGAAGAATTTAAAAAATGGTGTGAGGGAAATACTGGCTACCCTTTAGTCGATGCCGGTATGAGAGAGTTAAATCAAACAGGGTTTATGCATAATAGGGTAAGGATGTTAGTTGGAAGTTTTCTCTGTAAGCATCTATTAATTGACTGGAGATGGGGAGAAAAGTATTTTGCAAAAAAATTGTTAGATTACGAAATGTCAAGTAATGTTGGCAACTGGCAGTGGGTAGCAGGATGTGGAGTAGATGCTTCTCCTTATTTTAGAATTTTTAATCCCAAAGAGCAAATTAAAAAATTTGATAAAGATTTTAAATACATTAAAAAATGGGTTCCTGACTATCAGACTAGTTCATATCCAAAAGAGATTATTGATCACAAATTTGCTAGAAATAGATGTTTAGAAACTTTCAAAGCCGCTGTTACTTAAATGAACGGTGTTAAAAAAGCAAATTTACCATCAAAAATGTGTCCAGCTTGTAAAAGACCTTTTAGTTGGAGAAAAAAATGGGAAAACAATTGGAATAATGTCAAATATTGTAGTAAAAGATGTCGGGCTCGTTAGGTGTTTCTCTAGTTTGGTATAGAAACGATCTTAGAATAAAAGATCATCAGGGACTTTCAAAAGCTATTGATAGCAATAGACAAGTAGTCGCATACTTCAATTTTAATCCTAATTTATTTAAAGAAACTAATTTAGGGTTTAAAAAAACAGGTAGTTACAGAAGTAAATTTATGATTGAATCAGTAAATGATTTACAACTAGAGTTAGATAAGTTAAATATTAGCTTAATAATTGACAATTGTCCAGATGGACAAAATCTTATAGAAAAGATAAAAAAATTAAATGTCAAGGAAATTTTTATTCAAAGAGAATGGACTCGCGATGAAATCAATGAAGAAAATGAAGTTCTAAATAAGATTGAAAGTAATGTAAAAGTGAACTATTCTTTCGATCAATTTTTGTATCACCCCAACGATTTGAAGAAAAAAATTGACGACATTCCTAATGTTTTCACATTATTTAGAAAAAAATGTGAAAAAGAGTTAAAAGTTAGGAGTTTGGAAGATAATCCGCGTAGGTTGGAATCAAAGAATAGACTATCTGAGAAATACAAAATTCCAAGTTTAAATGACTTAGGTTTTAAAGAATTTAAACTTGACAAAAGAAGCGCATTCCCATTTAAAGGAGGAAGCAAAAGTGGTATAGAGAGAATCAATAATTATTTCTGGAAAACAAAAAAGTTGTCATTTTATAAACATACTAGAAATGGATTAATTGGAATTGATTATAGTTCTAAAATTTCTTCCTGGTTAGCAAACGGATGTTTGTCACCTAAAATGATTTATTGGGAGGTAAAAAAGTATGAAAAGCAGGTAATCAAGAACCAATCAACGTATTGGTTGGTATTTGAACTTATTTGGAGAGATTATTTCAAGTATATATCAATGAAATACAGAGACAAGATTTTTTGTATTGAAGGTATTTTGAACAGAAAATATAATTGGGGTAAATCAAAAACCAGAGTATATGAATGGATTAATGGAAAAACAGAAGAACCCTTTGTCAATTCAAACATGATGGAATTAAAAAATACCGGATGGATGAGTAATAGAGGTAGACAAAATGTTGCAAGTTACTTTGCCAAAGAATTGAAATTGGATTGGAGAATTGGTGCTGCATATTTCGAATCAATACTTATAGATTATGATGTACACAGTAATTATGGAAATTGGATGTATGTATCTGGTGTTGGAAATGATCCAAGGAACAGGAAATTTAATGTTAGATGGCAATCTGAAAAGTATGATCCAAAGATGAAATTTCAAAATTTATGGCTAAATGAATGAAAATATAAACATAATTTTTCCAAATCAGCTTTTTGAAGATTCTCCTTTAATCAAAAACCATAATGGGTTTATTTTGGTTGAAGAATTTCTCTTTTTTAATCAATTTAAATTTCACAAACAAAAAATACTTTTCCACCGAATTACGATGAAAAAGTATCAGCAA
>CACONV010000031.1 GCA_902628605.1 uncultured Bacteroidota bacterium
TAAATTCTTTATGAAATGACTGAAGGAGAAAAACTTATACCAATCAATATTGTTAAGGAAATGGAGTCTTCGTACATCGATTACTCTATGTCTGTCATTGTGTCACGTGCTTTACCAGATGTGCGTGACGGCTTGAAACCTGTCCACAGAAGAGTTTTGTATGGCATGCATGAAATGGGTATAAGAGCGTCTTCATCATATAGAAAATCTGCTCGAATAGTTGGAGAAGTTCTTGGAAAATATCACCCTCACGGAGATTCTTCAGTCTATGACACAATGGTTAGAATGGCTCAAGAGTGGAGTCTAAGATACATGCTTGTTGATGGCCAGGGTAATTACGGATCAATTGACGGTGATAGCCCCGCAGCTATGAGATATACAGAAGCTAGAATGCAAAAAATTTCTGAAGATTTGTTAGCGGATATTGATAAAAATACTGTTGATAAACAACTAAATTTTGATGATACTTTAGAAGAACCAGTAGTTTTACCTACTAAAATACCTAACCTTTTGATAAATGGAGGTTCAGGAATCGCTGTTGGCATGGCAACCAATATGCCTCCTCACAACCTGATGGAGGTGGTAGATGGTATAGTAAAGTTTATTGATAACATTTTTATTAAAAAGATTGGTTTATCAGAAAAAGTTTCGATCACAGATGAAGAAGTAATTGAAATTTTAAAAAATGAATATTTAGAAGACGGTAGAAATTGTAATCCTAAAGATTTAGAAATAACTAACAGGAAAGAAGAATTAATCGTTGAAAAGCAATTAAAAAATGACATAGATGAATTAATTAAACATGTTAAAGCCCCAGATTTTCCAACTGGAGGTGTGATTTATGGTTATGAAGGGGTTAGAGAAGCTTTTCACTCTGGAAGAGGAAGAGTAGTAATTAGAGGTAAAGCCACAATTGAAGAAATTGATTCTAAAGAATGTATTGTTGTAACAGAGATTCCATACCAGGTCAATAAAGCAGAAATGATAAAAAAAACTGCTGAATTGGTAAATGAAAAGAAAATTGAAGGTATATCAAATATTAGAGATGAATCTGACAGAAAGGGTTTAAGGATTGTTTACATCTTAAAAAGAGATGCCATACCAAACATAGTTTTGAACAAATTATACAAATTTACACCACTACAATCTTCGTTTAGCGTAAACAATATAGCATTAGTTAATGGTAGACCAAGATTATTAAACTTAAAAGAATTAATACACTACTTTGTCGAACACAGACATGAAGTTGTTGTCAAAAGAACAGAATTCGAATTAAAAAAGGCTGAAGATAGAGCTCATATATTAGAGGGATTGATAATTGCATCGGACAATATTGATGAGGTTATTAGCATAATTAGAAAATCTAAAACTCCTGACGAAGCAAGAGCAAATTTGTCTCTAAAATACGAACTTACTGAAATTCAGTCTAAAGCTATTGTAGAGATGAGACTTAGACAACTTACTGGTCTTGAGCAAAGCAAGTTAAGAGAGGAGTTCGATGAACTTAAAAATACAATTTTAGATTTAAAAGATATTTTAAGTAATAAGGACCGTAGAATGGAAATTATTAAAACAGAGCTATTAGAGGTAAAAGAAAAATATGGCGATGAAAGACGGTCTGAAATTCAGTATGCTGGAGGCAATTTCAGTGAAGAAGATATGATTCCAGATGATAAAGTTGTTGTAACAATATCTCATGCTGGGTATATTAAAAGAACACCATTGGTAGAATACAAAATACAAAATAGGGGTGGGGTAGGTCAAAAGGCTTCTACAACTAGAAATGAAGACTTTTTAGAACATATGTTCGTGGGCACAAATCACCAATATATGTTGTTTTTTACTCAAAAAGGGAGATGCTTTTGGATGAGAATTTTTGAAATACCTGAAGGGTCAAAAACCTCTAAAGGAAGAGCAATTCAAAATTTAATTAATATTGAACAAGACGACAAAGTAAAAGCGTTTATCAATACACAAGATTTAAAAGATACTGAGTATGTAAATAGTCATTTTGTTGTAATGGCGACAAAGAAGGGACAAATAAAGAAAACTTGTTTAGAAAAATATTCGCGTCCAAGAATTAATGGAATTAACGCTATTACAATTAAAGAAAACGATGAACTATTAGAAGCTAAGTTAACCAACGGTAATAGTGAAATATTAATGGCGGTTAAGTCAGGTAAGGCTATTAGGTTTGAAGAAAGTAAAACAAGACCGATGGGAAGGAGTGCATCTGGTGTTCGCGGAATTAAATTAAAAGATGACAACGATAAAGTAATTGGGATGGTATCAGTTAACGATATTTCAACTGATATCCTAGTAGTATCTAAAAATGGATATGGTAAAAGATCGAGTTTGGAGGATTACAGAATTACAAATAGAGGAGGTAAAGGCGTAAAAACTATATCAATTACTGAAAAGACCGGTTCTTTAGTATCTATTAAGAATGTAAGTGATGAAAATGATTTAATGATAATTAATAAATCCGGAATTGCTATAAGAATGAGTGTTGAAAAACTAAGAGTAATGGGAAGAGCAACTCAAGGGGTAAAATTAATTAATTTAAAGGGTGAAGATACCATAGCCGCTGTAGCTAAGGTTATTAAGGAAGAACAAAGCGACGATGACTCACAAGAAAACTTGCTAGAAAATGAGGATTTGAGTGTATAAATTACTTAAATTAGTCTTCCTAATTTAAAAAAATGAACAAAATATTTACACTTACATTTCTATTTTGCTTTTCTTTTTTGTATCCACAAAAAAAAGAACTTAAACTGGCCCAAAAATTATTTAAGCAAGAAAAAGTTTCCGAATCTAAAGATGCCCTCCTATCTAACAGCGATTTAATTCTTAATTCAAATGATTCAAAGTTAATCACACAATATCATTTATTAGTAGGACAAATCGCAAAAGGTGAAAAGGAATTTTCAAAAGCATTTGCTAATTTCAAATTAGCAGAAGGTAATAAAGCTATCAAAGAAGTTTTAAAATCTGAACTTGAATTTCTTCTTTATGAAATTCAAAATTATGCTAATGAACTTTACAATTCAGGGGATTACAAGGAGGCGGCATCTAGTTATAATTTAGCGTATGAAATGTCACCAAATAAAACGGACTTATTATATTATGCGGCAGTGAGTTCAATTAATGGAAATGAATACAAGACTGCTCTTACATATTACGAAAAACTAAAAGATCTAAAATATACTGGAATTATAACAAAATACTACGCAACACCAGTAGAGACTGGTTCTGAAAAAGAAATTTCAGAGGTTGAATACTCTTTATTTCAAAAATCAAAAGATTATGAAAATGTTAGAGAAGAAGATACCAAATCTGTATATCCGAATATTATAAAATCAATTGCCTTACTGTATGATAATTTAGGGATGCAGGATAAGGCAATTCAGGCTGTTGAGGAGGCTAGGAGTGAGAATCCAACAGATGTTGATTTAATTTTAACAGAGGCGAATATAAATTTCCGTTTAGGTAACAATGAAAAGTATTCTGAGTTAGTTTCAGAGGCACTTAAACAGGATCCAACCAACGCCACATTATTTTATAATTTAGGTGTTGTTAGTTCGGAATTAGGAGAAAAAAAAGATGCCGAAAATTATTACAATAAAGCCATTGAACTTGATCCAAAAATGCAAAATGCATATTTGAACTTAGTGTCATTGATTTTAGAACAAGAAGGTGCGATTGTAGAGGAAATGAATTCTTTAGGGACGTCAAGAGCTGAAAATAAGAAATATGATGAACTTAAGTTAAAACGTGAATCTATTTATATGGAATGCGTACCTATTTTACAAAAACTTATTGAAATTGACTCAAAAAGTAATATTGATGCTATCCAAACTTTGAAGAATATCTATGCAACGGTAGGTGATACCGAAGGTTTTTCTGAAATGAAAGCACTATTAGAAGAAATTGAGTCTAAATAATGACATTTTACGTTTATTATCTATTTCTTGGTATAAAACCTGATTTAGATTTTTTTTAGATTATTAAAATTATTTAACAATGTTAAAAAAGTTTTTGGAGATCAGTCCTTTTCTTTACAAAGCTTTCATTTTAATAGTCTCAGCTAGTATTATAGTTTATTTTTTACCTTTAAATACTCAGTATTCTATTCAGTTTTCTGAGGGTAAAAGATGGACTGGTAACACTTTATATGCTCCTTTTGATTTTCCAATAATTAAATCAGCTGAAGAATTACTGATGGAAAAGCAATCTATTGAATCAAAATCAATTCTATACTTCGATATAAATGCAGATGTATCTGAAGTAATTTTAAATAATTATTCTAATAAATTTGATAATTTTTTTCAAAATGAAAATGACTCTGTTAGTTATAAACGCGGATTAGTTATTTTAAATTCTTTTTTAAAAAGAGGAATACTTCCTTTAGAATTAAACATTACGACCCCAAAAAGGATTTCATTAGTTTCTAATAACACAGAGAAGATTACAGAAGCTGATTCTTTGTTTAGATTGGAAAATCTTTTATATGAAATCAATAAAAATTTAACTGATGAAAATAAGCTGAAAGAAAGAAATTTTTATAATCTGTTCTTTGATATCTTGCAACCTAACTTATCGTATAATAAGGATTTAACTGAAGAATATATAAATGAACTCAATTCATCAATTTCCCAAACAAGAGATTTGGTTTCAAAAGGTGAAGTTATAATTGAAACCAATCAAATTGTAGAAGGAGAAAAATTTAATAAGTTAAAATCTTTAAATTATCAGTTTTCCTCTAAAAGTGACAATAAAAAGGTAAATCAATCAATTCTGATAGGTTATTTTTTGTTAGTCTCAACTTTACTCTTTCTTTCATTGATTTATATATATAAATTTAGATATAACGTTTTTGAAGATGATAATAAAATGACTTTCATTTTTTTAAATATATCTCTATCAGTAATCATGTCATCAATTTTGGCAGATTTTGATACAAGATTTATTTATGTTGCACCAATTTGTATTTTTCCATTATTAACAAAAACATTTTTTGACTCAAGACTGGCCTACTTCATCCATATCATTTCGGTAATTATAGTAAGTTTTAGCGTTTTCAACGGATTTGAATACATTTTTGTTCAAATTTTAGCTGGGATTGTCGCAATTCTCAGTACTTCTCAAATTTACAAAAGAGCAAATCTATTTATATCAGTAGCACAAATTACGTTTATGTATTTTTTAGGATATATTATTTTTTATCTTTTAAGTTCTGGTAATATCGAAAAAATTGATTTTTTCCAATTTGGATATTTTCTTGCAAATGGAATGCTCACACTTTTCGTTCTTCCACTAATTTATTTCTATGAAAAAATCTTTTTTCTTGTATCGGATGTTTCTCTTTTAGAATTATCTGACACTAACTCTCCTCTTCTAAAAGAATTGTCAGATAAAGCTCCTGGTACATTTCATCATTCATTACAAGTAGCAAATTTATCTGAAGCTTGTGCTAGTAAAATTAAGGCAAATGCACTACTAACTCGTGTGGGAGCACTTTACCATGACATTGGTAAAATAAAAAAACCAAATTTTTTTTCTGAAAATCAAAAAGGTAGCATTTCTCCTCACGATGAACTAAGTCCTCACGAAAGTGCAAAAATTATTATAGATCATGTATCTGACGGTATAAGTTTAGGGAAAAAAAATAAACTTCCGGATAGGATACTTGATTTTATTAGAACACATCATGGTACTTCAAAGGTTTATTATTTTTATAAAAAACAAATTGAAGTAAATCCTAATTTAGATATCAAAAAATTTATTTATCCCGGACCAAAGCCCTTTTCTAAGGAAACTTCAATAGTCATGATGGCAGACTCAATCGAGGCAGCTTCAAAGAGTCTAAAAGAACCTTCTTTTGAAATATTAGAGGAGTTTGTCCATAGAATTATTAATCAACAAATGGATGAAGGACAATTTATAAACTCCAATATTACATTTTCAGAAATTGAAGCAGTAAAAAAAGTTCTTGTAAAAAAATTAGTTAATATTTACCAATTGAGAATTGAGTATCCTAATTAAAATATTTTTCTCATATTTTGATTTCATATTTCTAATTCTTTAACTTGCATTTTTTAAATAGGAGAGGTGGCAGAGTGGTAATGCAGCAGATTGCTAATCTGTGAACGCGCAAGTGTTCCCCGAGTTCGAGTCTCGGTCTCTCCGCACTAAAAATTAAATCCCAATTAGATTGGGATTTTTTTATTCAACAATGATTTCACCATACATGCCATTATGTAATGAACATTGATAATAAAAGGTTCCTTTCTTTGAAGGTGTCCAGATAACTGCTCCACTTTCAGTTCCATTGTTGTCTGCACCAACGACCAAATCTTCTATCCCTAATCCCTGTTTGGTTTTTAAATAAAATGGGTGCCCAAATGCATCAACCTCAAAGGTAAGTTTATCACCTAACTTAACTGTTATTTTTGGATCTCTTCCCTCAACAATTCCCTTTGCATCCTTACCATTTAAAATATAATCATCTGAATCTGGGGATGTAACGTTGATTGTATAGTTCTCACTAGATAACTGAAATATATCGTGTAAGTTTAAATTTTCGCTTGGTAAAACTGTTTCAATGTCATTAGAGTAATTTGAAATTGAAGAATAAAAATTCTCTAATGAAATAGAAAAAACTTCTTCAAATATATTTTTCCAATTTTCATCGTTAGGATTTTTTTGTAAAAAATTTCTAAAAACTAATTCAAAGGCCTTTTCCTCAGAGATATTATTTTTCTGTAATTCTTTTACTAGAACTAATGTAATAAAGACAGAAGAAGAATAGTTTATGTCACCTACGCTGTCATAATTTTCGAAAATTTCAGGGGTGGATAAAACTTCAAGATCAACCCTGTTTTGGTCAAATTTGAAATAATTATATGAATAATTTTGTTGAATATAAATTGATTCAAAAGAAGCTGCAGTTCCTTCCGACAACCACTTTATCCGAAAATCACCGTCATTGAAATTTTTTGATACACTCATTTGATAAGCGTGAAACATTTCATGAGGTATAACTGAATATCTGTGCATTGATTCAAAAGTAAACTCATCTTCTGGGATCTCTAAAACCATATACCTTTCTATATCATTTCCGCATATACAAGCTCCACCTTGATCTCCAATAATTGAAGAATAGGGTTTATTTGCATTGCTATTCCAAGCATAGATATCTAATTCTGTATAATTTGTTGCCATTATTGGTATTATAATATCTAAGCTATCCATTATATTATTGTATTCATTAATCCACTCTTCAGGTAGGCTGTTGTGGATATTTTTATTAAAAATAACTTTGTTGTTTAAACTATTCTCAGGAATTTTCTCAAAGTTTGCTGTTAGTGTTATATCTGAATTTACTGTTATCGTGATTTCCATTGAAGTTTCATTGCTTCCAGTCCAGCCAATAAATTCATAACCATCATTTGGAGTAGCAGTTATTCTTAAAACAGTGCCAGATTTATAAGCACCTGACTCTGTATTCCCTCCATTTCTTGTAAATATGTTAACCCTTCCACCTTCTGATGAACTAATTGAAACGTCATAGGTTACAACTGGGTTGGTTTCAAGTTGGTTTGAAGAGTCCGAATTATCTTTACTGCAAAAAACAAGAATAAAAGATACTATAAGAATTAATCTACTTTTCATTTTCTAACTATTTTTTGAACGAAAGCTGAAGTAATTTTTTTTAAAATATTTATAATGAATTAAAATTTAGAAACTTTCATTTGCAAGTTATAAAATATAAATGATTAATAGGAGTGTAAGTAGCGAGGGGGAGACTTGAACTCCCGACCTCCGGGTTATGAATCCGACGCTCTGACCACCTGAGCTACCTCGCCATCGAAACCTGTGCAAGATATAAAAATGCTCGAAAAAAAAGCATTAAAAAAATCAATTTAAAATTCACCATGTAAACAATTTTTCGATATATTGCCGTTGAATCTACATATAATGACCAACAAAAAATTATTCAGTTTAGAGTTCAATTTTCATTGTTCTCCTCAATTGTTGTTTCAGTATTTATCTACACCATCGGGTTTATCTGAGTGGTTCGCTGATGATGTTAATTCAAGAGGTGAAGATTTTACCTTTATTTGGGAAGATAGTGAGGAATATGCTAAGCTTTTGTCAAAAAAAAATAATGAGTTAGTAAAATTTATGTGGGTAAATGATGAGGAAGATTATCAAAAATATTTTTTCGAATTTTTAATTACTGTCGATGAAATAACAAAAGATGTTTCACTTACTGTCACCGACTTTTCTGATGATGATGAATTGGAAGAATCAAAAATGTTGTGGACAAATTTGGTTGGTGATTTAAAACAGGTATTAGGAGCTGTATAGGTTTTTTTAAAATTTAAAATTTAATTGTCTTGTAAATTTTCTGGTGCATTAGACCAAATATAAGAATCACCTTCCATTTTCTTTGTTAGTTTATTCCATAGATTTTCATGAGATTTTTCAAAAATATTTTTTGAATAGTCTTTATTTATTTTCCAAAAATTTTCATCTATCTCGTCTCTTAGTTGTTGATCACTCCATCCTGAGTAACCTAAGAAAAACATGACATTTTCTTCATCTAATTCACCATTTTCAGTTTTTGAAA
>CACONV010000032.1 GCA_902628605.1 uncultured Bacteroidota bacterium
TCATTTTGTTGTTGAAGGAGAAAAAGTATTTAAAGACTTTTTTGATTCAAATATTCCGATATATAAAAGTTATTCAACAAAAGAAATAAAAGGTCAAAACTCTACAATAGTAACTTACAATTGTATGAAAAGAATGACTTTTTTGAAAAGCCCCTCAAATGTTTTAGGGATTTTTTCAACTCATATGAAAAAAAACCCTCCACTTGATAAAAAAGTTTTGGTTTTAGATGATGTATCAGATCCTGCAAACCTTGGTTCAATAATAAGGTTATGCGATTGGTTTGGTTTTGAAAATATTGTTTGTTCTAAAAAAACGGTTGATTGTTATAATCCTAAAGTAGTTCAATCATCAATGGGGTCCTTAGCTCGTATAAATATTTTCTATGAAGATTTAAATTCTTACTTATCAAAAGTGTCAATTCCAGTCTATGGTACTTTTCTAAAAGGAGAATTTGTCAACAGAGTTACTTTTCCTAGTGAATTTGTTTTAATTTTTGGCAATGAGTCAAATGGGATTTCTAAATCAATAAGCAAGTTTGTGAGTCAGAAAGTCACAATACCTAAAAGAAGTAAATCTGTAATTGATAGTTTAAATATAACGAGTGCGACAGCAATTATAATGAATAAAATTTCAAATCAATCATTCAAATGTTAAATTAATGGCAAATCCTTGACTTAACAAACTTTTAATATTCGAAGTCCAAGGGCTATTGGAGTTGTTATCCTGTACCAATTCATTTTGAATAGAAAATATTCCTCTAATCGATGGAGAAAATTTAAAATACACCAGATAAAAGTCGATACCAAAACCAATTTCATAATTAAAGCTTTGACTAGTTACTCTAAAGACATTACCATAATTATCATCATTGTTTTTTTCATTACTTGATAAGTTAAACGAGGTAGATACACCACCAACTAAATATGGTTTAAAATTATTTATTCTTTTTGCACTAAACTTGACTAGAAGAGGTATGTGAATGTAAGTAGACTTAACCTCTCGTAGATAATCTTCATCATTTGTAAGTCCGCTTGTTGCTTGAGGATAAATTAAGTCTCTTTGAGTATAATATAGTCCAGGTTCTAACCTAAGATTAAAATATTTATTTAATCTAAGGTCACCGATTAACCCTACATTAAACCCTGTGTTTTTAGTTAGTTCAATGTTAGGCAGATTTAAACCTCTTTTATTATCTGGAAAATTCCTGTTGCTAGGTACAGAATAATTACTATTGTACTGAATTTGATATCCAAAGTTGTTAAACCCAAGAAAATATCCATAGTGTAATGGTTTTTCGTCAAACGTTTGCAAATGCATTATTTTTTCTTTAACCGTATAATATTGAGCATAAATAATATTATCACAAATTGTGATACTTAGTAGTAAAAAATAAATAACATTATCAATTCTTTTCAAAGCAGTATAAGGGTGCACCTAGGATGTTAAAATGCCTATATAAATAACATGTTTTTGTTACAAATATTGTTTTAATTCGATAGAAAAAAAGTATTTGAAGGATTGTTTTTCTAAAATTACAACCGACATATATTGTATTCTTAAGGGATATATAAAAATCCTTGATATTAGATAAAATTTGGTTAAGCGTCAATAATTTCAATGCTTAAATAGAATCTAATCTCATTAAATAGTTTTACTTTTAGATTGAAATCGATTAATTTATTGATAATTTAATAGCATGAAAGAAATTATATACTATTCTATCTTATCGTTTATATTAATATCAATCATAAATAGCTGTTCTTCTGAAGAGTTGGAATCAGAACTCTCTATTCGTCCTCAATATATCTTGACAGTTACCGCTGGAGAGGGAGGATCGGTTATACCTGACCCTAGCGGAAGATATAATAAAGGAAGTACGTTTACACTTACAGCAACTCCGGATGAAGGATATGTGGCTGATAGGTGGGTAGGAACGGACCTTAGTAACCCTATTTGTGGTACTACCATTCGACACTGTCGCTGTGTTGTGACATTAAATTCAAATAGAAATGTTATTGCTTATTTTAGAAAACAAGAATGAGGTTAGTATGTATAACTTTTTTATGCTTGACGTTGTACCCATTAAACTACAGCTGTTCCAAAAAAGAGGTGGCCACAGAGAATGAAGATCTTAACCTTTATTTCCTTACTGTAACCTCGGGAGAAGGGGGAGTAGTAACACCAGATGCTTCTGGATCTTATTATGAAGGAACTACTATAACACTTACTGCAACTCCAGAAGAGGGATATGTTTTTGATCGATGGTTAGGGAGTGATTTTGATAACAACGGATGTAATTTTGCTCGATTCTGTCGTACTGCTGTTACAATGTTTTCAAACAGAGATGTTGAAGCTTTTTTTAAAAAGGAATAATGAAATTTAAACTATTGCTTACAATACCTATAATCTTTTTCTTCTGCACAAAAAACAATGTAGAAAATGAAATTCAAGAAAATATCGAATCAGTTGACAAAATTAGAAACTATGAGATTTCTATATTTTCATCAGATGGAGGAACTATAAGTATTGGAAACAGTGATTCTAATACAAGTAATTATAAAAGTTTTCACCAATCTGGAACAATATTAAATGTAAACGCTAACCCAAATGAAGGTTTCAAATTTATCGGTTGGACAGGTTATAAGTGCATTAAGTGCGGTTGGCAAAGAATGGAGTTTGTTAGTTATGAGATTTCAATCTCACTAACCATAAGTTCTCATTTATCATTAACAGCAAATTTTCAAAAAATTTCAGAAATAGATTAAGAGTTATTTCTTGTAATATGATAAAGAGAAATTCCACAGGCTACGGATACATTGAGTGATTTTATTTCTCCTTCCATAGGGATGGATACTTTTTTATCGACAACGTTCAATGTACTTTTATTTATTCCTTTTCCTTCTGAGCCAAGAATTAGAACTGTTTTTTTATTAAATCTTTCGTCAAAAATATTTTTACTAGATTTTTCTTCCAAACCTATAATTTCAAAACCCCTTGATTTAAAATCATAAATTGCATCATTTAAATGACTCACCTTTGAGATTGGAATATAAAAAACTGCTCCAACAGAAGCTTTAATAGTATCTGAGTTTATGGTAGCACTATTACTTTCAGGCACAACAATTCCATCTATCCCAGTAGCTAGTGAATTCCTAAAAATTGCTCCAAAATTCCTAACATCAGTTACACCATCTAAAAGAAGATAAATTTGCTTTTCCTTTTTAAAATTTTTTTCAAGAAGAGTTTCAAATTTACAGTATTGGATTGGTTTTATTAATGCTGCAGCACCTTGGTGATTTTTTTTAGAAAGTTTATCTATTTTCTTATTAGAGGTAAAGATTATGTCTATTTTTTTTTTGGAGGCAAAATCCTCTACTTCTTTGAATAGTCTATTTTTTTTATTTTTTAAAAGCCATACTTTTTCAATTTTAATATTTGCTCTCATTGCCTCAACAATAGGTCTTATTCCATATATTATGTCGTTTTCCATATTATGCTAAATTAAAAAAGCCACTTCAAAAAAGTGGCTTTTATTTTAAAACAATCCAAACTTATTGCCCTAGTAACTAGTAAATAATGCAGTTGGGGCAAAGAAATCTGGTAATGATGCAGGAATATTAGGGTTTGTGTCTAACTCACTCTGAGGATATAAATACCTCTGAGGGAAATTTGAAGCCCCAATAGCACCTTGTTTATTAGGAACAGAAATAGCATTTCTTGTTCTTCTCAAATCATGGAATGTTACGATCTCACCAATTAGAGCAATATACTTTTCCTCTAATATTTGAAGATGTAGTTCAGTTCCTGTTGCAGTTGAATCAGGGAAACCAGTAGCATCAGAAGAATATTGAGCTCTTTGATCGGCACGTACATTATTTAAATGTTGTCTAGCGCCAGCCTCATCTCCTTGCATAAATTTAGCTTCAGCCAAAATAAACTGAGTTTCTTGATAACTAGCAAGTTGGAATGGAGCATCGATTTCAAAAACACCACCCGCAGTAGTATTTAAGGCAACTTCAGCACCACCAGAATCAGAAATGAAATAGTAGTCGTATTGAAGCTGTTGGGCTGGTGTAGCTAACCTTCTAGTTGCCGTACCATCCAAAAGATGAACCAAATGTGCATTGTTTGCTTTCAAATAGTCTTGTCTTTCATCAATAATAAACTGATAAAATAAATTTCTATTTTCTTGTGATGTACCATGCTGTGTTTCTAAGTCATCAGCACTAGAGGAAATGCCTTGATTTGCATGAGAAATAGCGCTAGCATAGTTTCCAGCAAGCAAGCTGTATCTAGCAGCTAATGTGTGACCAGTAGCAGCCCATGTTCCTCCAGAAAGCCTATTACCACCAAAACCAGCTGCAATAGATGCGGATCCTACTAAAGCAATTCCTTGTTCAATGAGAGCAATCCCTCCGTTTACTACATCTGCTTGAGAGTCGTAAACAGGGTTAGGGTATTCATCAGGATTTACAGCCTGAGAAAATGGAACATCACCATAAAGTGCAGCCATATCAGCGTATAGGGCACCCTGTAGAATACTAGCTATTCCTTTAACAAGATTTCCAGCACTTTCGTCATTTAAAATTAACTGAGCTGTATTAATACCTTGAAGATATGTATCTCCCCACATATCATTATAATTTCCGCGGTTAGGCGAGTAAGTATTCAAGGTCAAATATTGTCTATCAGCACCAGACATTGTGTTAGCAAATACACCAGCATAACGAGCATTGTTACTACCCATATGTTGCATAAAAGCCAACTGCGTTTGACCTATTATAAGGTCAGATGCGGCAACGATAAAGTTGTTTGGATCGTCATTTAGATCCTCTGTGTAACTTTCACAACTCCCCACTACTACGGCAGCGAAGAATGTTAATATATACTTATTTATTTTCATAATCTTAAAATTAAAATCCAAATCTTAGTGTTGTTAAAATTGATCTTGTACCAGGATTTGAAAAATATTCAAGTCCTCTTCCTCGAGATGCACCAGTTAGGTTATTCTCAGGATCAAAACCTTCAATATTAGTCCATGTATACAAGTTTCTACCTGACACTGAAAGCGATAAATTTGATAGACCAAGTCTTTCAATCAATGATTTATCGAAATCATATGTAAGAGATATTTCTCTTAGTTTTACCCAAGATCCATCTTCAATAAATTGTGATCCAACATCACCAAATCCACCTCCGTTTGCAGTCCACCATTCGTGGTCGACAGCAACTGGTCCGGCACCAAAATCTTGAGTGTAACCTCTAAACTGGGCACCTGCTGGGATTTCATCACCCCAAGCGTTGTATATTGATGAACCTGTGTCGTTAGTTGTTAAAATATCTGTTTCTTCGTGAATACCCCAGAATAACATTACCCCGTAAGTTCCATTCCAAATATCATTCCCTTGGGAAGTTTCAAATTGAGTAGTAAAATTGAAATTCTTATATCTCAAAGATGTTCCTAAACCTGCTCTAAAGTCAGGATTAGGGTCACCTGCTCCAACTAATTTCTCTGGATCAGCTTGAGGAAAACCGTTCGAACCAAGAAGCAAGTTTCCACCTCCGTCTTTTAGGAACTGACCACTTCTATGAACACCATAAGCATAACCTTCAGCAATACCGGATGATGTAGAAGTAAACCCATTTAGAATAAAATATGCAGCACCCTCTAAGTCTTCAACGATGTTTTTGTTTTGAGTAAAACTACCGTTAATACCTAAACTAAAATCTTCTGAATCAATTAAATTAGCAGATAGGTCTATCTCTATTCCTTTGTTTGAAATAACAGTAGCATTCTGGAAAGTGGTATTAAAACCCGAAGAAGGTGTTATTGGAAGAGCCAATATTCCGTCTTCAGTTTTATTATCATAATACGTAAAACCAAGAGTTAGTTTATTGTTAAACAATCTACTATCGAATCCTACTTCAATTTCTTTTTTACGTTCCTCTTTTAAATCAGGATTACCTCTGGTAGTTGATTGTGTAAATGGATTACCATAAAGAGATCCATCTAAACCGTCTCCCCAACTAGAACCAAGACCACCAGGACCTAAAACAGTTGATGTTATATATGCAGGTGGCGCTACACCAACTTCACCGTAAGAAGCTCTTACTTTTAAAAAGTTAATGGCATCGACACCTACAAGGTCCGTCAATTTGTAACCTACAGAAGCTGAAGGATAAAATATCGTTCCTCTATTAGGCATTGTTGAAAATGTTTCACCTCTACCAGATACTTCTACAAGTAAGTTTTCACCAACATTTAAATTTAAAACTCCATAAGCACCACTACTTCTTCTTAACTCAGTGAAAGCACCAGGGTTAGAGTTTTGAGAAGCTGCGTTTCCAGGATTCAAAAATTCCTGATCTGGGTTTGTAAATACAGCTTCAAAAGCACTAAGTCTTCTATAATCAAGTTCGACCTGCTGAAAACCAACCGTATAATCTAAACCTATATTACTAGTGATATCTACACCACCTGTGAAGAAAGCGTTGAACTGTGCAAGTTTATTGCTTATTCTATCCTCTGCATAAGTTCCATTATTACCATCTCCTGCAGATCCAGGGGGTTGATAATCAACTCTGTTGTCTTGATAATAATCTACACTATATCTTACTGCAAGATTTAAGTTGTCATTAAAACTATAGTTAACCTCAGGAGCAAAAATGAATCTGTTTACATCATTTATGTTTTTTTGTTCATTTGTTGTCCATAAAGGGTTATTGTATGTAGGTGCTGCATAATTAAAAGCACCCGAAGAAGTACTAAATGTTCTATATGAACCCGTATCCCTTCTATAAGATCTGTGAGAATTTGGTGTAACTGTGGTTACGCCGTCTATCGTTCTATAATTAGTTCCTTTATAGTCTCTTATATCAAAATCAGGAGAATTTCTTAAATAACCAAGATAAAGACCATTTAGATTTGATCCTGTTTGAACTCTGTTAGAATCAATGTTTGTGTAAGAAGATGATAATTTAAACAATAATTTATCAGTCGCCTGAGTTGTGTTGTTTAATTTTAGAGAAGTTCTAGTATAATCAGAATTACCCTTCATAATACCGTCTTGGTCTACATTTGATATTGAAATGTATGTCCTATTTCTTTCTCCATTATATGAAAAACTAACAGAATTATCGTAAGTGTATCCGTTTCCAAATACAGCGTCTCTATTAATTTGATTATAATCAGTCTTATCATTTTTACTGGTTATAACTCCATACCTTGTTCCGCTATCAGCTTCAAAATATCCACCAGAAAAATCATAGGTATCGGCACCTCCTGATCTTAAGCTCATTTGGTCTCCAAAAGAAAAACCCGTGTTAGCCACAAATCTTCCTACACCTGGACTACCTCCATACCATAGGTCTGGAAAACCTTGACCCCAAGAACCTTGCTTGTCCCATTCCATGTTGATTGTTTCAACAGATAAAGCTGATTTAGCATTCACACTCCACCCTTTCGGGCTAGATGAACCTCTTTTAGTATTAATCACTAATACACCATTTGCAGCTCCTGTTCCGTATATCGCAGCAGCAGCAGCACCTTTAATAACAGATATAGATTCTATATCATCAGGATTAATATCATTTAATCTTGATTGTTGAACAACTCCTGCAGTATTCCCGCCAATATTATCATTAGAAATAATTGCACCATCTAAAACAATTAGAGGGGAAATATCTCCAAATATTGTATTCTGACCACGAATTTGAATATATGCCCCAGAACCTGGGTCTCCAGCATTACGTGTTATGTTTACACCAGAAGTTTTACCAGACATACCTTGAAGTATACCTGATTCTCCAGAACGTTGAACATCATCTACTTCAATTTTTGTTGTTGATGTTAAATCGTCATCTTTTTTCTTCTCCAATCCTAAAGCCGTAAGGACTACTTCTTCTAATTCAGTTCCAGATTCTAATGAAATATTAATCGTATCATCACTTCCTACAGTTATTTCCTGAGAAGTATAACCAACAAAACTGAAAACAAGAATAGATCCTTCACTAGCCTCGATAGAATAATTACCATCAAAGTCAGTTGTGACTCCATTACTGGTACCCTTTTCAACGACTGAAGCTCCAGGCAATGGTAATCCATCGCTGTCATTTA
>CACONV010000033.1 GCA_902628605.1 uncultured Bacteroidota bacterium
TGGGGTAAATCTGCACCTAATGATAATATTCAAATCATGGGAAGTTGGGGTGAAACATCAAATGTCAAATCTGACGAACAAGGCAATTGGGAACTGAAATTATCCACTCCTAAAGCGGGAGGGCCCTATGAAGTTAAGATCAATGATTCTAAAACTTCTATTATATACAAAGATGTTTTAATTGGTGAGGTTTGGCTAGCCTCGGGGCAATCCAATATGGAAATGATGATGAAGGCTGTAGGTTGTGAAATTAAAGAATGTATTGAAAATCAAAAAGAAGAAATTAAAAATGCAAATTTTGAGAAAATAAGGATTTTTTCAATCTATGAAGATTTAACGGGTGAAAGAATAAAAAAAGAAAGTTGGAAGTTAGTTAACCCATTAAATATTGAACGGTTTAGTGCAGTTGCTTATTTTTTTGCAAGAAAAATCCATAGAGAGCTAAAAATTCCAGTTGGTATTATTGCCTCGAGTTGGGGAGGCACTCGCATTCAGTCATGGATGAGTAACAAGACATTAAAAGAATTAAAGTTTATAAAAGAAAAACTGCCGAAAGCAGACAAGGTAAAAGATGTGATTAGTGAAAGATTAAACTTCAACGATTCTATTACCAAACTTAATGAGGATAGATTTGGATATAAAATTGTAAAATTACCAAAACCCTACCATATTTGGAGTGGTCAACAGGATGTTTGGAACCTCTTTAAAGATAAATGGGAAGATTTAAATTTAAACGACAGAGACTTTAATAAAGTTGATTTTGATGATTCCAATTGGGCCATTTGGTCTGAAGCTAGTCCTAACAAGAAGTTTAGGGAAGGTAGCATTAAAAATGCATTTAATTCTAATGAACCACTTTTAACTAAGGGAGTATTTTGGATAAGGACATATTTTGATATTGAAAATATAGATGATGAGTATTCTCTTGTAATTAAAAAGGGTATTAGTCAAGTTGATCAAACTTATGTGAATGGAAATTTAATTGGAAATAGCTATTCTTTCATTGACGAGAGAAATTACAAAATACCAAATCAAATTTTAAAAAAAGGTAAAAATCTTCTTGCAATAAGAATTACAGATCTTATAGGCGATGGGGGTTTAAATAGCCCAATTATTCTAAAAAGTCCAAGCGGAGCTAAAGAAATTTCATATGAAAAATTAAAGATTACAAACCAGGCATTTATTACCAATGCTACCTACGCTGTAATTCATGGTCTTAGCCATCAAGAACTAATTTCTAGTTATACAAAAATCAATGATAATTTCTTGAATGGTTATGAAATTAATTCAACAAATGGATACTCAACTATGTTTGAAAATATGATTTATCCTATTATACCCTTCTCAATAAAGGGTGTCATTTGGTATCAAGGTGAGGCAAACGTTTGGAAACCTAACCACTATCAAGATTTACTTACCTCAATGATTAATGATTGGAGAGATTATTGGGGATATCAATTTCCATTTTATTATGCACAAATCACACCGCTTGAGTATCCAGAAGGTCAATACTCTCAAATTATAAGAGACGCCCAGAGGAAAACACTTAAAAAAGTAAAAAAAACTGGGATGGCTGTTTTACTTGATATTGGTGAAAAGGACAATGGTCACCCAGGTAACAAGAAGGATGTAGGTAAAAGATTAGCACTACTTGCATTAGACAATGATTACAATCATAATGTTGTTTCTTCTGGCCCATTATATGAAGATCATAGAATAGTAGATGATTATATTGAAATATCTTTTACGAGTGTTGGTTCAGGCTTGACGTCTAAAGGACAACTTAAAAATTTTGAAATAGCGGGTGCGAATAAAAAATTTTATGAAGCTACAGCAAAAATTGTAGGTAATAAAGTAAGTGTCCATTCTAAACAAGTACAAAGCCCTATACACGTCAGGTATGCTTGGAAAAATTGGGTTGAAGCGACCCTGTTCAACAAGGAGGGACTACCTGCTTCGTCCTTTCAATCTAACTATTAGACTTAAGAATTTCCAAGTACAATATAGATTAACACTGTTATAATGCATAAAGAGTATGAAATTACTTTGGTATACTTCCATTGCTTCATGTCATCAATTCTAAGGTTATTAAAACTAAATGATCCATCATATGGATAGAATCTTGAGATCAGAAGCATTGTTCCAATATTTAATAAAAATTCAATACCCCATATGTGAACAAAATGAATGTCTGTTTTTAAAATAAACGTCATCCATATATAAAAGCTTAAACCAACAATTAATGAAACTTTTGCTCCAAGTGCTGATATTTGCTTTATAAAAAAACCTGCAATTAAAATTGATGCAACGGGTATAAAATAGATTCCATTTAATTGTTGTAAAAGTTGGTAAAGTCCCTCTGGAGCATTTGCGACCATAGGAGCAACAAATATTGCAAAGATTGCTAATAGTGCTGATAAATATTTACCTACTTTTACAAGTTGTCTTTCACTAGCATTTTTATAAAAAAAGCCCTTATATATATCCATACTAAATATTGTCGCAGCACTGTTTAGAACACTGTTAAATGTACTAAGTACAGCACCCATTATGATCGCGGCAAAAATTCCAACAAGGGTAGGAGGAAGTACTTTTTTAATCAATTCAGGATATATCATATCCTGGTTTTCATAAAATGAATCTCCAAAATAATAAAATCCAATTACTCCTGGAAATGCAATTATAAGTGGTACTAATATTTTTAATCCACCAGTATAAAGGAGTCCCTTTTGAGCTTCAATTAAGTTTTTAGCACCAAGTGCCCTTTGAATAATGGTTTGATTCATGGCCCAAAAATATAATTGATTAATAATTAGACCTGTAAAAAGTACTTCAAAAGGTAAAACTGATTTTTTTGAACCAATGACATTAAATTTTTCTGGATTATTTTCATACACCCTATTCAATCCGTTAAAAAAGCTGTTTTCACCAATTGCTATTAATGCTAGTATTGGGATAGCTAATCCACCGATTAACAATCCATATCCATTAATTGTGTCAGAAATAGCAACTGCTTTTAGACCGCCAAAAATTGCATAAATGGAGCCAATAACACCTATAATTACAACAGTTATCCACAAACCTTTGTTTTGAGATACTCCCAATATCTCAGAAACATTAAAAATACTTTCTAAGTTGATTGCACCTGTATATAAAACAATTGGCAAAAGGGTAATTACAAAAGAGACAATTAGAAAAAATGCAACTATAAGGCGAGTTGTTTTATCAAAACGCTTTTCTAAAAATTCAGGGATAGTTGTTAGTCCCATTTTTAAATATCTTGGTACGAAATAAATAGCAGCAGCAACTAGAGCAATTGCTGAAGTTACCTCCCATGCAATAATTATAAGTCCGTTTTTGTAAGAAGACCCATTCATACCAATCAAATGTTCAGTAGAAATATTTGTAAGGAGCATTGATCCAGCTATCACAATGCCAGTTAAGCTTCTTCCACCCAAGAAGTACCCTTCCGATGAGTCTAATTTTTCTTTTCTTAACCTGATGTAAGTATAAATAGCCACAAAAGAAATAAATCCAATAAATGTTAATGAAGTAAACATACTCTTAATTTATTGAGGCTTTATATATGGTTTTTGATTTTTTTGGTTTTTCTCATATTCTTCTCTGGCTTTTCTGACTTCCGTAGAATTTGAAACCTCTGGGACAGGAACTTCCCACCAAGCATAAGCATATCCGGATAGCTTTCTGTCTCTGATGGTTTCAACATAAATAACAGTTGTTTTGTCATTTTTCTTTGCTTCAACCAGTGCGTTATTAAACTCATCTATACCCTCAGTTTTAATAACTATAGCGCCTAAACTCTCTGCATTTTTAGCTAAATCAACTGGTAGAAAATCACCATCTAATTCACCTGTTTTTTTATTTCTATATTTGAAATGTGTACCAAAACCTTCACCACCTACTGATTGTGAAAGCCCACCAATACTTGCATAACCCTCGTTATTTATAAGAATTATGGTAATTTTGTAGCCTTCTTGAATTGAAGTAATTATATCTGAAGGAAGCATTAAATAGCTAGCATCACCGCATATCACATACACTTCCCTTCTAGGGTCAGCCATTTTCACACCAAGTCCACCAGGAATCTCATATCCCATACAAGAATTACCATACTCTAAATGAAAACCTTTGGAGTTTTTTGTTCTCCAAAGTTTGTGTAAATCTCCAGGTGCACTTCCTGCTGCACAAAGAACAACATCATTATCATCCATAAATTCATTTACGGCACCTAGTAATTCAGATTGTACAGGTCTTTTTGGATCTTCAGTATGATAAATTTTTGATACAATATCATTCCACTCTTTATTTAAAACTTTTATTTTTTCAATATATCCTTCATCAGTGGAATGATTTTGCAGTTTCTGACTAATTATTTTAAGTGTTTCTCTTGCATCACCCTGTAGAGGAATAGCACTATTTTTAAAAGCATCAAACTCAGCAACATTAATGTTTATAAAATCTACATTTTTGTTTTGCCATACAGATTTTGATGCAGTTGTAAAATCTCCATATCGGGTTCCAATTCCAATAACAAGATCTGAATTTTTGGCTATTTCATTAGCACCCTTAGTACCTGTTGCCCCAATTCCGCCTAAATTGAACGGGTTTGAGTAATGAAGGGTTCCTTTTCCCGCAAAAGTTTCTGTAACGGGTATTCCATGTTTTTCACAAAAATCTTTTATTACATTTTCAGCTCCAGAATATATTGATCCACCACCAGCGACAATCATAGGGTTAGATGCTTTTTTAATTTTGTTTACTGCTTTTTCAATAAGTGTACCATCTGGTAAATTTCTTTGAATTTGCCAACATCTTTTTTCAAACAATTCAGATGGGTAATCGAAAGCCTCTGCTTGGACATCGTGAGGTAATGCTAATGTTACAACTCCAGTTTCAGAAGGAGAGGTAAGTACCCTCATAGATTCTAATAAAGCCGAGGCTAACTGCTCTGGTCTATTTATCCTATCCCAATATTTTGAAACGGGTTTGAAACAGTCATTTGCGGACATGTCTTGGGTAAAAGCATATTCTGTTTGCTGGAGTAGAGGTGAGGCAGTTCTTTTTGAAAAATAGTCTCCAGGTAAAAGAAGTACTGGAATTCTATTTATTGTAGCAGAAGCTGCCGCGGTTATCATATTGGTCGCTCCAGGCCCAATAGAGGTAGTACAAGCAAAGGTCTGCAGTCTATTTTTCATTTTTGAAAATGCTGCGGCTGCATGAACCATTGCTTGCTCATTTCGGGTTTGATAATATTTAAAATCCTTATTTTCTTTAAGAGCTTCTCCAAGTCCAACCACGTTTCCATGGCCAAAAATGCCGAAACAACCAGCAAAAAAGGGGTTTTCAATACCGTCTCGGACAACGTATTGATTTTTTAGGAATAGAATTAAAGCTTGAGCAACCGTTAGTTTTTTTGTCATTATTTAAAAATTAATATCCACCATTAGAGTTAATAAAAACTGATATTTCTTCGAAAGTAGGAGCAACATTACAACATCCATTTTTTGTTACAAGCCATGCACCACAAGCATTTGCTAATCTACAAGATTTATAGTTTGACCATCCATGAAGATAACCAAAAATAAAACCAGCCGCAAATGCATCCCCAGCTCCTAAAACATTTATAGCATTCACCTTGTATGAAGGGACCTTTTGAGCCTGTTTTTTAGACTCATAAATAACACAGCCATCCATACCTTTTTTTAAGATTATCAGTTTTGTCCC
Organism: uncultured Bacteroidota bacterium; assembly: GCA_902628605.1. The sequence goes on from CACONV010000033.1 coordinate 5,746, forward strand.
CATTTTAAAAATACTATCAATAGCATTATTTACATCCCCAACTAATTTTGGCTGAGTAATTGAATCGTTTTTTATTTCTACTTTTCCATTTCTCTTTAAATAAACAGACAAAATCTCTTCCTCTGTCCCAATTAATATATCTGTGATTTTGATATAATTTGTAATTACATTAGAGTATTCATCTAAGTTCTTCCATGCAATTAATCGGAAATCAATATCCAAAATCACAGGAATATTTTTTTGTTTTGCCTTTTCACTTAAATAAATCGCCGCATCTCTGCAAGGAGATTCCGATAGTGCGGTTCCACTCATTAATAGAGCTTTAAATACATCTAAACGTATTTTTTCAATTAAAGCTACTGTTATTTTATTTTCTGGTGCTTTTTCTCTGTAAAAAACAAGAGGAAATTGATCTGGCGGAATTATACCGCACAAAACTAGGTTTGTTTTGGTATTAGGAATAACAAACATATTAGATGTGCTAACATTTTCTTTAATTAATTTATCCATTATAAACTTACCTGTTAAGTCGTCACCTACAGCTGATAATAGTGCGGTTT
>CACONV010000034.1 GCA_902628605.1 uncultured Bacteroidota bacterium
TGCTGTAATTCAGGGCTCTCCTGCGATTGGCTACAAGGATTTTAATAAATCATATGTATACTTTAGGCGTTTTCCATCAATTATAAAAAGACTAGAGATTTTAGAAAAAAATAAAAATGAATAATTTTCAAACAACAATCAATAGTCAAGTTCTATTGAATGGAGTTGGACTTCATACAGGTAAAAATGTAACTATAAAATTTTTACCTGCTTCCCATGATGTTGGATATTGTTTTGTTAGAGATGATTTAGAGGGGAATCCTGTAGTTGAAGCAGATATCCAGTGGGTTTACGACACTCAAAGAGGTACTAATCTCAATAAAAATGGTGTTGTAATAAACACGACTGAGCATGTTTTATCTGCGCTTGTTGGTCTTGGTATTGATAATTGTTATATACATTTGGATGCTCCAGAACCCCCAATAATGGATGGGTCTTCAATATTTTTTGTTAAAGCATTAAAGAAAATTGGAATAAAGCGACTTGAAGTTGAAAGGAACGAATATGTAGTAAAAGAGGTTATAAAATTTACAGACGATGATACTGGTAGTGAAATAACAATGATTCCATCTGATTCATATCAAATAACAACAATGGTTGATTTTGGTACTAAAATTTTAGGTACTCAGAATGCTACCTTAAATAATATCAATGATTACGAAAAGGAAATTGCTTCATCAAGAACATTTAGTTTTTTGCATGAAATTGAAATGCTATTAGAAAATGGATTAATTCAAGGAGGAGATCTTAACAATGCTATTGTATATGTTGACAAACCTCTATCAAAGAAAACGATGCAAAGGCTCAAAAAAGCATTTAATAAAAAGCAAATTTCAGTCCAACCAAATGGTATTTTAGATAATTTATCTCTGCATTACCCTAATGAAGCTGCAAGACATAAGTTGTTAGATATTATTGGAGACCTTGCGCTTGTTCGTCACAGAATTAGGGGCAAAGTTATTGCACATAAACCTGGCCACAGAACTAATATCCAGTTTGCAAAAAAACTTTCAAAAATCATCAAGGAAGAAAAAAGAAATAATTTTCCGGAAATTGATCTTATAAAAGACCCATTAATGGGTGTTAGTGATATAATGAAAATGTTACCCCACAGACCTCCATTCCTTCTTGTAGATAAGATTCATGAAATATCAAAACAACATGTTATTGGATCTAAAGGTGTAACAATGAATGAGTTTTTCTTCAAGGGACATTTTCCAGGTGCACCTGTGATGCCAGGAGTTCTTATTATTGAAGCTATGGCCCAAACAGGTGGTGTCTTATTGTTAAATACAGTTTCTGATCCTGAAAATTATCTTACATTTTTTATGAAAATTGATAATGCCAAATTCAAACATCCTGTATATCCTGGCGATCAATTAGTCTTCAAACTTGAGTTAATGACTCCTATAAGAAGAGGAATCTGCCATATGAAAGGATTTACCTTTTCTAATAAACGATTGGTAACTGAAGCCGAATTAATGGCTCAATTAATTTTAAGAAATAAAAAATGAATCAACCCTTAGCATATGTTCATCCTGGAGCAAAAATTGCAAAAAATGTTGTAATTGAACCATTTACAACAATTAATAATGATGTAATCATTGGAGATGGTACCTGGATAGGTTCTAATGTAACTATAATGGAAGGTGCTAGGATAGGAAAAAATTGTACAATTTTTCCTGGTGCAGTTATTTCAGCAATTCCACAAGACTTAAAATACAATGGAGAAGAAACAACAGCTGAAATTGGAGACAACACTACTGTAAGGGAATGTGTTACGATTAATCGTGGAACAAAAGATAGGACAAAAACTGTGATTGGTAAAAACTGTCTCATAATGGCTTACAGTCATGTAGCCCATGACTGTATTGTTGGTGATAGCTGTATTTTTTCTAATAGTTCAACACTTGCTGGACATGTAAGTATTGGAAATTATGTAATCCTTGCTGGAATGGTAGCTATTCATCAACATTGTACTGTTGGAGATTATGCGTTTATCACGGGAGGATCGTTAGTTAGAAAAGATGTTCCTCCCTATGTAAAAGCTGCTAGAGAGCCCTTGTCTTATGTTGGTGTAAATTCTGTGGGTTTAAGAAGGAGAGGGTTTAGTACAAAAAAAATTAGAGAAATTCAATCTATTTATCGTATTTTATATCAAAAGAATTATAACAACACCCAGGCTGCAGAAATTCTTGAAGCAGAGATGGAAGTAAGTCCCGAGAGAGATGAAATCCTAGATTTTATTAAAAATTCTCATAGGGGAATTATGAAGGGTTATTTTAGAAAAAGTTAATAATATGGCAACTACATCCGATATTAGAAAAGGGCTCTGTATTAGATATAATAATGATATATATAAAATTGTTGATTTTCTTCACGTAAAACCAGGTAAAGGCCCAGCTTTTGTAAGAACAAAATTAAAAAGCGTCACTAGTGGTAGAGTCATTGACAATACATTTTCAGCTGGCCATAAAATCGAAGCCATTCGAGTTGAAACCTCCAAATATCAATTTTTGTATAATGATACAGAAAAGTTCCACTTTATGAATAATGATGATTTTAACCAAATTGCAATTGATCCAAAATTATTAGACAATTCCGGTTTTTTAAAAGAGGGAGAAATTGTTAATATTTCTATAAATTCAGAAGATCAAATTCCACTTTCAGTCGACATGCCATCCAATGTTATTTTGAAAGTTATTGAGACAGAACCAGGAGTAAAGGGCAATACAGCAACAAACGCTTTAAAGCCAGCTACTGTTGAAACAGGTGCTAAGGTTAACGTACCACTTTTTATAAATGAAGGTGATAAAATTAAAATTGACTGTTCAAAAGGAACATATTTAGAACGAATACAATAATAAGGATAAGATGAGTATACTAGTTAACAGAGATTCAAAAATTATAGTCCAAGGTTTTACTGGAAGCGAAGGGACTTTTCATGCTAAACAAATGATTGAATATGGAACAAATGTGGTTGGAGGTGTTACCCCAGGAAAAGGTGGTCAAACCCATCTTGATAAACCAGTTTTCAACTCAGTTTTGGATGCTGTAAAAAGGGAAAATGCAAATACTAGTATAATTTTTGTTCCACCTGCTTTTGCATCTGACGCAATAATTGAAGCTGCAGAGTCTGGAATAAAAGTTATTGTAACCATTACTGAGGGTATTCCAGTACAAGATATGGTTTTAGTATATGAACATTTAAAAACCCTTGATTGTACAATGATCGGTCCTAATTGTCCTGGGGTTATTACTCCTGAAGAGGCTAAAGTAGGAATTATGCCGGGCTTTGTTTTTAAAAAAGGTAGAGTAGGAGTAATATCAAAATCTGGAACCTTAACTTACGAAGCTGCTGATCAAATTGTAAAAAATGGCCATGGCATTTCAACAGCTATTGGAATAGGTGGTGATCCAATTATTGGAACCACTACCAAAGACGCAATTAGTTTGTTTTTAGATGACGATGAAACAGATTGCGTCGTTATGATTGGAGAAATTGGAGGCCAATTAGAGGTTGAAGCTTCAAAATATGTTTTGCATAATGGTAATAAAAAGCCTGTTATTGGATTTATTGCTGGTGAAACTGCTCCCAAAGGTAGAACAATGGGCCATGCGGGTGCTATTGTTGGTGGTGATGAAGATACTGCTTCAGCTAAGAAAAAAGCTATGCGGGAATGTGGTATTTTAGTTTGTGATTCACCTGCTGAAATAGGATTAACTGTTAAAAAAGCTTTGAAAAAAAATTAAAAATGAAACTTTTAGAAAACAAAGTTGCGCTTATAACTGGTGGATCAAGAGGTATTGGGAAATCAATAGTTGAAAAATTTGTTTCAAATGGATGTAATGTAGCATTTACATACAATAAGTCCGAATCTGATGCTAAACTGGTTGAATCAAATTTATCTGAAAAAGATTTAAAAATTAAAGGATACAAAAGTAATGCTGCAAAATATAAAGAAGCCGAAATTCTTGCTAATTCAGTTATCAATGAGTTTGGTAAAATTGATATTTTGGTTAATAACGCTGGTATAACAAAAGATAATTTATTAATGAGGATGTCAGAAGATGATTTTAATGAAGTTTTAAGCGTAAACTTAAATTCGGTTTTTAATATGACTAAAGCTGTTCAAAGAGAATTTTTGAAAAACAAAAATGGTTCGATTATTAATATAAGTTCTGTTGTTGGCATTAAAGGAAATGCTGGTCAATCAAATTACTCAGCTTCAAAAGCTGGTATTATTGGTTTTACAAAATCTATTGCACTGGAACTCGGTTCCAGAAATATAAGAAGTAATGTTGTTGCACCTGGTTTTATAGAAACAGAAATGACTAAAAATTTATCTGATGATACACTTAAGTCCTGGTATGGATCAATTCCATTAAAACGAGGAGGTAAACCTAGTGATATAGGAAATGTTTGTGTATTTTTGGGGTCAGATATGTCATCATACATGACTGGGCAGGTTCTAGTTGTGGATGGTGGAATGTTAACTTAAAAATAAAAATGATGCAGAAATTACCTAAAATTGGTTTACCAGCTCTATTGCTTGGTTTTATTTTAATCGTGTTTGTTTCCAAATCTTCTATAAATATTGGCTATGGAGAAGCTGGTGTTTTATTTAGAACATTTGGAGGAGGAGTCGTAACAGATTCTCCGCCATTAGGCGAAGGTTTTCATATAATAGCTCCTTGGAATAAAGTTTATGTATATAATGTTAAACAACAAGAGTTTTTTGAAAGCGGTATGCAGGTCCTTTCATCTAATGGATTGGAGATTTCTCTAGATGTATCGGTTCTTTATCAACCAAAATATGAAGAATTAGGTCTTCTTCACAAGACAAAGGGGGAAAACTATGTAAATATTGTATTAATCCCTCAAATCCGAGCAGTCGCACGTTCTGTAGTGGGAAGGTATACTCCTGAGCAACTTTACTCCACTAAACGTGATGCAATTCAGATTGAAATTGCTGAGGAAACCATTAAGAATGTTGATGAACAGCATATTCAAGTTAATGCAGTCTTAGTACGTGACGTAACTCTTCCGGTTGCCATAAAAGAAGCAATTGAAAGGAAGTTAAGACAGGAACAAGAGGCTTTAGAGTATGAATTCAGATTAGAAAAAGCAAAACAAGAGGCAGAAAGACAAAGAATTGATGCTGAAGGAAAGGCAACTGCTAATAGAATACTAAGCGCTTCTTTAACTGCTAAAATTTTACAAGAAAAAGGAATCGAGGCTACCACAAGGCTTTCAGAATCACCAAATTCTAAAGTTATTATTATTGGAAGTGGCAAAGATGGATTACCTATTATCTTAGGAAATCAATAATGTAAAAAAAAATGTTATATTTGACCTCAATGAATAAAATACATCATACACATAATTATAATATCATTTCAAACGAGATGTAGTTTATGTCGTGTATTAATTAACTAACCCGTTTGACATTCAAACGGGTTTTTTTATAAAATAAATTTTAAAAAATGATAAAAATTGCGATTCAAAAAAGTGGAAGATTGAATGAAGAATCTCTTAGACTCATAAAGGATTGTGGTATAAATTTTGAAATATACAGAGACCAATTAAAAGTAATTTCAAAAAATTACCCCATAGAATTTTTTTTTCTTAGAAATGGAGACATTCCTAAATATTTGGACGATGGTGTAATAGATTTGGCGATTATCGGAGAAAACACTCTTTATGAAAAGGGTTTTCAATTTAAAGTACTAGAAAGACTGGGTTTTTCAAGATGTAGAGTATCCATTGCAGTCCCAATTGACTTTAAATACAAAGATAAAAGTGATTTAAATAGCATTCGGATTGCTACTTCTTATCCAAATACTTTAAAGAGATTTTTAGAAAAAGAAAAAATTAAATCTGATTTGCATATTATAAATGGATCAGTTGAAATATCACCTAGTATGGGTCTTGCAGATGCTGTATGTGACATTGTTTCTAGTGGAAGTACTTTGTTTGAAAATAATTTAGTTGAAGTTATTAAATTACTTGATTCAGAGGCAGTTTTGGTTCAATCTGGAAAAGTTAATAAAAAGATTTATGCTGAAATTAAAAATTTGACTTTCAGGATTAAATCAGTTTTACTGGCAAAAAAATTTAAATATATTTTAATGAATGCTCCTAATAAGAGTATAAATAAAATATCTAAGATTCTTCCTGTATTAAAGAGTCCCACAGTCCTTCCTCTAGCAAAAG
>CACONV010000035.1 GCA_902628605.1 uncultured Bacteroidota bacterium
TTTATGTTTACTCAGTGCAGTAAAAATGATTTATCAACAGATAATTTTGAAGAAGTTGAGAGATTTCAACAAGAAAATCAAAATAACTCAGAAAAAAAGGTATTTAATTTTGATAAAATAGCTTGTGATAGAGGATTTGCAAATGAGTTTCCATGTAAAGAATATGATCTTTTAAATTGGATTCCATTGTCTTTTTTTGACAGTGAATCAGCAAATGATAATTGGGGATGGACAGATTCTAAATCAAAAAGAGAATTTGTTTTACAGGGGTTAAACGATGGATTGGCATTCTTGGATATAACTGACCCACAAAAAGTAATTTATTTGGGGAAACTACTATCAGCGACTGATCCCAGTGACTGGAGGGATGTGAAAATATATAATGATCATGCGTTCATTGTAAGTGAAGCTTCTAATCATGGCTTACAGGTGTTTGATTTATATAATCTTCTTGAGTCAGATGAATTTAAAACCTTCAATGAAGATTATATTGCCAATGATTTTGGCAATGCACATAACATTGCAATAAACACCACCTCAGGATTTGCCTATGTTCTTGGTTCTACATTGTATAAAGGGGGCCCGGTTTTTTATGACATTTCAATTCCTAAACAACCAATTTTTAGTGGTGGTTTCTCGGATACCTCTTATATTCATGATGCTCAAATTATAACCTACAAAGGTGAGGACCAAAACTATTTCGAGAAAGAGATATTATTTGGCAGCAACAGTGATGGAGGGGAAACCAACCAATTAATTATTCTTGATGTAACAGAAAAAACAAATCCTGAACTAATTTCAACAATATCTTACAATTATGGTGGATATACTCATCAAGGATGGATTGATGAGAATCATCGTTATTTTTATTTAGGAGACGAGTTAGACGAATTAAGATATGGTAATAAAACAAGAATTATAACTTTTGACTTAAAGGATTTGAAAAATCCTAAAATACATTTTGTTTATGAAGGGAAAACCGACGCAATAGATCACAATCTATACATTAAGTCTAACAAGCTTTATTTATCCAATTATACAGCTGGATTAAGAGAACTTGATATTGAAAATATTGAAAATAAAGAAATCATTGAAGAAGCTTTTTTTGATACTCATCCAGAGAGTGACGATGCTTCTTTTGAGGGGGTTTGGAATAGTTATCCTTTTTTTGAAAGTGGTGTGATTGCTTTAAGTGATATTAAAAGGGGGTTGTTTTTAATAAAAAGAAAATAATAATGCTAAGAAATCTATTCATCTTTATTTTTTTTTCTGGATGTGTAAAAAGTGAATTTATCATTACCAATAAAAATTACGAATTAGATAATATTAAAACTTTTGGAGGAAGTGATGACGACGAAGCAAATGACATTATAAATACTTCAGATGGCGGTTTTATGGTAATAGGAAGCTCTAAAAGCAATGATGGACTGATTCAAAACAAAATGGATTTAGAATCAGATATTATATTAATGAAATTTGATAATGACAAGTCCATAGAGTGGGTTAAAAATTATGGTGGCTCAAGAGATGATAGGGGTCAATCTGTTGTTGAAGTTTCTGGGATTGGTTATGCTTTATTAGGATACTCTATGAGTGATGATGGAGATGCATCCCATAATGAGGGTTTTCACGACAATTGGGTTATATTGATTGATTCAAAGGGTAATATTGTTTGGGAGAAGAGCTATGGTTTTTCTGGGCACGACCATGCTTATAATATAATTAAAACAAAAGATGGAAACTTATTTTTTAATGGTTTTTTGGATGTAACTGCCTCAAGGGGTTTGGGATCTACTGAAAAAGTGGAGAAGTCTATTAAACACGGAGTTGGAGAATTTTGGTGTCATAAAATAGATTTAGATGGAAATATTTTGTGGAGAAAATATTTTGGCGGAACAAATAATGATAGGTCATACGATTCAATTGAGACTGCTGATGGTGATTTTATAATAGTGGGATCGTCAGAAAGTACTGATAATGACATTAGCTCTCCTAAAGGCAGTTATGATATTTGGGTAATTAAATTAAGTTCTAATGGAGATTTTTTGTGGGAACGTTCATATGGGGGGTCAAAATATGAGACGGCGAATTCAATAATCCAATCTTCGGACAAAAAAATTCATATTCTTGGAAGCACTTTAAGTGATGATAAAGATATTTCATTTCAAATGGGGAGTACTGATTTTTACTTACTGACAATAGATTCAGATGGTAATTTGTTGAGTGAACAAACTTTTGGAGGATCAAATTTTGATATGGGAAAAAAAATAGAAATAGACAATAAAGATAATTTATGGTTAACGGGTTATAGTAGGAGCATAGATTTTGATTTAAGTTTTAACAAGGGGAAAAATGATGCAGTATTAGTTCAGTTATCAAAAAATAGAATTCTTAAAAAAGTATTGACAATAGGAGCAGAAGGAGAGGATATTGCCAATTCACTTATTCATTTTAATGAAAATGAAATTATTGTAGCTGGATATAGTGATAGCAGAGGAGATTATTTTGTTGAAAACAAAGGCGGTAAAGATATTTTTTTGGCCTTTTTTAAATAGATTCCCTGAATAATAATATTAATTATATCTATGATTTCGCTTGATTAGAGCTTTAATTAAAATTATATTTGCATAAAAGATATAATTGATTAAAGTTTCAAATATTGCCCGAGAAAGAGTTTCTACACTTATGAAAGATGACGGTTTTAACCCGGTTCAAGACTTTGTAAGAGTTGGTGTTAAAAGTGGAGGATGTTCAGGGTTATCTTATGAGTTAAAATTTGATTCGAATCAACTAAATGAAGACCGTTTATTTGAAGATAACGGTGTAAAGATTTTAGTCGATAAAAAAAGTTTGCTTTATTTAGTTGGTACAACTTTAGATTATTCAGGTGGCTTAAATGGGAAAGGGTTTGTTTTCAATAACCCAAACGCAAATAGAACCTGTGGATGTGGTGAAAGTTTTTCCCTTTAAAAATTAATTATGGCATATACAGAAGAAGAATTAAAAAAGGAATTAGAGACCAAGGAATATGAATATGGGTTTTATACAGATATAGAGTCTGACACCTTTCCTAAGGGTTTAAATGAAGAAATTGTTACTGCTATTTCCAAAAGAAAAAAAGAACCTGATTGGATGCTTGAGTGGAGAATTAACGCATTCAATTCTTGGAAAAAAATGGATGAGCCGGATTGGGCCAACATAAAATATAAAAAGCCAGATTATCAGGATATATCCTATTATTCCGCACCTAAGAAGAAAGAAAAATATAAAAGCTTAGATGAAGTTGATCCAGAATTGATAGAAACATTTAACAAACTTGGAATATCCATTGACGAACAAAAAAAATTATCTGGTGTTGCTGTTGACGTTGTAATAGATTCCGTCTCTGTAGCCACTACTTTCAGAGATACTTTGGAAAAAAAGGGGATAATTTTTTGTTCAATATCAGATGCGATTAAAGAACACCCAGAACTAGTAAAAAAATATTTGGGAACGGTTATCCCTCCAAAAGACAATTTTTTTGCAGCTTTAAATTCAGCTGTTTTTTCAGATGGCTCTTTTTGCTATATTCCCAAAGGAGTTAAATGTCCAATGGAATTATCAACCTACTTTAGAATAAATCAAGCTGGCACTGGTCAATTTGAAAGGACCCTTGTAATTGCAGATAAGGGTAGTTATGTTTCCTACCTTGAGGGATGTACTGCCCCTTCGAGAGATGAAAATCAACTTCATGCTGCGTGCGTTGAACTAATTGCCCTAGATGACGCTGAAATTAAGTATTCAACTGTTCAAAATTGGTATCCTGGAGACAAGAATGGTAATGGAGGTGTTTTTAATTTTGTCACAAAAAGAGGTATCTGTCACAAAAATTCAAAGATTTCTTGGACTCAAGTTGAGACCGGATCAGCTATTACTTGGAAATATCCATCTTGTATTCTAAAAGGCAACAACTCTATAGGAGAATTTTATTCAATTGCAGTTACCAATAATTTTCAGCAAGCTGATACTGGAACAAAAATGATTCACATAGGTAAAAACACTAAATCTACGATAATATCAAAAGGTATTTCAGCTGGAAAATCACAAAACAGTTATAGAGGATTAGTAAGAGTAAATCCTGGTGCAAAAAACGCTAGAAATTTTTCACAGTGCGACTCACTGTTAATGGGTAATTCCTGTGGAGCTCACACTTTTCCGTATATTGAAGCTAAAAATAATTCAGCCCAAATTGAGCACGAAGCAACTACCAGTAAGATTGGTGAAGATCAAATATTTTATTGCAATCAAAGAGGAATTGATACTGAAAAAGCCATTGCTCTTATTGTAAATGGATTCAGTAAAGAAGTTTTAAATAAATTACCCATGGAGTTCGCTGTAGAGGCACAAAAGCTATTAGAAATATCATTGGAAGGGTCTGTAGGATAAAATAAAAATATGCTTGAAATAAACAACTTGCACGCTAGTGTAGAAGACAAACAGATTTTAAAAGGGATAGATTTAAAAGTATCCCCTGGTGAGGTTCATGCAATAATGGGTCCAAACGGATCAGGTAAAAGTACATTATCTACTGTTATAGCTGGACATGAAGATTTCGAAATCGATAAAGGTGAGATATTGTTTGAAGATGAAGATTTGGTTGATTTTAATACTGAAGAAAGAGCGCAAAAAGGAATCTTTTTGTCATTCCAATATCCTGTTGAAATTCCAGGAGTAAGTGTAACAAACTTTATTAAAACTTCGATAAACCAAATGAGAAAAGCCAATGGATTGGATGAAATGCCTGCTAGTGAGATGCTAAAAAAAATTAGAGAAAAATCAGATTTATTAAAAATTGATTCAAAATTCTTATCTCGATCTCTCAATGAGGGTTTTTCCGGAGGTGAAAAGAAGAGAAACGAAATTTTCCAAATGGCTATGTTGGAGCCTAAACTTGCAATATTAGACGAAACAGACTCAGGTTTAGATATAGATGCATTAAAAATCGTAGCCAACGGGGTCAATATGCTACGAAATGACCATACTGCAGTAGTTTTAATTACACACTACCAAAGACTTTTAGATTATATAGTCCCTGATTTTGTTCATGTTTTATCTGATGGAAAGATTGTAAAGTCGGGAAATAAAAACCTTGCCATTGAACTTGAGGCAAAGGGGTATGATTGGGTTAAATAATATTTAGTATGGATTTTAAAGAAAAACTAATTTCTTCTTTTATGGTTTTTGAGCAGGACATAGATTTATCAAATCCAGTTCATGAAATAAGGTCTAAAAGTCTTAAAAATTTTGAAGAAAAAGGATTTCCAAACAAAAAAACAAGAAGCTTGGAAATACACTTCTTTGGCAAAAATTTTAAAAAGTGATTATGGAATTTTCCCAAAAAAAGAGGTCGCAATTGAATTAAAAGATGTTCAAAAATATTTTCTGTATGAAACTGACACTTATAAAATTGTATTTATAGATGGTGTTTATAGTCCTTTTCTTTCCGATACGACCCATGATGGTTTGGATGTTTGTCTTTTGTCAGCTGCTCTTACCAAGTCAAAATATAAAAATCTCATAAATAAATACTTCGATAAAATTTCGGACAAAAAAGATTCTCTAACTCTACTAAACACATCTTTTTCAATGGAGGGAGCATATATCTACCTTCCAAAATCAGTAACAGCTGAAAAGCCTATAGAAATAATGCATTTTTCAACTGGAAAGCAAGGTGATTTTTTTCTTCAGCCAAGGAATTTAATCATTGTTGAGGAAAATGCAGAAGTTCAAATTTTAGAAAGACACCAAAGTTTAAGTAATCATAAATCCTTCACAAACTCAGTTACTGAAATCTATGCTGAAGATTCATCAAGAATAGATTATTATAAGATTCAAAACGATAGAGAGGAAGCAT
>CACONV010000036.1 GCA_902628605.1 uncultured Bacteroidota bacterium
AATAACAAAACCCGTTACAGGTCAATCTGCAAACGCAATCTTTATTGACTCTGATATAAAAGTTGACGGCATAGTTAATGAATCCGAATGGAATAAAGCAAAATTTAACTCTGGCTTTTGGCAATACTTCCCCCTTGACTCAATAAAAGCTCCAGATCAAACAAAATTTAAAGTTTTATATAATAATGAAAATTTATATGTTCTCATTGTATCAGATTTTCAAGATGATGAATACGTTGTGTCATCTCTTAAGAGGGATTGGAGCTCTAGAAATAATGATTCAATGACATTAGTTCTAGATACATTTAATGATGCAACAAATGCATTTCTTTTTGGTATTTCGGCTGAAGGTGTAAGAAGGGAGGGTTTAATTTCAAATGGTGGAAACAGTTCAAATAGAGGCAGAGATTTTAGTTTTTCGTGGGATGTAAAATGGGAAGGTGAAGTATCGATAGATAAAAATATTTTAGTATCTGAATTAAAGATTCCACTTTCAAGTCTAAGATACGATGATAAATCAGCAAAATGGAGAATAAATATTTACAAGACTGACATTGGAAAAAATGTAGTTTCTAGTTGGGCAAATATACCAAGGAACTTAAGTCGAGCAAGTCTTGCCTTTATGGGAAATCTTAATTTTGAAAAATCACTTGGGAAATCAAAAAAACCATTTTTTTTAATTCCTTATACTAGTGGATTAACTGGAAATAATTTTGAAGACCAAATAGGGATTTCCTCTTTTGACCTTGGGGGAGACGCAAAATTGAGTATAGGAAGTGGAATGATTCTAGACCTCACTTACAATCCGGATTTTTCTCAAGTAGAGGTCGATGATCAAATCATTAATTTAACACGATTTGAAGTTCGTCTTCCAGAGAAGAGACAATTTTTTCTTCAAAACAGTGACCTTTTTTCAAGTTTTGGGAATAGCTATTCAGCACAACCTTTCTTCTCAAGAAGAATTGGTGTGGCTAAAGATTTGGACGGAAATACAATTCAAAATAGAATAATAGCAGGGGCAAGATTAAGTGGTAAAATAAATAAAAACCTTAGACTTGGATTTTTAAATATGATTACTGATAGTGACCCTAAAAATAAAATCTCTTCCAACAATAATACTGTATTTGCATTGCAACAGAAAATGTTTTCCAGGTCATTCTTAGGTCTTGTATTTATTAATAGAGAGAAATTAGAAGGTGATGAAATTGAAAATGATCAAGCAGAATTTAATCGCGTTTTAGGAATTGACTATAATTTACAATCTAAGGATGGTAAATGGGTTGGTAAAATTTGGTATCATAAATCATATGAATCAAAAAATGATAAAGATAATTTTTCAAACGGTTTATGGTTAAATTATAATTCAAGAAAAAATAATTTATTTTTAAGTAGTAGACAAATGAGTGACGAATTTAATTCCGATCTTGGTTTTATTCGTAGGACTGGCATAAAATCTCATTTTATTAAATATGGTCATCGTCTTTGGATCGATTCCAAAAAAATAAGATCAATTGAGTTGAGTCAGCAACTTTATTTCGTAGACACCCCAAATATGTCAAATTTAATTACAGATAGAAACTATGAAACTCAAGGTGTGATTTCGTTTACTAATCAATCAAGATTTGAATTAACTTATAATAGACGATATACATTTTTATTAGATGATTTTAACCCTGTTGGTGGAGAGAACAGTATTCCTCTTCCTTCAAATAATGGTTTTTTCTACAATGATTTTGAGATGCAGTTCAGTTCAAATTACACGAAAAATTATTATTTTAATTTCCAAACAACCATAGGTCAATTTTATAGTGGTAACAGGGTTTCATTTAATACTGAACTTTCATATCGCATACAACCTAAATTTAGCGGGAGTGTTAAACTCAGATACGATGACATATATTTTCCCTCAATATACACTTACGGTAAATTGTTTTTAATAGGTCCCAAATTAGAATATACATTTAATAAAAAACTTTTTTGGAACACTTTTGTTCAATATAGTTCAAAATCAGATAACCTTGGAATAAATTCAAGGTTGCAGTGGAGGTTTGCTCCTTTGTCAGATTTATACTTAGTTTACAATGATAATTACTTTACTTATGATAATTTAGTACCAAGAGTTCGAAGTTTAACTTTTAAATTAACTTATTGGCTAAATATATAATGATGAAAAGATATATAAACTATTTATTAGTTCTGATTTTTTTTAATTGTACAAACGAGCTAGGCAAAAATGTTACTATTTCTGGTAATATAAAAGGTTTAAGAAAAGGTAAATTATATCTTCAAAAATATATAAATGACACAACACTCATTAATATTGATTCACTAAAAATTGAAGGTGTAGAAGATTTTGAATTTAGTGACAGTTTAAGTGAAGCACAATTTTACTTTCTTACACTAAAAAAAGATGAAACTGATACTACTTTACAAAAAATTCCGTTTTTCGCGGAAAAAGGTAAAATAATAATTAATACAAGATTAAATACATTTTTAAGTAGTGTCAAAATTGAGGGCTCAGAAAACCAAATACTCTGGGATGAGTATTTAATGATTATGAGGAAATTTAATAACCAGAATATTCAACTAGTGAAAGATTATTTAGAAAAAAAGGGGGAATTTGATTCTAAAAAAAGAGATGTGTTGTTTGAGAAAAAGAACGGTTTAATAAATAGAAAAAAAGTACTTTTTTCACTAAATTTTGCGATGAACAATTCAGATAGAGAAATTTCTGCTTATATAGGACTCAATGAACTAAATAATATTTCAAACAAATATTTGGATAGTCTATATTCTAAATTAAATACGGACATAAAAAACTCTTTTTATGGGAAAAAACTTAAAAGAAAACTAGATAGTTTTAATTAATCTTCGATTCTAATATAGACTTAATTTGATTTGTCAATGTAATCTTTTACTCTTTTAAAAATAATCTTAAACCACTCAGTATAAATATTTGGATTTTTATCTATGTCATGTTCTAAAATACACAAATCGACCCATTTCCAATCCTCCACTTCTTTAATATTGATAATTGGGCTGAAATCAGTATAACCCACCAAAACATGGTCAAACTCATGTTCAATAAGACCACTCTTGAGATTAGCCTTATATATAAAACTGAATATTTCCTTTAGATCGGCATTTAATCCCATTTCTTCGCTGAGACGTCTATTAGCAGCATCTATTGTACTTTCCCCATCTCTTTGATGACTACAGCAGGTATTAGTCCATAATCCTGGAGAATGATATTTTTGACTAGATCTTTTTTGGATAAGAAGTTCTCTAGACGATTTAAAAATAAAAACTGAAAATGCCCTATGTAAAACCCCTTTTCTGTGAGCTTCCATTTTGGGCATAAGTCCTAACTGAACGTCTTTTTTATTAACCAGAATAACTTCCTCTTCATCCATATTTTAAAAATACAAAGTATTGAAAAAAAATTAATTGAAATAAATTAAAATTGAAAATTATATTAATTAAAAAAGGCTAAGAATCAAATTCCTAGCCTTTATAAATGTTTAAGAAGAATATAAATTACTTAGCTGTAAATTCAACTCTTCTACTGTTAGCACGACCTACAGAAGTTGAATTGTCTCCTATGGGTTTTGTCTCACCGTATGCTTCAACCTCAAGTCTAGAGGAATCAACACCTAATTCTATAAGTTTGGATTTGACAGATTCAGCTCTTTTTTTCGAAAGAGTCATATTATACATAGAACCACCATCTTCGGATGCATGACCTTGGATAAGAACAATTCCTTTCGGATTTGCCATCAAAATCTCTTTTACTTTTTCAACAGCATTCATAACTTTGGAACCCATTAACTTGTAACCATCGGCGGGAAATAGTATATTAATTCCTGCTGTGTTCAAAGCGTTTAAGACCTGATTATCTACCTTTGGACAACCGTTATCTCCTTGTCCCGCTTCGTTAGGGCATTCATCATCTTTGTCGGCTACTCCATCACCATCTGAATCAGGCCAAGGACAACCATTATTTTCTGTTTCTCCTGATTCGTCAGGACATTCGTCATCTTTGTCGGCTACTCCATCACCGTCTGAATCAGGACAACCATTTAAATCGCCAGCAACATCTGGACACTCGTCATCTTTATCGAGAACTCCATCTCCGTCAGTATCGGGACATCCATTATTTTCAGCTGGACCTGCTTCTTCCGGACAATCATCTTCTCCGTCTTGAATACCGTCTCCGTCAGTATCTGGACATCCTTCGAATTCTTTAAGTCCAGGAACATCAGGACACTTATCTTTTTTATCGCTTACACCATCTTTATCGCTATCGCCACTTCCAAATCCATAACTAACACCAAGTGAAACTAGACTATAACTAACTTCTGGGTTCTCAGTAATTTTAGCAAATTGAAATTCAGCAAAAGCACCAAAATTTTCTCCTAAAGCTAAATCAAAACCTACAGCACCGAAATTAGAATAATCTGTAAATTTTGAAAAACTATCAGTACCATCTTTAAGGGATGTGGTACCATAAACTCCTGCTTTCAAATAAGGGCTAAATGAATTGTCTGTTGAAAATCCATATTTTAATCCCACGTGAGTACTATAAAAGTCAAAATCTTGACCACCAGCGGCGTCATTTTTTATTTTTCCAAGAGATAATTGTCCACCAACTGACAAACCTCCAGTAATTCTCCTATATAACATCAATGAAGGAGCTCCTAAAGAACCACTTAAATCATTGGAAGAAATAGTTGAACCTCTTGTAACAATATCATCTGAAATAGAAGGCATTGTCAAACCAAGACTAATTTTCCAGGGATTAGAGGCATTTTGTGCAAAGGCTCCTGCACTAAGCAGCAGTAAAAATGCAATGAGTATTTTATGTAATTTCATATTTTATAATTTGTTAACAAGCTTAGTTTCATTATTGACATCATTATCACATTGAAACTACCGTAAATATACAATATTTGCAATATTTCTCAAAATGATTTTTATTAATTGAAATTCTTCGATATTTTAAAAATAGTTATCTTGAAGTGTCATATATGATACAAAATTCGTTTTTTACGAAATTAAATAAAAATTTCGTAAAGATATATGTGACCCAGGGAGGATTCGAACCCCCAACCCTCAGAGCCGAAATCTGATATTCTATCCAGTTGAACTACTGGGCCTGTAGAACAAAATTATTGATTATTACAGTATCTATCTTCAATTTAATTCGAAAGTTTTTGTTTCACAATATCCGATATCGTTTTGCCATCAGCACTTCCCAGACTCCTCTTTCGTACTTCTGCTATAACTTTACCCATGTCCTTTAATCCCTGTGAATTTAATTCAATTAATACTTTTGAAACAAGAGCTTCAATCTCTTGATTTGTTAATTGTTTAGGTAAGTAGGAAGATATAAAATCTGCTTGAACCTGTTCTATTTTAGCTAGTTCAGATCGTTTTTGTTTAATGTAAATATTTGCACTTTCTCTTCTTTGTTTAACAAGCTTTTGAAGGATTTTAATTTCATCTTCTTTAGAAATTATATTTTGTGAAGAGACAGACGTCTGATTAAGAATTAATGAAGC
>CACONV010000037.1 GCA_902628605.1 uncultured Bacteroidota bacterium
TTAGCAACGTTATTGTTAATACTAATTTTACTGTCTAACTTTGGATTAGAAACGAACACATCTACAGTACCATCTGATTCTAAATTAATCGATGACTCTGAAATTGAAGTTATTCCCGAAACTTTACCAGAGGAGGTTTTTGAAGACAATAATAATCCAAATTCTGAAAATTAAATGTCAGCTTGTCATGAGATATAAGGAAATTTCAATTAAAAACTGACACAAATAATATTGGCACAATTTGTGAAAAAATAAGTTAAATATTACAATATAAAGTTATGAGTAAATTAAATATAAAACCACTTGCTGATAGAGTTCTAGTTGAACCTGCAGCCGCTGAAACTAAAACTTCATCTGGAATTATTATTCCTGACACAGCTAAAGAAAAGCCACAAAAAGGTAATATAGTCGCTGTTGGTCCAGGAACAAAAGATAATCCGATTACAGTTAAAGTTGGAGACGTTGTCCTTTATGGGAAATATTCAGGTACTGAACTGAACCATGATGGAAAAGATTATTTAATTATGAAAGAAAACGACATATTAGCAATTATATAAATAAAAAGTTATGGCAAAGAAAATAGAATTTGATCTTGACGCAAGAGATGGTATAAAGAGAGGTGTAGACGCTCTAGCGAATGCAGTGAAAGTAACCTTAGGTCCTAAGGGTAGAAATGTTATTATTGGTAAAGCATTTGGTGCTCCTCAAGTCACTAAAGATGGTGTGACTGTTGCTAAAGAGATCGAGCTTGAAGATGCACTTGAAAATATGGGTGCCCAAATGGTTAAAGAAGTTGCTTCTAAAACTAACGATTTAGCTGGTGATGGAACTACCACAGCAACAATTTTAGCCCAAGATATTGTTAAGGAGGGATTAAAAAATGTTGCTGCAGGTGCGAATCCTTTAGATTTAAAACGTGGCATTAGTAAAGCTGTCGATTCAATAGTTAGTGAATTAAAATCACAATCTGTAGAAGTAGGAGATTCGTCTGAAAAAATTAAACAAGTAGCAAGTATTTCTGCTAACAATGACGAAGCGATAGGTAGCCTCATAACAGAAGCTTTTGAAAAAGTTGGAAAGGAAGGTGTTATTACCGTTGAGGAGGCAAAAGGGACAGATACATATGTTGAAGTAGTAGAGGGTATGCAATTTGATAGAGGTTATTTATCACCCTATTTTGTTACTGATTCAGAAAAAATGGAAGCCGATTTAGAAAATCCATATATTTTGTTGTATGATAAGAAAATTTCTGCAATGAAAGATTTACTTCCTATTTTAGAACCAGTCGCTCAATCCAGTAAGCCGCTTCTGATCATTGCAGAGGACGTTGACGGTGAAGCTTTAGCAACCTTAGTTGTCAATAAACTTAGAGGTTCCCTTAAAATTGCTGCGGTCAAAGCTCCTGGATTTGGAGATCGAAGAAAGGCTATGCTAGAAGATATTGCGATCTTAACAGGTGGTACAGTTATTTCTGAAGAGAGAGGATTTACTTTAGAAAATACTACCATTGAAATGCTAGGTACTACAGAAAAAGTTACTATAGATAAAGACAACACTACAATTGTAAATGGTGCTGGAGACACAAAGGCTATAACTGATCGAGTAAATCAAATAAAATCTCAAATAGAAAACACTACTTCTGATTATGATAAAGAAAAGCTTCAAGAAAGGTTAGCTAAATTATCTGGAGGGGTTGCAGTTTTATATGTTGGTGCACCTTCAGAGGTTGAAATGAAGGAAAAGAAAGACCGGGTAGATGATGCTCTTCACGCAACAAGAGCCGCAGTTGAAGAAGGTATAGTTGCTGGAGGAGGTATTGCCCTTTTAAATGCTAAAAAAGTCCTTGGAAAAATTAAAGGTGTTAATGCTGACGAAGCAACTGGAGTACAAATAGTAAATAATGCAGTTGAGTCACCGCTAAGAACAATAGTTTCTAATTCTGGAGGAGAAGGTTCTGTTGTAGTAGCTAAAGTTGATGAAAGTGCGAAAAATTTTGGCTACGATGCTAAAGAAGGAAAGTACGTGGATATGCTTAAGGAAGGCATCATTGACCCTACTAAAGTTACAAGGATAGCCCTTGAAAATGCCGCCTCAGTGGCTGGAATGATTCTTACCACAGAATGTGCTTTAGTCGACATCAAAGAAGATGCTCCTGCACCTGCAGGTGGAATGCCCCCAATGGGTGGAGGAATGCCAGGAATGATGTAAAATAATTACTTAGACTTTTAAAAAAAGGTAAACTATCGTTTACCTTTTTTTATTTCATTTCTGTTATACAAACAGCACATTGGAAGATTGTCGTAAACTTCGTCTGGT
Organism: uncultured Bacteroidota bacterium; assembly: GCA_902628605.1. Next base: position 2,317 of record CACONV010000037.1, read on the forward strand.
GCTTGTTCCTCAGACGTGTCGTGACCAATCTCTGCGATTGATTTGTGGATTTTATTTATATCTATTTTACTTTTATCATACAAAACTGTGAGTAAATGATTTTTTATATCCCACTCAGCATTTTTTACTCCTTTTTGTTTAAATGCAGTTTTCTCAATTCGTGCTTTACACATCTTACATACTCCGTTAACTTCAAAGGATTCTTCTACGATATCTTTTTTTTGAGAAAAAACCATAGATGATATAAATATTAAAAAAATAATTTTTTTCATTATACTAATTTAAATTAAACCTTATTCCACTATAGAGAAATCTTCCAAAAACCGGTGCATAAACTAAACTCGCATCGAAATTTCTTCCAAAAGGATTATCAGCAGCAATAATTGGATTTTTTTGTCTCACATTTAACAAATTTTCCCCTCCCAAATATAATTCAAATTTAGGCGAAAATACTTTTGCTGTTTGAAAATTTATTATGTTGTAGGATGACGCTACAAAACCATTTAAATCCAACAGATTAGCTGGTACTCTTTGTTTTCCAACAATATTGTAAGTGAAATCATTCCTCCACCCTTTTCCATTAGTACTAACTGTGTTATACTCAATATTAAAGAAAAATCTTGAGTAGGGTCTTAATGGTTTTCTTTTAAACCCGTCCCTGTAAGATACTTTAACATTTTCATTCTTATATGCAATTCTTGTTGAAATATTGTTTGAAGCCCTGTAATTCAATTCGATTTGAAAACTTTTTGAAAAGCTTTTACCGGACAAATTGTAAAATTGAATGTAGTTTAACTTTTCAAAGTCTGCTACAACTTGATTTAAAAAAGTTGTATTATAAAAATCCAAAATAATATCAGCACTTCTATTGAATAAGTTTAAATTACGAGTAATGCTTAGTCCATAATTCCAAGCTATTTCGGGTTTTAAACCATAGATAGAACCGTTTGAGGGGAAAATTTGAATTGTTCTATTCGATGCAAAAATATTTTGGTTTTCAGCAAATATGTTACCTACTTTTCTGCCTTGGCCAACAGAAATTCTAAAAATTGTTGGTGTTTCATTTTTTTGGTATCTAAGATGAAGACGTGGAGATAAAAATGTACCAATGTTATTATGATTATCTAATCTTACTCCTGCTATCAAATTAAGATTTTCAAGATTATCATAAGTGTACTCGAAAAATATTCCAAAAACATCATCTGTCCTATTGTACAAATCCGTATCAATATTTTCAGAATAAATATCTCTTGAAAAATTTAATCCAGTTTTAAATTTGTGCTTTGTATTAATAATAATTGAGTTGAAAATTAAGTTACTATAGTAACTTTCGTGAGAGATGTTGTAATCTCTAATACCAAAAAATGACTCTTGATTATGTTTTGAATAAGCACTTTGAAAACCTATGCTTTGATAGGTTATCAAAGGAAAAACGTATCCAATTTTTAAACTTGCATCAGCTCTTTGAGTAAAAATTTCACTCCCCCAACTTATACGATTTAGATTATTGCTTCTTCCATTAAAAGTAGTTTCTCCAGATTTTTTTCTATCATTTAAAAACCTAAGACTAAGAAACCCTACAAAACCATTCTCTGCATCAGTATATTGTAACCTTTTCAAAAAGTTTATTTGCCGAGTTTTCGGCATATCTAAAAAACCATCATCATTATTGTCAGTGATCATAGTACGTGCACTAGCATGCCCGTAAATTCCTAAACTAAACTTTTGACTAAGTGTTTTATTTAGATGAAAATTAAATTCTTTTCTTCCATTTACAGAGGCAAAAGCATTTAAAAAAAATGGATTAGTTAAACTGGGTTTTTTTAATTCAGCGTTTATTTGCCCTACAATACTTTCAAAACCGTTAACAACGCTTCCAGTTCCTTTAGTTACTTGAATACTCTCAATCCAGGGTCCAGGAGTATAAGTTAGTCCATATACTTGTGATGCGCCTCTTACAAATGGAATGTTCTCCTGTGTTATCATAATATATGGGCTAGAAAGTCCTAGCATATTTATTTGTTTGGTACCTGTCAAGGCATCTGAAAAATTAATATCAATCGAAGGGTTTGTTTCAAAACTTTCAGACAAATTACAACATGCAGCCTTTAATAACTCCTCACTGCTTATTTTGGTTATGTTTTGAGCACTGAGGTATGATCTTTGAAGAGATTTTCTTCTCTCAGTAACTTCTATTTCATCAAGCTCGCCGAGCTTACTTTCTTTCATTACATGTGAAATGTTTGACTGATTTTCAACAAGCAGGGTATCTGTTTGAAATCCTATGAAACTTAGGATAAGTTTATTTGTATTATTATTTTTTGGAATGGAAAATTTTCCATCCCCATTAGAAATAGTTCCCTTTGAAGTATCAAGCCAGTAAACATTTACGCCCGAAATAGGTATTAAACCTTCATTGAGTTTTGAATAGATTTGTCCTTTTATTTCCTCTTGGGCTAAGAGAATATTAGATATTAATAATAAGTTTAAAACAGTTAATATAATTTTCATTTTTATAGATTTTAATTAAATAGATTTAAAGCGGTTATATCTATCTAATCATCCATAAAAAATAAAGGCACAATTTTTTTTAAAAGCATGTAATTTGGGAGGTGGGAATTCTGGTATTTTTATTAAAGCGAATTTATTTACGTGTAAAATATCTCCAAAAAAAGTTTGTCCCATCGGAGGATTAAAAAGTAAAGTTATTTTGGATTCAGTTTCGATCTGATTTTTATCGAAGATGTACGCCTTGTCTTGACAACATGTTTTTTCTGAAATTTCATAATTGTTAATAAATTTTGTATCATGCATGTCACAACCCTTAGCGTTATGTAAATATGAAAAATCCGCGACCAGTTTTCCACAATAATGAATATTAAATCCCTGAGCTAACC
>CACONV010000038.1 GCA_902628605.1 uncultured Bacteroidota bacterium
ATGAGTACTCTAAAATAGAAATTTTAGCTAGGGGGTTTGAGTGGTCCGAAGGTCCAGTTTGGGTAGATAAAATCAATTCTGTTTTATTTTCAGATGTCCCTGAAAATAAAATTTACAAATGGAATGAAAATGAGGGTTTATCAGTTTACATTGATCCTAGTGGGTATAGTGGAAAAGTTCCAACTAGTAAAAAAGATGGATCAAACGGACTAATTTTAAATTCTAAAAATGAGCTATTTATATGCAAGCATGGAGATAGGGAAATCGCAAAGCTTAAAAGATGGGGTAGTGGTGAGCTCGAAACTGTCGTAAACAAATTTCAAGGGAAGCGTTTCAATAGTCCAAATGACATGGTTTTTACAAAAAATGGAGATCTGATTTTTACCGACCCCCCATATGGGTTGAAAAACAGAAATTCTGATAAGTTAAAGGAATTGAATATTAACGGTGTTTATAAATTGGATACAGTTGGTAAACTAACTTTATTGGTTGATAACTTAACTTATCCCAATGGTGTCGCTCTTTCAAATGATAATAAAGTGATGTATGTTAATATTTCGGATTCTACCAATCCAAGAATTATGGCCTACGATATTCACGAAGAAATCGTGAAAAATGAGCGTGTTTTTTTTGATGGCAGAAAATTAGCTGAAAAAGAAGTTGGCCTTTTTGACGGAATTAAAATTCATCCTGATGGTACTATTTTCTCAACTGGTCCCGGAGGCGTGCTTATAATTAGTAATGATGGGACTCATTTGGGAACCATAAAAACAGTTGAAAGGACGGCAAATTGTACTTTTGATTCAAACTATGAGTATCTTTATATGACCACAGATATGTATTTGACTCGTGTGAAGTTGAAAACAAATTAATTACTTTCAAAAATACTTAAATCCCACTTTTCTTTCCATTCTAGCTCAACTAATTTATTGTTTTTAATTTTCAAAGGAAGCCATATATATTTGCCTTCGATTGGATTTTCAGGTTTCCATCTGTCTGCCATAAATATATATGCATCTTTTATACCTTGAACAGGAAGTATATATGTACTTTGAGAATAGTATGTTGTCAGTGAGTCTCTGCTAATACAAGGATTTCCAAGTTCTTTCCAAGGTCCAAAAATGCTGTCCGCACTCGCTGACCTTGCCGCATTTGGACTCCATCCAGTGCAGCCTGAAGAAATTATAAAGTATTTTTCTGAAGAAGTTTTCATCATGGTTGGGGCCTCATTAAACTTACTAGGGAAGAATCTTTTATATTTACCGGAGTGAGTAAGGTAGTCTTCTGAAAGTAGAGATATATGCAAAGTACTGTTATCTTCTGAGGAATATATATGGTATGCCTTATCATCATCATCAACAAAAAGGGTCATATCTCTTGCCATTTGCCCAATTTCAAAATCTCTCCCAAGAAGGTTTAGACTATCAACATGTTTGGGTAGATGTTCAGGTCCACCTCCATATATTTTCTTTACATCACTGGATATGGGTTTTTTATGAAAATCTTGCACATTTAGTGGCCAAACACCAGCATTCGGTCTTATAGATTCGATAAAAGTAAATGGTCCAAATGGACTATCTGAAATAGCAACTCCACTTCTAGCCGCCTCATAACCTCTATTAATGGGTTCTAGGTGAAACCACATTACAAACTTCTTAGTTTTTTTATTATAAATCACTTTGGGTCTTTCAAGTATACACCCTTTATAAATATCAGAGGATGGGTCCTCTTTGTTAACTTTTAATACTATACCCTCGTCTTTCCAATCATATAGGTTTTCAGAGGTATAAAGATGAACACCTTCTTGGGCGGTATTTCCAATTTCACCTTCTATTTTATGTTCGCCGTACCAAAAGTATTTATTTTGATAATATAGGATTCCCCCACCATGAGCGTTAATATGGACTCCATTATTATCTAACCAAAACTGTCCTGGATAAAATGATTTTTTTGATTTATTTTCAGAATTACAGCTTGTAAATAAAATTAAAAGTGAAAAAAATAAATTTCTGATCATGCTTGTTTTATGACAAAATTAGTAATATTTAAACTATATGTTACCCTAATTATACTATAGTATTTAAAAGTTTTATAGTTTAACAATCTATATTTATATAAAAAACCAAAAATGAATATTTTAAAGTCAAATTTTAACTATCTATTTTTTTTATCTAATCTTATTATATTTTCCTGTAGTAAAGCTGATTCTGATTCCCCAAATGAGGTTGAACCCAAGCCAGTAGCAACATACGATGTTTCAATTAGTTCCACTGAAGGTGGAAGTGTTAATACACAATCAGGTACATTTAATGCCGGAACTGTATTAACAATAACCGCTACTCCCAACGATGGTTATCAATTTATTGGCTGGACTGGAAGCAATGAAACTTCAATGGAAATAACGATAACAGTAAATTCTAATATCCAATTAACTGCAAACTTTCAATTGATTCCAAGCCCTGAATTTATCGTTACAACAAGCGCTGGTGTTGGAGGCATCGTCTCAGCGGGGGGCACGTTTTCTTCAGGCACGGTAATCTCTGTGGTCGCCACTCCCTCGGAAGGTTATAAATTCAGCGGTTGGACTGGAAATTCTGAAACATCCAGAGTGTTGACAATTACAATTTCTTCCGATTTGAATTTAACAGCTAATTTTTTAAAGATATTTTCATATAATTCTCAGGAATATAGTTATGTAGAAATGAGTCAACCACCTTACGGAGGTACTATTTTTATTACAGGAGATATAATCACATCTTCCGATAAAAGTGTTTATGATAGTTTAGTTTATAAAGGAACGGATAAAAGGTTGATGTATGATAGAAGAAATGGGGGTGCATTTATAAATAATAATCCCTTTTTGTATGACGCTTATTTTTCTGACGGATTGGTTACAGAAATTCAGATCAACTCAGAGTTTTCAGTTGATCAATCTTTGTTAGAAGCAGAAAAATACTCATTTTTAATCGGCCAATTGTCAAAAGGGTTAAGAAAACACGTAGAAACCATGTGGATTCATAAAGGAATTGAGGCCTATGGAGGAGGAAATAACAATATACTTGTACACACTGGGATGTCTGAAAGTTATGAAAAACATTACACTGGAAATATAATAGAAGAAACATTAATACACGAGGCTGCGCATACCTCTGTTGATGCTTATGTTTATCCAGATAGATTAACTAATGGAGAGGATTGGATTAAAGCTGTGGATAAAGATAATTGTTATATTTCCGATTATGCACGAGATTATCCATATAGAGAAGATTTGGCAGAATTAATGCCACTTTATATTGCGGTTAAATTTTTCCCTGACCGAATTTCCGAAGATGACAGAAATAAAATTCTTAGTTGTTGTATAAATAGAATTTTATATCTGGACTCTTTATCTCTTGACTTAGACATATATAACGATTAATTGATAATGTTCTAAATCTGTATATAAAATTGCATTTCGTTTATTTTATTGGAAAATAAAGTAGGGAAGTCTTGTTAAGGGGACATCGATTGTTACTGTTTTACCTCCTTTATAAATTTTCCCAGTGTCTGATTTCCATTTGCCTTTTGGAAGGATTACTTCTCTTGAACCCTCTCCTTTAGACAAATAAGGAGTAACTAAAATATTATTCCCCAGCATAAATTGATCTGTAATATCGACGTATCCCTCGTGAGGAAAAACATATTCCATTGAGCGAACTATAGGTTCTCCGTTAATTGATGACTTTTTAGCTAATGTTAAAATAATTTCCTTGAACTTACTTCTTAGATTAACAGCACTCAAAACAGCGTTAAAGTGTCTCTTATCGAGTATTCGCCAAGGAGCAACTGAAAACTGCATCATAGGCATGAGTGCATGAACCTGAGTAGAACGAACAACTAATTCCTGATCGATGGGTGCGTCATCCAAAAATGACGTGAATTGGCCACCACCAATCATATCTGGGCAACTAAAAGGATAACCCATAATTCCTTCCAGCAGCATATGAGGTATTAATTTTTTAAGATCTTCCCAATCGTGGCTTTTGTCGTGTAATCTTTGAACCAGAGGTTGGCCTCCCATTTTCCACGTTGCTCTATATTCATTGTAAGGGTAGCTTAATCCAATTTTGGCAAATAATTCAGTATGTGTGTTAGGATTTACTTTTTTTAAAGATTTAATTCCTTTGTAAAATCTTCCATCTCCTGCATCTAATTTAAATCCGTCAACTCCAAACTCGGTCATTAAATTATTTAATACCCCTTTAAACCATATTTCACTCTCAGGATTTGTAAGATCTAAAACTGCACTCACCCCGTTCCACCACCTGACCATGGCTGGTTTTTCTGTCTCATCTAACATAAATACCCTTTTTTTCTCAAGGTTCCTGTAAACATCCGAATCAGCGCTAACAAATGGACAGACCCAAAGCATTACTTTAAAGCCTAATTCTTTTAATTCTTTCATCATTGCTTTTGGATTAGGAAATCTACCTTGGTGAAAATTCCATTTTCCATAATCTTCTTGCCAATTGTCGTCAATCATTAAGATTCCAGGGGGCATACCGTTTTCAATTATAGCTCTCGCGTATTCAAGAATGTCTTTTTTGGTTTTGATTGTAGGTTAATTCAATCCAAGTATTATATTGAGGGACGGAGAAAAAAAGCTCGGGCGGCATTTTACCTGATGGAGGGAAGAAGTTTTCACTAGCATACAAGTAGGCTTCTTTTAGGTTTTTACCTGCTTTTTTATACTCAAGTGGTGCGTAAGATTTGTCAAACAAGATTTTTTCTTTATTAACTCTAAATCTAAAAGGTTCCTCAGACCAAACTAACTCACCATTATTTGACAACAATAGTGGTTGCAGTTGATTGAAGTAACTGGTTCCGTATAGTTGCGCTTCATAGCCATCTTTAAGTGGCATCTTGTGACCTTCAATAAGAACGCCTGCCCACCATTTTGCATT
>CACONV010000039.1 GCA_902628605.1 uncultured Bacteroidota bacterium
GATTTTGGGAAATTCAAAACTAAAAACTTGTATGTATTACCGTTTTTTCTTATTCTAACCTCATCATTTACTAATACTTCATATGACGGTTTTACTTTTTTATCGTTAACAATTACATTACCATTTTTACAAGCTTTTGTCGCTTTGTTTCTAGATTCAAAATATCTTACAGTCCAGATGTAAAAGTCGATTCTCATTTATAAATAAATATTAAATTTGTGTAAATTAAACATAAATGGTCAAATTAAAAATTGAACATTCTTTTATTAAAAGTTTAAAATTTATACTTCCAATTTCTTTTATTTTAATTTGTATATCGTGCAGTCCCGATGATGAGGATGATGAAGAACCACCTAGAGATTATCTTGAACAATCTTTAGAAGATGACCAAAAGCTAATCCAATATTTAAAATCCCATTACTACAATTATAGAGATTTTAGTGATGTATTTAATGATGACAACGAGATTTTCATTGATACTATTCTGTCAGAAAATTCTAACTTAAAATCCCTTTTCGATTTTGCTGTTGAAACCTCTATTCCATTAGCTTCTAATGAAGGAGAAATTATAGAACACAAATTGTATCATATTGTTGTCACAGAAGGAGTTAGAATGGAGGATAGACCAAGTATAGTTGACTCAGTATACCTTACATATAAAGGTAAATTATTAAATGGAAAGGTGTTTGACAAAAAAACAAATCCAGTTTGGTTTGATACTGCTAATGTGATTAGAGGCTTCAGATACGGATTACAGTACTTTTCACCAGGGAATTTTATTCAAAGAGAAAATGGAACAATTGATTTTAATCAATTTGGAAGAGGATTAATTTTTATGCCTTCTGGACTAGGATATTTTAATAGTGCACAGACCAATATTCCAACTTATTCCCCTTTAATTTTTGAAATTTCGATGTTTACCACAAATAAATCTGACCATGATAACGATGGTGTTCTATCAATCGACGAAGATCCGAACAAAGATCGGAATCCATACAATGATGACACAGATGAGGATGGTATAATTAACATGTATGATGAAGACGATGATGGAGACGGAATTTTAACAAAAGATGAATTAGATGGAGATGACCCGGATAATTTACCGGATGACTCAAATAATGATGGTATCCCAGATTATCTTGACAAAAACACTTAGTTGTCTAAATCTTTCTCTTTTCCAAGCTCGTAAGTCAAACTAATAGACCATAATTTTGGTCTTATATCAGAATAAGCCTCAATATCTATGCTGTTATTTCCTAAAATTTCTATCTCGTTATCTGTAAATCCTCTTTCAAAACGAAACCCTAAACCAAATTTACCAACTTCAATTCTTGAGCCAATTTGCAATCCCATTGTAAAACTGTTAGTATAATTTCCAAAATTTAATGATTTACTCTTTATTGAAATTATATTTTGAAATATTGGGCCTGTAAATATTGAAATTGGACCAAAAAATTTATATCCAATTAAAATTGGAATCTCCACTTTGTTTATTTCAACCCTATCTAAAGAAACAATTTCAGATTTATTTTGACTTATTTGCAATTCAGGTCTAATGTAAAAGTCAACTAATTTTAGTTGGGCATAAAATCCTAAATGAAGGCTTGCAATCGAGGCAGTCTCAATCCCGTTTTTCAATGAGCTTATTCCTTCAATATCTCCGACATTATCGAAATTTAAGCCAAACTTTATTCCATAATTAATCTGGCAATACGATTTTTTTACAGCTAAATTTAAAAGTATGACAATAAAAAAAAATAACAAATATTTTTTTTTCATTTTCTTAAAAGAACTTTTTTCACAGCTTTAACAATTGAATTAGAATCCAAACCATATTTTTTCATCAGTTTAGATGGTGATCCGGATTCACCAAAAGTATCATTAGTAGCAACGAATTCTTGAGGGACAGGGTCATTTTCTGTTAAAACTCTTGAAATACTTTCGCCTAGTCCTCCTAAAAAATTATGCTCTTCAGCTGAAACTAAACAACGACTTTTATTTATTGATTTTAAAATAATTTTTTTATCAATTGGTTTTATTGTGTGAATATTGATAATTTCTGCTGAAATACCCACATCACTCAACTTTCTACCAGCAATAATAGATTCCCAAACCAAATGACCGGTTGCTACAATAGTAACATCATTTCCTTCATTAAGAAGAATTCCTTTGCCTATCTCAAATTTTTGTTCAAGGTTTGTAAAATTTGGAACTTTAGGTCTGCCAAATCTTAAATAAACTGGCCCTTCATGCTCAGCTATTTTTAATGTTGCTAATTTAGTTTGATTATAATCACAGGTATTAATTACAGTCATCCCAGGTAACATCTTCATTAAACCAATATCTTCTAATATTTGATGCGTAGCTCCGTCTTCTCCAAGTGTTAATCCTGCGTGTGAAGCACAAATCTTTACATTTTTTCCAGAATATGCAATGGATTGCCTAATTTGATCGTAAACTCTACCAGTCGAAAAATTAGCAAAAGTACCAGTAAAAGGTATTTTACCACCAATCGTGAGTCCAGCTGCAATGCCCATCATATTTGCTTCCGCGATTCCCACCTGAAAAAATCTTTTTGGATTTTCTATTTTAAATTGATTCATTTTCAACGATCCAGTTAAATCTGCGCATAATGCTACTACATTTTTATTTTTCCTTCCTAGTTCTGTAAGACCATCACCAAATCCTGATCTTGTGTCTTTTAATTCTGTGTAAGTGTATCCATTCATATCCTATTATTAGTAGTCTCCAAGTGTTTCTGGATTCTGAGATAAAGCAATTTCAAGCTGTTCGTCGTTTGGAGCAACTCCGTGCCATTCATGGGTATTCATCATAAAATCAACCCCATTCCCCATTTCAGTTTTTATAAGTAAGCAAATAGGCAACTTTTTATTTGTTTCTTTCTTTGCTTCTTTTAATTTCTTAATAATTGATTTTAGACTATTTCCATTTTCTATATCTAAAACTTTCCATCCAAAAGCTTCAAATTTAATTTTTAAATTTCCTATGGGTAGTACTTCACTTGTTGAACCATCAATTTGTTTACCGTTTAAGTCAACACATAAAATTAAATTATCTATTTTTTTTGCCGATGCAAACATTATAGCTTCCCAATTTTGGCCCTCTTGTAACTCTCCATCTCCAACTAAGACGTAGACAAGTTTATTGTCATTGTTTAGTTTTTTTGATAAAGCACTACCGATTGCTACAGATATTCCTTGGCCTAGAGACCCAGAAGCAACTCTCACACCTGGTAGTTTTTCATGAGTTGTCGGATGACCTTGTAGTCTAGAATTTAATTTTCTAAAAGTTTTGAGTTCACTGATAGGGAAAAACCCTTTCCTAGCTAAAACACTGTAAAAAACGGGTGAGATATGACCGTTGGATAAAAAAAATATATCTTCATTTTCCCCATCCATATCAAATTCTTCATTTAAATCTAAAATTTCGTTGTAAAGAGCAACAAAAAGTTCAGTACAACCAAGTGATCCTCCAGGATGACCAGAGTTTACAGAGTGAACCATTCTTAAAATATCTCTCCTGACTTGAAGTGTTATTTTTTCTAGATTAGCAATTGACGACATAACTATCACTTTATATTGTAAATTTAATTTTTTAGATTAATTTCATTGAGTCAATGAGCATCAATTTTGAAAAGATTACGAACAATTATTGTTCATTAGTATATTTTTTAATAATTAAAATTTCCTCTAAAAAACATGGAATTTAAGTTAATCAAAAAAGATACTCGCTCAAATGCGCGTGCAGGTGTTTTAAATTGTTCAATTGGAAAAATTAATACCCCAATTTTTATGCCCGTTGGCACTCAGGCCACTGTCAAAGGTATTGATCAAAAGATATTGAGTAATCAAATTAATTCTAAAATTATATTGAGTAATACATATCATTTGTATTTAAGACCTGGTACTAGAGTTATTAAAAAAGCAGGCGGAATTCACAAATTTATGAATTGGGATAAATTAATATTAACAGATTCAGGCGGATTTCAAGTATATTCATTATCTAATTCAAGAAAAATATCAGAAAAGGGAGTGATATTTCAGTCACATATAGACGGGAGCAAACATTTATTAACCCCTGAATCAGTGATTGACATACAAAGAGAAATTGGAGCAGATGTAATAATGGCTTTTGATGAATGTCCCCCATATCCTTCTAAATTTCAATATGTGAAAGATTCTATGAAGTTAACACATAGGTGGTTAGATCGATGTATAAAAAAGCATAACAATTCTCCATTTCTTTATAATAATAAACAATATTTATTTCCAATTATTCAAGGAGGAATTTATAATGATTTAAGAAAAGAATCAGCAGATTTTGTTTCAAGTAGATTCGCTGAAGGATATGCAATTGGGGGATTATCCGTAGGTGAGCCAGACGAAGAAATGTATAAAGTTTCAGATTTGGTTTGTTCAATTTTGCCATCTGAT
>CACONV010000040.1 GCA_902628605.1 uncultured Bacteroidota bacterium
AAAATATTGGTAATACACGAATCTACGGTGTTTCAATTGATGGTAAGGCTAAGCTTTTTCCTGGTTTTAATATTATGGGAAATGTTAATTTGACGGATAATACTATGAACAAAAAGATAGGCCAAATTCCTTCAATACTTCCTCTATACGGGAATCTGAGAATCAGCTACGACAGTAAGAAATTTAACTTGACATTAAGTAACAATTTTAGTGGAAGAAAATTATCACAAGATTATAGTAGAGGTGGTGAAGATAAAATCGAAGAAACACCAATAATAAATGATGAAAAGGGAAATATAATGTATTATGGCTCTCCAAAATGGTCGATTTACTCTATTTCAGCAGCATTAGATCACAATGAAAACGTCAGGACATCCTTTTCCATAGAGAATATATTTGATTTACATTACAAAGAATTTGCTTCAGCTATCTCTTCACCTGGTAGAGCAATTATTTTAAACCTTAATGTAAAGTTTTAATTAGTCGAAATAATTTATAGCTAAAATGCATAAAAAATGCTTATTTTCGGACATTTAATGCATGCCCTATGGCCTTCAAAGATTATAAACAGCTTGAATTGAACACAATTGCTTCCGAAATTCTTACTTTTTGGGAGACGGAAAAGATATTTGAAAAAAGTATAAGTTCAAATAAAAATTCTACTCCATATATCTTTTACGAAGGGCCTCCATCTGCAAACGGACTCCCAGGGATTCACCATGTTATGGCAAGAACTATTAAAGATATTTTTTGCAGATACAAGACCCAAAAAGGTTTTAAGGTGGAAAGAAAAGCAGGATGGGATACTCACGGATTACCTGTTGAACTGGGAGTTGAAAAAGAATTAAATATCACTAAAGAAGACATAGGGAAAAAACTCAGTATTGAAAAATATAACAATGCTTGTAGAGAAGCTGTTATGCGCTATACAGACGTATGGAACGAATTAACAAAAAAAATTGGTTTTTGGGTTGATATGGATAATCCTTATGTGACTTATAAAACAAAATACATTGAAAGTGTTTGGTGGTTGCTAAAAGAGATTTTCAAAAAAGGGTTAATTTACAAAGGGTATACCGTCCAACCCTACTCTCCGAAAGCTGGAACAGGTTTGAGTTCACATGAGCTAAATCAACCAGGAACTTATAAAGATGTAAGCGATGTTTCTATAACTGCAATGTTTAAAATTTTGAATAGTACTCTTCCTAAAGAACTAGAAACAGATTCTGATTTATTTTTTCTAGCTTGGACCACTACCCCATGGACCCTTCCATCAAACACTGCTTTGACAATTAGTAAAAAAATTAATTATGTTGTTATTGACACTTTTAATTTATACACCGAAAAGCCTATAAGAGTTTTGTTGGCAAAAGACCTTATTAATAAGGTTTTTGACAATAAGTTTTTTGAGATAAATTCTTCTAAAGACCTTTTATTGAAATCTACGGAAAAAAAGATTCCTTTTTTAATTATCAATCAAGTTAAGGGGGATAGACTTATTGATGTTAGATACGAGAAAATATGGGAAGATGCGCCTCTTCCTAACGATAATCATGAAAATGCATATAGAGTAATCTCTGGGGATTTTGTGACCACAGACGAAGGAACGGGAATAGTACACACGGCTCCAACCTTTGGGTCTGATGACGCTTTAGCAGCAAGTCAAGCTAGCCCACCTGTTCCCCCATTACTTACTAAAGATAAAAATGGGGAGCTTGTTCCACTTGTAGACTTACAAGGAAAGTTTATTGATAATCTAAAGATAATTGGAGGTAAATATGTTAAAAATGAATACTACAACGATGATCAAAAACCGGAAAAATCTGTAGATGTTGAAATATGCATACATCTAAAAGAAAAAAACAGAGCATTTAAAGTAGAAAAATATATTCACTCTTATCCAAATTGCTGGAGAACAGATAAACCTATTCTTTACTATCCTCTCGATTCATGGTTTATAGGTGTATCTAAAATCAGAGATAAATTGGTTTCTTTAAACAAACAGATAAATTGGATTCCTAGTTCTACTGGGGAAAAAAGGTTTAGCAATTGGTTGTCAAGTGCAAATGACTGGAATTTGTCTAGAAGTAGATATTGGGGAATTCCATTGCCAATATGGAGAACTAAAGATAATAGCGAAACAAAAGTAATTGGATCAGTCAATGAGCTGAAAAGTGAAATTATTAAATCCATTAATAATAAGCATATGGAGTTTAATCCAATAGAGGCCTTTGAGGTGGACAACATGGAGGAAGAAAATTACGATAAGATTGATTTACACAAGGATACCCTGGATAATATAATTCTTTCAAGTGATGAAGGTAAACCAATGTATAGAGAAAGTGATTTAATTGATGTATGGTTTGACTCTGGCGCCATGCCTTATGCTCAAGTTCACTACCCTTTTGAAAATAAAAATCTTGTAGATGAGAAAAAAATATTCCCTGCCGATTATATCGCGGAAGGGGTTGATCAAACAAGGGGTTGGTTTTACACCTTACATGTGATTTCAACTATTGTTTTTAACTCTATCTCTTACAAAAATGTTATATCAAACGGATTAGTTTTAGATAAAAATGGTCAAAAAATGTCGAAAAGACTGGGAAATAGTATTGATCCTTTTGAGATAATTTCTAGATACGGTCCTGACGCGACAAGATGGTATATGATTTCTAATTCAAATCCGTGGGACAATTTAAGGTTCGATATAGACGGAGTTGATGAAATATCTAGAAAGTTTTTTGGGACATTGTTTAATACATATTCTTTCTTTGTCCTTTACGCAAATATTGATGAATTTGATGTCAATAAAAAAAATATTCCCATAACTAAAAGACCAGAAATAGATAGATGGATCATTTCAGAACTGAATCGCCTTATAAAGGAAGTGGACGAATCATATGACAAATATGATGCTACTAAAGCGGCTAGGAACATATCAACTTTTGTAAATGATTTACTTAGCAACTGGTATGTAAGATTATCTAGAAGAAGATTTTGGAAGGGAGTGTTAAGTAATGACAAACTAGCCGCGTATCATACGCTTTTCGAATGTCTGAATAAAGTTTGTAGATTAATGGCTCCATTGGCACCTTTTTTTGCAGATAGACTTTTCTTGGATCTTAATAAAGAAAACCGTTCTGAAGTAAAAGATTCTGTTCATTTAACAGTATTCCCATCGAGTAATGACCGGTACAGGGATACTGACCTTGAAAAGAAGATGAATTATGCTAGAGATATTTCCTCATTGGCTTTGTCGATAAGAAAAAAGAATCAGATTAAAGTAAGACAGCCTTTAAACAAACTAATTGTTCCCGCAAAAAATATTTTAGAAAAAAAATCTATAGAAAGTATTTCCGAGTTGATTTGTGCGGAGATAAACGTTAAGAAAATTAAAATTATTGATGATTCATCTGGCATTATTGTAAAATATGTTAAACCGAACTTAAAAATTCTAGGTCCTAAATATGGGAGAAGTATAAACGAGTTGAAAAATAAATTAGAAGCACTTCAAAAAAATCAAATCGACTTATTAGAGAAAGGTGAAAGTATCTCGATATCAATTAAACAAGAGAAAATCAACATTTTACCCTCTGAAGTATTAATCGAATATAAAGATATTGAAGGTTGGATTGTTGCAAATAATGATAAAATTACTGTTGCTCTTGACACTAGATTAAACGAAAGTCTTCTTCATGAAGGACTAGCAAGGGAGTTTATAAATAGACTTCAAAATTTAAGAAAACAGTCAGGATTTGAGGTGACTGATAAAATTATTTTATATTTGACACCTGACAAAACATTAGATAAAGTGTTTGTTAATCATTTAGATTATATTAAGAATGAAGTCTTAGCTAAAGATATAGTTATTAAGAAGGAAGTGAAAAAAGGTGAAAATATTGTATTTGATAAAATTAAAACATTTGTTGAACTCTGTAAAGTCAAACCAAAATGAGTGAAATAATTAAAAATAAATATAGTGACAAAGAACTAAATCAATTTAAAGTTTTAATAGAAGAAAAAATTGAGAAAGCGAAAAAAGATCTTGAATTGTTAAAAAGTACTTACATGAACGATGGTAATAACGGCACCGATGATACTTCTCCAACTTTCAAAGCTTTTGAGGAAGGATCAGAGACGATGTCCAAAGAAGCAAATACACAGCTAGCTCTAAGACAAGAAAAGTTTATTCGTGATCTTAAAAGCGCTTTAATTAGAATAGAAAACAAAACCTATGGCATATGCAGGGTGACAGGAAAACTTATAAAAAAAGAGAGGTTAACCCTGGTTCCACACGCCACTTTAAGTATAGAAGCAAAAAACATGCAAAAGTAACTTGTTTTGCTTTTCTTTTGTTGGTAAACCTTAAACTATCCTCTCAAAATGTAAGCCTAAAAAAATGGAACTCAAA
>CACONV010000041.1 GCA_902628605.1 uncultured Bacteroidota bacterium
TTATCCACTAACATACAGAATGACCGATTCTATTTCTGGAACCTATCTGTTTGTAATGATAATACTCGTTTTTTTTAGCGGAGAACTTATATGGCGTGATCGAGATGAGAAAATAAATGAGGTCATAGATTCAACCCCTCACAATTCAATGATTTCTCTTCTGTCAAAAACGATTTCACTTTTTTCTTTAACAATTATTCTTCACACCTTCTTTGTATTTTGTGCAATTGTGTTTCAACTTTTAAAGGGTTTTAATTACATAGAACCATCAATTTATTTTTGGGATTTTATCTATAGAGCTATGCCTCTTTATTTGTTGTTTTGTAGCAGTTCTATTGCTATTCAGGTAATTGTAAACAACAAATATTTTGGTTATCTTATATCTGTTGTATTAATTTTAGTACTTGACATCATTTTACTCTTAGCCGACATCGGATCAAACATGTTGAGTTTTGGTAGCACTCCTTTTTTGATATACTCAGACATGAACGGTTTCGGACCAAGTGAAAAAGGGGTTTTCTGGTTCAACCTATATTGGATTTTTACAGGTTTAACGCTTCTTATTTTCTCAAGCAATTTATGGGATAGAGGAACAAATAATAGATTCAAAGATCGATTTAAATTTCAAAAAGAAAATTTATCGAAAAAAGTGGTCATACCTTCTGCTTTAATTTGTTCTTGTTGGTTGATTATAACAGGCTATGTCTATTACAATACTCAAATTTTAAATCCTTACAAAAAAAGTAAAGAATTAGAAAAACTTGCTGTTGAGTATGAAAATAAATATAAAAAGTATAATTCATTACCCTTACCAAAGATCTTAAACGCAGAATACAAAATTGATTTATATCCCTACCAGAAAAAAGTTGATGTCTTAGCAGAGATCATTATGACCAATTCCAAAAGTATTGAAATTGATACTATTATTGTTGGAACTCAAAAAAGATGGCGGGAAAAAATAACATTTGAGGGTGCTTCACTTTTAAGTGAGGACAAAAAACATGACGTTCAATTCTATCTATTTAATCCGCCACTAAAGTTAGGTGATACTATAAAATTGATTATCGAAAATAAATTTGAAACTAAAGGTTTTTCAAACAGTGGAGAATCAACAAAGATAGTTAAAAACGGAACTTTTTTAAATAATTATGAAATTCTCCCTTCCCTTGGTTATAGTAGTGGAAAAGAATTAAGTGACATAAACAAGAGAAAAAAATATAACCTCCCCCCAAAAGAAAGAATGCCAAAACTAAAGTCAAATTGTAAAGATGATTGCACAAAAAATTACTTAACCCAAGGGCTCAGTGACTTTATTGATGTAGAAACAATAATATCAACTTCTAAAGATCAAATTGCTATAGCACCAGGCAGTTTAATTGACAGGTGGGAGGAAAATAATCGAAACTATTTTAAATATAAAGTTGATCATCCATCTCAAAACTTTTACTCATTTATTTCTGCAGATTATAAAGTTGAGAGAAAAAAATGGAATGATGTGGATATAGAAATCTACTATGACAAAAAACACTCAGTGAATGTTAATAAAATGGTGAAAGCTGTAGAAAGATCACTTGAATATTACACGAAAAACTTTGGTCCTTACACTCACAAACAGTGTAGGATAATTGAATTTCCAAGGTTCTCAACATTTGCTCAGGCTTTTCCTGGAACAATGCCTTATTCAGAGGCTTTTGGTTTTGTTATAGACCTTGAAGACGAGGAAAAAAATAATGTGATTGATGCTGTTATAGCCCACGAGATTGCACACCAGTGGTGGGCGCATCAATTAGTTGGTGCAAACATGCAAGGAGCAACATTGTTAAGTGAAAGCTTTTCCGAGTACTCCTCTTTGATGACAATGAAAAGTATATCGAAGACACCTATGGCAATGCGTGAATTTATTAAATATGATCACGACAGATATCTGAGGGGAAGGTCTGGAGAAGTTGAGAAAGAACTTCCATTGTTTAAAGTTGAAAATCAGTCTTATATTCATTACGGAAAAGGAAGTGTAATATTATATGCTTTGCAAGACTATATTGGTGAAGACAAGGTAAATGAAGCGCTCAAAGAATTCTTAGATAAATATAAGTATTCAAATTACTATCCTACCTCTTTAGATTTTTTAAATGTTTTAGAAAAAAAAGTTCCCGATTCTCTGAGTTATTTAATTGACGATTGGTTTAAGGAAATTACGATTTATGATAATAGACTTAAAACTGTTGAGGCAAAAAAACTTGAAAATGGAAAATATGAGATTAACCTTGAGTTGGAGTCAAAAAAAATAAGGGCTGATTCAATTGGAAATGAAAAAAGTGTCCCGTTAAATGAATGGGTAGACATAGGGTTTTTTACCGATAAAGATGAAAAAGAATTGATCAGTCAAAAACGTATTAAAATAGAAGAAAATACGAGTAAGCTATCTTTTCAATTAGATACTCTACCTTTAAAAGCGGCAATTGATCCCAGACATCTTCTCATTGATAAGGTTTATTCTGACAATATAAAAACAATTAATTTGAACTAAATATTGCTCGCTTTGGTAATATTTTTTATAAATTGAACTTATAATCATAAATTAATTTAATCATGAAAAAAATATTACTATTTATATTTCTTGCTTGCAATTTTGTAGTTGCTCAGCAGAATATAACTTTTGAACAAGTGGGACTTAAAGTTGAAGCCGGCAGTGAAGGTTATGTTCTTGATCTAGTCGATGGGTTTTATTCTAGTATAAATCTTCCAGATGGAGTATCAGTCATACTTGACTATGTGGCTTTCAAGTCTCACGAAATTGAAGCTACTCACTATCTTTCTTTTGTTGGATCGGTTGAAGGACTAACTGAACTTAGGAAAATGAGATCTGGTGCGGATTACTCAGAATACATTAGTGAGATGCAAAAGTTTGGATCAATAACTTCATCAAATGCAGGAAGTACACTAATTAGGACAGGGCTTAACAAAAGAAATGGACACACATATTCTCAAACCTGGCAGTGGAGGGTAGATAATCCAGCTGTGTTTGCCGCAGCTTTTCAAGCATTAATGAAAGGTTACAGCCACCCGGGATACGTCTCTCTAGGTCAAATTTCTCACGGCCAAAGTTCGGATGGTGAATCTCATTATGTTTATGCATCTCATAAAGATTACGGTGCTGCTTTAACAAACAACATTGACACGAAGAAAGAACAAGAAGCATTTGCTAAATTTCAGCAAACGATAGCTCCAATCTCTACTTATTTTGGTTCTAGAACTCTCATGAATATTAAGACTTGGAATTAAAGAAATATCAAATCAAACACTAATTTAAAAGCCCTCGAATGAGGGTTTTTTTTAAAACCTATACTTTGCAAAGATTTCAAAACCACTTCGGTTGTTGGATGCTGCGTTACCAGCTCCGAAATCAGTAGCGTACCCAATATCTATACCCATCTTTAACTTTACCATTCCCATTAAATAAGCGTATCCTATACTTTTATATCCACCTCCAAACTCAAAAAAGTTTTTATAATCCAAGTTCCCCCCTACACTAGTTTGATTAGTAGCATTGGGAATGATTTTAATTGAATAATATGGATTAAATGAAAGACTCTGAACTCCAAGGTCAACATTTCCTCCCAATACAGAATAAAATATAGGATTTTCATTTCTAACGAATGAAGGGTCACTTAAGAACTTTTCTGGATTTAAGAAACTAGGGGTCCCAAAAGAAAAAAAGAGTTTTTCATATTTAAGTAAAAAACCTACCCCAAATATCGGATAACTACCTTGTGCTGTTGGAGTTATTGCAGGATTAACTTCTTGGGTAAGGCGCTGTAGTTCATCAATATTTGAATTTTTTGATGCCATTCCGACCTTAGCTCCTAGGAATAACGAATAACCCTGACCAAGTTTTAATTTATAGCTAGCATCTAGGGCATATTGTGTCCTAGTGTCTATGTAAACTTTATTAGATATTACGGATAGACCGAGGGTTAAATTCTTCTTTGGAGATCCGGAATAATAGATATAATTAATCCTTGGAGCCTCAGAAACACCAGCCCATGTTGTCCTTGTTATAACCGCCAATGACCTTTTTGCTGGTCCTACGTGATCAACGTCATCACCTTCTGATCCAACATATGCTGGGTTAAATGCATTCATAAAAAATCTTTCCATTAAAAAATTTTCCTGAACTTGAGCGTTAGCAGCAATAAAAGTTAAGAAAAATACTATTGTTAATCTTTTC
>CACONV010000042.1 GCA_902628605.1 uncultured Bacteroidota bacterium
ATAGTTTCAGGGTTACTATTTGTAAAATTAATTAAATCTTGAATGGAGTTATCTAATTTAGATCTAGTTTCATTTTCACCTTGAAGATGAGATGTTAACTCATTTAAAATATTAATTAAAAGAGTATTTCCAACCTCAACCTCTTCTTTGGTTAATTTTTCATTTGTCATAAATCCAAACTTGATTGACATCAATGAACTTCTTATTTTGCTTAAATGTTCTAGGGCTTTTTCTCGCCTTCTAAATGCCCCTCTGATAGCAAATACGAGGGGAAATATAATTGCTATACTTATAAGGGTTAAATCAATATCATAAATTACATCGTATTCATAACAGATAACAGGAACCAATACTGAAATAATCATAGTATAAAGTGTTCTCACATTTATTATCGAAAAATACTGACTCACTTATTTTTTTTTTAAATTTATGTATAATTAAACTGCAATATATGAAACAATTTTTTATTCTATTCTTAACATCATCGTTAATAATTGCTCAAAAAACCGAAGATAAATTCTTTTCTTCTAATGAAATATTAGAGGCAAAGATATCCTTTACTCCTAAAACGCTTAAAAAGAGTACCGTCGATACTGTATATTTTGACACAAATTTTGCTTACAAAATTGACAATTCATTTCAGGAAATGGATATAGGTATTCGCGCTAGGGGTAATTTTAGAAGATCCACTTGTTACTACCCTCCGATAAAAGTCGATTTTAAAAAGAAACAAACTAAGGGAACCGTTTTTGAGGGACATAAAAAAATGAAATTGGTTTTACCATGCTTAAAGCAAAAAGACAAAAATGATAATATATTGAAGGAATATATAGTCTATAAACTTTTTGAAATGGTATATCCCTACCATTTTAAAACAAGAAGATTGTCACTTGAGTTCACTGATTTAACTAAAAAGAAAAAACCTGTAGTTGAAAAATTAAACGCTTTTTTAATAGAGGATGATAAAAAGGTTGCTCAACTACATAATGGAAAAGTTTTTGAAAGATTTATCCCTCCATTAGCTATGGATGCAGATGCTTCTGTAAGAAATGCAATGTTTCAATATATGATTGGTAATACTGATTTTTCTACTGCTTACCAGCATAATAACAAACTCCTTTATATTGATAAATTGATTATTCCTCTTCCATATGATTTTGACATGTCTGGATTCATAAACCCAAGTTATGCAGTTGTTAATGAAACTTTAAACATAAACAATATTAGGCAGAGAAAATATCGAGGCTTCAAAAGAGATAAGGATGTTTTTTATAAAGTTAGAGACATTTTCATAGAGAAAAAAAGTGATATGCTTTCCTTGATAAGATCATTCGAGGCCGATTTCGATAATGTATCTGAATATGAAGAAGCGATTGAATATATAGAAAGCTTTTTCGATATTATAGAAGACGATAAAAAGTTTACAGATAATGTTGTGTTAGCTGCTAGAACCAAATAATTACTTTACCTGTAACATCATTTTATAAAAGATTTCAGTATTGTCATAAATCCCAGAAAATTCTCTAGATCCCACTCCTTTTGAAAAAACTGGAACCATAGTAGCAGTATGACCTTTTGTGGAAAATCTTGCTCTCGGATTAAATTTTTTAATATTACCAGATGTTATTCCTAGGCCACCAGTCTCGTGGTCTGCTGTTACAACAAGTAAAGTATTTGGATTCTCATCAACAAACTTTAAGGCAACTCCAATTGCTCTGTCAAATTCGATATATTCGCTTGTTACGAATTCGAAATCGTTGTCATGTCCTCCCCAGTCTACTTGCGACCCCTCTACTAGTAAAAAAAAAGGTTCATCTCGAGAATTCAACTTTTTTAGAATAGAATTTAGTCCAATATCGAGAAGTGGTTTTCTTCCCTCGATTAAACTTGGGGGTTCTTCATAACTTATTAAATAACCAACTTTTTGTGAAGTTGATGAGTTAAATTGATCAAGATTACTCACAAATTCCCAATCTTTCATTTCATTAACCAAATTTTTATTGTCATTTCTTTTTATAAAATGTTTCTCTCCACCTCCAATAAAAAAATCCACTTCGCTTTTACTTAATTGATATGCTATTTCTTGATAGTCTGCCCTTGAAGGAACATTTGCATAGAAAGATGCAGGGGTAGCATGAACAATACTTGATGTTACTATCATTCCAGAATTGTATCCTTTTTTTTCACATATTTTTAAAATAGATTCATGGGACCTATTTTTTGTATCTAACCCTATAGCTCCGTTGACAGTCTTTATCCCGCAAGCCATAGCAGTTGCTGAAGCAGCGGAGTCAGTTATAAGGGAATTTGCTGAATGAGTTTTCTGTAATCCGACCACCTCAAAATATTCTAAATTGGATTTATTACCATTTTTATATATCGCTGCTGTTATTTGTGATAATCCTGCCCCATCAGCAATCATCAAAATGATGTTTGTAGGTTTTTTATTTTTATTTTGCATTTCAAGTTTTATAGACTGAGAAAAACAGAGGTTTAAGGAATAGAAGGTAAAATATATTGTAAAGAAAAATAATCTCATGTTGAATTTTTCGAACCTGATTTAATTATTTAGGCCCTTCTTTTTTCTTATAAAATTTTTTGTCTCCACTTTCAAAGTCCTTGAAAATTACTGCTCTATCGTACTCTTTTCCAGTGGCTGTATAGGCAACATAAGTGAGCTTGTTTTCATCTATTGTAATTACTTGAAAAAATTGAACAAGGTGGGATATTTTATCCGACTTATATCCATCTTTAAGATATCCCTCCTTTAATTGTTTTCGATCCAGTCTATAGAATTTTGGACCACTAACCGAAGTTACATACATAGTTTTAATTTCATTGGATACAATATCATCTTCATATATCTTGGGAACGTGCCCTCGGGCATAGGTATGATCATGTCCATTAAGCACAAGATCAACATTATACTTATCAAATAATGGTTTCCAATTTTTACGGCCATATCTAAAATCACGTCCTAAGGCAGGTGAAAAAATAGAATGATGACAAGTAATTATATTCCATTTGGCGGTTGAATTTTTGAGTTTTTCCTCAATATATTTTGTTTGTGTATTGAGATTAAAATTAGAATTTAAAACAATTATCCGGACATCTTGATAATCCACTGTGTAAACAGTTTCATGTAAATTTTTGTTGAGATCTTCTTCAACTGGAAGCGTAAATTGTGGACGCCAGTGAATCGAGGTAAATTGCTGCTCACTTTCTGCAATTAGTGGCCAATACTCATGATTCCCTAGGACAGGTATATTAGTCCATTGACTATGAATGAAACCACCCGCTTTGAACCATTCTGCCCACTCATAATCTCGATGAGCATCATCAACTAGATCTCCTCCGTGAATTGCGAAAGAAGCGTTAGGAGCAGTTTGATACGCCATGCGTATTACTCGACTCCAGTGTGATAAAAGCCTATTTTGTGAATCACCAAAAAAAACAAATTCTGTTTTTGAATACTCTTTTTTTGCGGTTTTGAAATGTATCCATTCGGACCAAAATTTATCACCGTCTCCAACTCTATAGGCATAAAGTGTATTTGGCTTGAGGTTTTTAAAAATAACACTGTGGTAGTTTACAGAAAAAGAATTATTTCTTGGATATTGACCTAATTTTAATTTTTCAACAGATGCATTATAGGTCTTTGGGTTGTACTCTATATTTGCATTTACAGTAGCCTCAGAAATTTGAGCCACACTATTTTCAATTTCCGTACTTGTTCTCCATGTAACAGCTCTTGATGAAGTTGGATCACCATGAAAGGTCAATATAATTCTATCGGGGTTTTTACTTGGAATTTCCCAATGCTTTAAACCTTTAAAATTTTCTTGCGCTGACAAAGCTAAAAATGAAATAAAGCAAATCATATAATTTACTTTAAAGTTCATATTTGCATTTGAATTAATTTTAAACATCATGGATTTTTTAAGCTAATAGATAAACTTTATATAAATAGTTTGCAAAACTAAAAATTAAAAGCGAACATGAACAGTTATTTACATTAAATATTGTTTAAGGTAGTAAATTATCTTATCAGTAGAACCAACACTTCTTCTTATAAAATCAAAATTCGTTTTACCCATCTTAAGAAGCGTTTTTTTATTATTTGTTAGTTTTATCCAAGTATCTTTGAATTCTTTCTTTGTTGAAATAGACAACAACCCCCCAAGTTTTTCCATTTCAAGGGCTTCTGGAT
>CACONV010000043.1 GCA_902628605.1 uncultured Bacteroidota bacterium
TATTTTTAATTGTTTTAAAAATTGATTTAAACCCTTGGTAGTGGGTTTATCAAAAGAAAACTCTTCAACTACAAAAATAGAATTTGACCTAGCCTTAATACTAAGAGCCGATTTTCTTGCAATACTTTTAAGTTTTTTGTTAATTTTTTGAGAATAATCTCTTACTCTAGGTCCAAAAACTCTACCACCACCCCTAAAAATTGGGTTTTTAATAGAACCTGCTCTAGCTGAGCCAGTTCCCTTTTGCTTTTTTATTTTTCTATTACTTCCAGTGATTTCTGATCTCTCTTTTGCTTTGTGTGTTCCTTGCCTTTTGTTTGCCATTTGAGCTTTGATATCCAAATATATAGCTTGATTGTTAGGTTCAACATTAAAAATTTTATTTGGAAGAGAAATCTTTCTACCAGTATCCTTACCTTTTATATCAATCACTTTCAGGTTCATTATTTTTCTATTTTTAGATATGAGTTATTATGACCTGGAACTGCTCCTTTAACTATCAATATATTTTGTTCAGGTAAAATTTTAAAAATTTTAAGATTTAAAACTTTTACCTTCTTTCCTCCCATTCTTCCTGCCATTTTCATCCCTTTAAAAACTCTCGCAGGATATGAAGCGGCTCCAATTGACCCAGGAGCTCTCAACCTATTATGCTGACCGTGAGTAGCTTGCCCAACACCACTAAATCCGTGACGTTTTACAACTCCCTGGAAACCCTTTCCTTTAGAAATACTTGAGACATCAACAAATTCTCCTTCTTCAAATAAATCTACGTTGACTTTGTCACCCAAATTAAAATCTTTATCAAACCCTTTAAATTCCATAGTTTTTTTCTTTGGAGAAGTTTTGGCTTTTTCATAGTGGCCTGAAAGAGCTTTATTAGTTAATTTCTCTTTTTTTTCATCAAATGATAATTGTAGAGATTTGTAACCATCTTTCTCATTATTTTTTATCTGGGTGACGATGCAAGGACCCGCCTCAATTATTGTACAAGGAATATTTTTTCCTTTATCATCGAAAAGACTAGTCATACCTATTTTTTTTCCAACTAAACCAGACATATTTTTAAACTTTAATTTCGACTTCAACACCACTTGGTAATTCTAATTTCATAAGTGCGTCAATAGTTTTTGATGAAGAACTATAAATATCCATAAGCCTTTTATATGAGCTTAACTTAAACTGTTCTCTTGATTTTTTATTTACATGAGGAGATCTAAGAACAGTAAATATTTTTTTGTGAGTTGGTAATGGGATAGGACCAGTTACAACTGCTCCTGTAGTCTTCACAGTCTTGACGATTTTATCTGCAGACTTGTCAACAAGATTATAATCGTAAGATTTTAATTTAATTCTTATTTTCTGACTCATAATTTTATTTTATTCACTTTGACCTTTAATTTCTGCTATTACTGTTTCTGAAACACTCGAAGGGGTTTCAGCATAATGTGAAAATTCCATAGTTGATGTTGCTCTACCAGAGGACAAAGTTCTAAGAGAAGTCACATATCCGAACATTTCTGACAATGGAACTTCTGCTTTGACAACTTTTGATCCTGCTCTATCATCCATAGAATTAACTTGTCCCCTTCTCCTATTTAAGTCGCCAACAATATCCCCCATATTTTCTTCTGGTGTAATAACTTCAAGTTTCATAATAGGTTCCATAATAACTGCTTTTGCTGATTTTGAAGCCTCTTTAAAACCTAATTTAGCAGCTAGTTCAAATGATAACGAATCTGAATCAACTGGGTGAAAAGAGCCGTCTTTCAATGTAATCTTCATTGAGTCTATTTCAAAACCAGCGAGAGGTCCATTAAGCATTGAATCTCTAAACCCTTTTTCAACTGAAGGGATATATTCTTTGGGTACATTACCGCCTTTAATCTCGTTGATGAATTCCAGACCAGTTTTAGATTCTTCCCCAGGTTCAATTGTAAATATTATATCGGCAAACTTTCCTCTACCACCAGTTTGCTTTTTGTAAACTTCTCGGTGGTTAGCTGCCGCCGTTAAAGCTTCCTTGTATTGAACTTGGGGCTTTCCTTGATTAACCTCAACTTTAAATTCACGTTTCAGTCTATCAACTATAATGTCTAAATGCAACTCTCCCATTCCAGAAATAACGGTTTGACCTGAAGCTTCATCGGTTTTGACTTGAAATGTTGGGTCTTCTTCAGCAAGCTTTGCTAATGACATTCCAAGTTTATCAACATCAGCTTTTGTCTTAGGTTCGACTGCAATACCAATAACTGGGTCAGGAAAATCCATGCTTTCTAGAATTATTGGAGACTTTTCATCTGAAAGAGTGTCTCCTGTTTTAATATCTTTAAACCCAACAGCAGCTCCAATATCACCTGCCTCTATGAATTCGATGGAATTTTGTTTATTGGAATGCATTTGATAAATTCTTGAAATTCTTTCTTTATTACCTGTTCTATTGTTTAAAACATAAGAACCTGCATCTAATCTTCCAGAATAAGCTCTAAAAAATGCGAGTCTACCTACATAAGGATCAGTAGCGATTTTAAACGCCAAGGCAGCGAAAGGCTCATTTTTGGAAGGCTTTCTTTGAGATTCACTTTCTGTCTTGGGATTAATGCCAGAAATTGCCATTTTGTCTTCTGGAGAGGGTAAGTATCTACAAACAGCATCCAATAGAAATTGAACACCTTTATTCTTGAAAGAAGAACCACAAATCATTGGAATAATTTTCATTTCTTGAGTTGCGGCTCTAAGAGCATTATGAACTTCATTTTCTGAAATAGAATTTGGATCTTCAAAATACTTTTCAAGAAGATTTTCATCGTATTCTGCGACAGCTTCAATTAATTCACCTCTTAGTTTTTCTGCTTCATTTTTTAAATTATCTGGAATATCAACAACATCAAAAGTAGATCCAAAGTTTTCTTCATGCCAAACAATAGCCCTATTTTTGACAAGGTCAATAATTCCCTTAAAATCCTCTTCATCTCCAATGTTTAAAACAATTGGAACAGCATTTGATTTAAGCATATCCTTTACCTGTTGACAAACACCAAGGAAGTTTGACCCTTGCCTATCCATTTTATTTACGAATCCAATCCTAGGAACTTTATAATTATCAGCAAGTCTCCAGTTAGTCTCTGATTGGGGCTCAACCCCATCAACTGCTGAAAAAAGAAAAACTAGACCATCTAAAACTCTTAGTGATCTATTAACTTCAACAGTAAAATCTACGTGACCTGGGGTATCTATTATATTAAAGTGAAAATCTTGA
Organism: uncultured Bacteroidota bacterium; assembly: GCA_902628605.1. The sequence continues at coordinate 3,260 of CACONV010000043.1, forward strand.
GATTCAGGTAAGTTTTTGCCTTGTTCAGTCGGAAATTTCCAACTACAAGTTGTTGCTGCAGATGTAATTGTAATACCTCTTTCTTGCTCTTGTTCCATCCAATCCATAGTTGCTGCACCATCATGTACCTCTCCAATTTTATGGCTTACTCCTGTGTAGAAAAGTATTCTTTCAGTAGTCGTAGTTTTGCCAGCATCAATATGAGCTGCAATTCCTATATTCCGTGTATATTTTAAATCTCTTGCCATTGTAAATTAGAATCTAAAGTGTGAAAAAGCTTTGTTTGCCTCTGCCATTTTATGAGTATCAACCCTTTTCTTTACAGCAGCACCTTCCTCTTTAAAGGCAGATAGAATTTCATTTGCCAACTTTTCAGACATCGTTTTTTCATTTCTCTTTCTAGCAAATCCAATCAGCCATTTTATGGCTAAAGAAACTTTACGATCAGGTCTAATCTGCATTGGAATTTGAAATGTTGCGCCACCAATCCTCCTACTTCTTACTTCAACATGAGGCATTACATTTGACAATGCATCTTTCCAAACCTCAATAGCAGTTTTTTCTTCAACTTGCTTCCTTTTTTCAACGATTTCAATCGCATCATAGAATAAGTTATATGCAGTTGATTTTTTTCCGTGAAGCATTAAATTATTGACAAAACGAGTAACCAGCTGGTCATTAAACTTTGGATCAGGAAGAATTGGTCTCTTTTTTGATTGCTTCTTTCTCATTTAATGATTTATTTTTTTGGTTTTTTAGCCCCGTATTTAGATCTTCTTTGAAGGCGCCCTTCTACACCAGCAGTATCTAAAGCACCTCTTACAATGTGATAGCGAACTCCAGGAAGATCTTTTACTCTTCCTCCTCTAACTAATACTATTGAATGTTCTTGTAGATTATGACCTTCTCCTGGTATGTATGCGTTGACCTCTTTACCATTAGTTAACCT
>CACONV010000044.1 GCA_902628605.1 uncultured Bacteroidota bacterium
ACAAATTTTCAAAAGTACCAGATATCACGATATTTTTACCATTCAAAATATTAGATTTTTTATTATTTACTCCAGTCTTGAAATTAAGACCCACTTTTAAAAGTTTTTCTATAATTGATAAGTTTTGAGAATTATTAAAATAATTAATTATGCTATTAACAATTTTTTCTCCTATTTCCTCGACCGAGATTAAATCATCATAACTAGAGCTAATTAGATTCTCAATAGACCCAAAGTGATTGGCTAATTTTGAAGCAACTGTTTCTCCGACATACCTAATTCCAATTGAGAAAAGAACTTTTTGAAAAGGCTGTTTTTTAGACTGCTTTATGGATTTTATTAAATTTATAGCAGATTTTTCTGCCATACCTTCCAAACTAACTAAGTCTTCGATCTCTATTTTGTATATTTCAGCGATATTACTAATGATCCCATTATTAAAAAGTAAGACTACTCTTTCACTTCCAAAACCTTCAATATTCATGGCTTTTCGAGATACAAAGTGCTGAATCTTTCCTATTATCTGAGTTTTACATTCATTTTCATCTTTACAATAGTGTTGTGCCTCACCTTGTATTTTTTTTAGCTTCGAACCACAATCAGGACAATAAGTAATAAATTTTATTAAATCATCAAAATTCCCTCTTCTAAGTTGATCAATTCCAACAATTTTTGGAATTATTTCTCCACCTTTTTCAACATATACATAGTCACCTATTCTAAGAGAAAGTTTTTCTATCTGATCTGAATTATGCAAGGTTGCTCTTTTAACAATAGTACCCGAAAGATTAATAGGCTCAAAATTTGCTACTGGTGTTATAGCCCCAGTTCTTCCAACTTGATATGTTACGGATAGAAGTCTTGTGCTTTGTCTTTCTGCTTTATATTTATACGAAATAGCCCATCTTGGCACTTTTGATGTAAAATCTAACTCATTTTGAATTTTAATGGAATTTACTTTAATTACAATACCATCTATTTCGTAGGGTAATTCCGTCTTCTTATTTTCCCAAAAATCGATAAAATGAAATATTTCATCTACTGAATTTACTCTTTTCATGCTTTCAGGAATAAAAAATCCCCATTGTCTTGATTTTTTTAATAACTCAGAATGAAATAAACATGAATTTTCACCAATAACTGAATAAAAAAAACACTTTAGCCTACGTAATGCAACTTCTTTACTATCTTGAAGTTTTAATGAGCCTGAAGCAGTATTTCTAGGATTTCTAAATAGAGGAAGTCCTTCCTTTTTTCTTTTACTGTTAAGATAATTAAAACTATCTATTGGTAGAATCACTTCTCCTCTAATTTCAAACTTTTCTGGATATACCCCATTTAAAACCAAAGGTATATTTTTAATTGTTTTGATATTTGATGTTACATCGTCCCCTTTAATACCATCTCCTCTAGTTAACGCTCTCACTAATTTGCCTTTTTCATAATATAGATTTATAGATGCACCATCAAATTTTAATTCACAATTAAAGTCATTTATATTCTGACCGTATTTTTTTTCAATTCTTTTAATCCATTCTTTAATTTCATCTTTCGAATAAGTATTTGCTAAAGAATACATTGGATAGTTGTGATTAAAACTCTGAAATTTTTTAGTAACCTCTCCTCCTATTCTAACGGTTGGTGAATTTTCGTCATAAAACTGAGGATATGTTTTTTCTAACTCCCCTAATTCTTTCAGAAGCATATCAAATTCAAAGTCAGAAATCAAACTCTCGTCTTCATTGTAGTATGCGTTATTATAGATATGTAGTTTTTTCCTTAAGCTTTTTATACGATCTTCTTGGTTCATTTCTGAAACTTAATATATCTATTTCTTTTAAAAATATCTTTTTTCAATTCGTAATTAAAAAATTGGTACTTTTTTGAAAGAGATATTAATTGATTTTTAAATTTAGGATTTATTTCAAAATATATACGACCTCCAGCTTTCAATTTTATTTTTGAAATATCAAAAATCCTCTTATAAAAAATCAAAGGATTTTCATCTGAAACAAAAATTGATTTTTTTGGTTCAAAATTTAAAACATTTTCTTTCATGAATTTTTTTTGACTATCTATTACGTAAGGAGGGTTAGATATCATAATATCAATTTCATCATATTTATTCCATGAAAAAACATCAGCATGTAAATAATTAATATTTACCGAATACCTCCGTGAATTTCGCTTAGCGACTTCAATAGCCTTTTTGCTTTTTTCCAAAGCAATAATATCCCAGTTTTTTCTTTTCATCTTGATAGTAATTGCAATACAACCACTTCCAGAACAAAAATCAATCACGGTCACTTTTGAATCCTTGTTATCAGTCAAAACCCAATCTACAAGACCTTCCGTCTCTACCCTAGGTATTAAAACACTTTCGTTAACGTAAAATTTCCAATTGCAAAATGTTGTTTCACCAATAATATATTGATAGGGCTTACCTTTCTTTAATTCACTTGTGAACTTGTTTATTTTTTCTAATTCGGTATTGGTTAATATATAATCAGGTTTTAAATAAAATTTAGTTATATCAGAAGAGAGCAATTCTTCCAAAACAATTTTGAATAATGAGGAAACTTCCTGAGCTGTATATAAATCAGTTAAATCGGAACGAAACTTTGAATTAAATTCACCTATTGTCATTTAAGTTTTTTAAGTAGCCAGACATTGCATGAAGTGTGACCAGTATTCCCGATAGGACCTTCAATGTAAGAAAATCCCTTTTTGAGATATAGTTTTTGTGCAGCTTTCATGTAAGGAAGAGTTTCAATATAACAATATTTAAATTTATTATCTAATGCAAAATCCAGACACTTTTCAATCATTTGATTACCTAACCCTTTACCTCTAATTGAAGGAAGGAAATACATTTTTTGCAATTCACAAATATTATAATCAGCTTCATTTAAATGAGATATTCCTGCTCCTCCATAAATTTTTCCGTCATTTTCAACTACATAATAAATTGACCTTTTCTTATTATAAGCTTCAAACATAAAGTCAACTTCTAGATCAGAAAAGGCAGTCCCTTTTTTTGGAACTCCAATTTCAATCAAAACCTTTCGTATTACTTCACTTAGACTTAAATTATCTTTCTTACAAATTTGCCTTATTGTAAACATTAATTATTTTAATAAATTATCTTTGTTTTAAAGCTAAATATAAGGATTGGAAAATCATAAAAATCATAAAAAATTTATGCACAGATGCTTTGATTTAGCAATCAAAAGTCAAGGATACACTTACCCAAATCCTCTTGTTGGATGTGTTATTGTATACAATAAAAAAATAATTTCAGAAGGTTGGCACAAAAAAGCTGGGAAAGATCATGCTGAAGTCATGGCAATAAAAAAAATAAAAGAAAAAGAAGAATTAAAAAAATCCACTCTTTATGTAAATCTTGAACCTTGTAATCATCAAGGAAAGACACCCCCCTGCACAAGTCTAATTATTGAGAGTGGAATTAAAAATGTTGTCATTGGTTGCCTAGATCCAAATATTCATGTTAATGGAAAAGGTATTAAAAGACTTATAGGAAGTGGTATAAATGTGACTTTTGGGGTTTGTGAGAATCAAGCTAAAGATTTAAATAAAAGATTTTTTTGTTTTCATGAAAAAAAAAGACCATATATAATATTAAAGTGGGCAGAATCAAAAGATGGTTTTATTAGTCCTGAAAAAAAGTCTAGTAACAGAGGTAAGGTAAATTATTTAACTTCAATGAAAGATCGGGTTTTAGTCCACAAGTGGAGAAAAGAAGAAGAATCCATTCTTGTTGGCGTCCAAACTTTGATAGATGATAATCCAAAACTGACGAATAGACATCTACCGGGTAGAAGTCCTTTAAAAATTATATTTGATCCTAATGACCGAGCAGACAAAAATTCTGATATTTTTAAATCAAAAAA
>CACONV010000045.1 GCA_902628605.1 uncultured Bacteroidota bacterium
ATGAAGTGATTTAAATCTTTTTTTCTGTCAAAGGGTAAATAAGTTATTATTTTGGCGTCTGGAAATTTTTCAGCAGAACTAAATCCTGACTTAGAAAAAAAAGTAATTACAAACTCAGTTATGGGTTTAGTTTTTTTAATTTTTTTCAAAAGTGGTTTTATTTGCTCAAACTCTCCCATTGAAGAGCAGTGAACCCAAACAATAAAATTATTTTTAGAATTATTAAAGTTTCTAATGTCATTTGAAATCCTATCACGACTATTTAAAAACTCCTTAATCTTTGGAACAAAAAGACTCAAAATATTAATTATTATTAAACAAAATTCGTAAACAAAAGAGTAAACCATAAACACAAAAATAGTTTATTTGTAGTACTTCAAATTAAATGGTTTTTTACCTTTGCTAAAATTTTTTCATGAAATCTATAAAGATGGTTGATCTTAACGGTCAGTATGAAGCGATTAAAGGAGAACTAGAGATTGCGATAGATTCTGTAATGAGTACGTCTAGTTTTATAAATGGACCTGCTGTAATAGAATTTCAAAATAATCTTCAAGAATATCTAAATGTTAAACATGTAATCCCATGTGCAAATGGAACAGATGCTCTTCAGTTAGCGTTAATGAGTTTAAATTTAAATCCCGGCGATGAAATTATTACTTCCGATTTTACATTTGCTTCCACTGCTGAAGTGGTTTTACTAATGGGGTTGAGGCTTAAATTAGTTGATATCAATGAGGAAACATTTAACATTGACCCAGTATCTGTTGAGAGAGCGATTACATCGAAGACAAAGGCTATAATTCCTGTTCATTTATTTGGTCAACCTGCCGAAATGGAAAAAATAGTTAAAATTGCAAAACAAAATAAATTAAAAATTATTGAAGATAATGCCCAAGCGCTTGGTGCAACATATACTTTTAATGATGGGGTGAATAAAAAAACTGGAACGATTGGGGATATTGGGACTACTTCTTTCTTTCCCTCAAAGAATTTAGGTGCATACGGTGATGGAGGTGCGGTTTATACTAATAACGATTCACTAGCAAAAAAAATTAAAATTCTTGCTAATCATGGTATGGATAAACGATATTATCATGATCTGGTAGGATTGAATTCTAGACTGGATTCCATGCAAGCGGCAATTTTAGATGTAAAACTTAAATATCTTGATAATTATAATGAAAGCAGAAGGAATTCAGCCTTAAGATATTCAAATAATCTCAAAGGAATTAATAATCTTATTACCCCAAATATACCTTTTGACCCTCAAAATCATGTTTTCCATCAATATACTTTAAGAATTTTAGATTCTAAAAGAGATTTGCTAGCAGAGTATTTGACAAAAAATTCAATTCCTTTTGGAATATACTATCCGGTACCTCTCCATAACCAAAAGGCATATTATAGTCCTGAGGTAGATAATAAATTTTTCCCAGTAACAAATAGGGTCGTGAATGAAGTTGTGTCATTGCCAATGCATACAGAACTTACAAATGACCAGATTGATTACATTTCAGAAAAATTAATTAAGTTTTTAAATTAGAAAGTATTAAAATTCCAGATTTACATCTGGATTAATTTTTTTGATTAGTCCTTGTAAAACCTTTCCAGGTCCAACCTCAACAAAATTTTTAATACCGTCTTTAGTCATCTGGCTTATAGATTGTGTCCAAAGGACGGGTGAAATCAGTTGGTCAACTAAATTTTTTCTAATTTCTTCAACATTTGAGACCCCTTTTCCAACTGAATTTTGGTAAATTAAACATGAAGGTTTTTTAAATTCAATTTTTTTAATATATTTTTCTAACACTTTCTTAGCCGGTAGCATTAAAGGAGAATGAAATGCCCCTCCGACGTTTAATTCTATAACTTTCCTAGCACCATTTTCACTTAGAATTTTTGAAACATTTTTAATTGCTTTTTTTTCTCCAGAAACCACAATTTGTCCAGGGCAATTATAGTTAGCCGGAACTACAATTTCTTTAATTTTCATGCAACAATTTTCTACAATCTTGTTTTCAAGCCCAATTACTGCGGCCATTGTTCCAGGATTCATTTCACAAGCTTTTTTCATTTCTTTAGCCCTAATATTTACAAGTTTTAGTCCATCATGGAATGAAATTGAATTTGAAGCTACTAAAGCAGAAAATTCTCCAAGAGAATGACCGGCCACTCCAGTAAGTTCACCTTTTTTTTCAAATAATCTAGATTTAATAATTGAGTGAATGAATATAGCAGGTTGAGCTATATTAGTCTCTGTCAGTTCTTTTTGGTTTCCCTCAAACATGATTTCAGTAATTTTAAAATCAAGAATTTTATTTGCTTTTGAAAAATATTTTTTAGCTTCATCATACTGATCAAATAAATCTTTTCCCATACCTAAAAATTGCGAACCTTGACCAGGAAATACTTGAGCATATTTCATTTTTTTCTTTTATATGTTAAAAATGAATAATTATAATTTTCTACCTCAGATTTTTTTACATCATGTCTTTTAATAACTTCCCATTTATCTAAATTAATCCTTGGAAAGAAAGTATCACTTTTAAATTTATGATGAATTCTTGTAAGTTCAATGTAGGATGAATAATTCATAAATAATTCATATATCTCTCCTCCACCAACTATGTAGGGTTTGGGGTCATGTTTTGCTAATTCAAGAGCTTTTTCAATACTATTGACAACAATGGCGTTATTATAGGTAATATTTTTTCTTGTGGATAAAACTATATTTTTCCTGTTTGGTAGTGCTTTGGGTAGAGATTCGAAAGTTTTTCTTCCCATGATTATACAATGACCATGGGTTAAATCTTTAAAATGTTTTAGATCACGAGGGATATGCCAAACGAGTTTATTATCCAAACCTAAACCATTGTCTTCTGAAACTGCTGCAATCATTGTAATTTCTTGATTGAATTTATTCATATTTAAATATCACAATTAGTACACTTTTTATATTCCAATTAACTTAAACTGAAACTGCTGCTTTGATTGCTGGATGCGGGTGGTAATCAACAAGTTCAAAATCATCAAAAGTGAATTTAAAAATATTATCAATAGAACTATTAATTTTAATTTTTGGCAACGATTTTGGTTTCCTTTTTAGCTGAATATTAACTTGTTCAAGATGATTAGAGTAAATATGAACATCTCCAAATGTGTGAATGAATTCTCCAATTTTTAAATCACAAACTTGAGCAATCATCATTGTTAAAAGAGAATAAGAAGCAATGTTAAACGGCACCCCTAAAAAAACATCCGCACTTCTTTGATAAAGTTGGCAAGAAAGCTTTGAATTTGAGACATAGAATTGAAAAAAGGCATGGCAAGGTGGTAAAGCTGCTTTTCCGTTTTGAATATTTTTTGAAAAACTCTGACTATTGTCAGGAAGCACACTTGGATTCCAAGCAGATACAAGAAGTCTTCTACTGTCAGGATTTGTTTTTAAAGAGTCAATTATTTCCTTAATTTGATCTATCCCTTCATTGTTCCAATTTCTCCACTGAAACCCATAAATTGGGCCCAAATCACCTTTTTC
>CACONV010000046.1 GCA_902628605.1 uncultured Bacteroidota bacterium
GAAATCCCGAAGTAGGTCCCGATGGTAGAGTTTTATCAAGTGGTGGTTACTTAGAAATCGCAGACAACGATGAAAATGGGACATTCGACTTTTTAGAAGTTGGATCTGCGGTAGAAATATACGAACAGCCTGTTAAAACTAAACTTATAGTTAGGGATTCAAAAATTGAAATTTCAGTTTTAGCTACTGCTGAGTCTACAATATTTTATCAATGGCAGGTGAATAAAAATTCAATGTCTGTTTCTTCTAAGTCAAATAATTGGATTGATCTTGTTGATGATAATATGTACAATGGTACGCAAACAAATAAATTAACAATTTTAAATCCATTGTATAGTATGGAGGGTTGGAGCTATAGGGTAATGGCTTTTTCTCCTTGCTACATTTGTGGAGGTGAAACATTTTCAGATTCTAGCGAATTGGTTATTACAAATTTATTTATACCCAATGCCTTCTCACCCGATGGAGATGGGATTAACGATAAATGGACAATAAGAGGAGGATTAAATGAAAACTACCCCAATAATAAACTCGTGATATTTAACAGATGGGGGATTAAAGTTTTTGAGTCAACTGGATACAATAACGATTGGGATGGAAATTACAATGGAAATTTAAACGGTGCAAGCAATACAAACTTGCCTGTAGGTACATATTTTTATGTGTTAGATTTAAATGGGGATGGATCAAGAATTAAAAAGGGCTACATCTATTTAACAAGAATGAACGATGAATAAATATAGAGCCATATTAATTTTATTTTTGTTGTTCTTGAAATTATTTAAAGTTCAGGGTCAACAAGAATTATCATTTAACCACTATATGTTTAATTCTCAATTATTTAATCCTGCTTTTGTGGGTTTAGAGGATAACTTAACAATAAGTTCAATTAATAACTTACAATGGATTGGGTTTGACGGAAATCCAACCACCAATTCGATTTTATTAGATGGTAATTTAAAAAATAATTTAGGAATTGGCATGCAACTTTTAAGTGACAAGATTGGACCATTAAACAGTAATTTTATAGCAATTGATGCAGCTTACCACCTAGAATTGAACAATTCCAAAAAACTTTCTCTTGGTCTTAAACTAAGTGGTAACGATCATAATATAAGTTTAAGTAGCTTAGAGTTTGATAATCTATCGGATCCAAATGCAGGTTCAAAAGACAGTTATTTCGTTACCAACATTGGGTTTGGTTTGTATTACTACTCGGAAAAATTTTACCTAGGGTTTTCAATCCCATATTTTTTTGAGCCAAGTATCATCAACAAAAAAAGACATTTTTATTTTTCAGGGGGTTTTAAAAAAGGAATCAGTGAAAAATTAACAATTAATCCTAATTTTTTAATCAAGAAAGTTTCCAATGCTCCTTCTAGTTTGGATTTTTCAACTATGCTTTTCTACGAAGATTCATTTTGGTTTGGAATCAATTATGGGTCAACAAATAAAAGTTTTACATCTCCAAGCAAAAATGGAGGGAATCTAAGTTTTATAACTGGGTTCAAGTTGCTTCCATCTCTAATGTTGGGATACTCATTTACATCGCAATTGGGAAGTTGGAATGCATCAGCTAATAGTAAGTCCCATGAGATTTTTTTTAAGTTTAGAACATCCAAATCACTTAAAAAATCTAATGATGAGGGCTCAAGCGAAGAAGATGAGGAAGACAAGTGAGATTTAGATGATAATCGATTTTTTTTATGTTTGAGATTTTCATAGTATCGATTGTATCTTTTACAGCTGCAATACTTACCTTCTTCTCGGGTTTTGGTCTGGGGACTATTTTAACTCCTGTTATGATGATTTTTTTTCCAACTGAAGTGGCAATTGCATTTACAGGGCTAGTCCATTTTTCCAATAATATTTTTAAGTTTTTCTTGGTGGGAAAAAATATCGATAAAAAGGTATTAATTCGATTTGGACTCCCATCAGTTATAGCGGCATTAATTGGGTCTTACCTTTTGTTGTTAATTGATGACAATATTGTTATTTTCTCATATTATTTTTTTGACAAAAAAATAGATGTAATACTAGTTAAATTTTTGATTTCTATTTTGCTGATAATTTTTGCAATTATTGATTTAATACCCCAGAAAAAGAATTTACATTTTGACAAAAAATATCTTCCTGTTGGTGGTTTTTTAAGTGGATTTTTTGGAGGGCTTTCTGGAAACCAAGGTGCATTAAGAAGTGCTTTTTTGGTCAAGCAAGGACTAGAAAAAAGTGTATTTGTAGCGACAACTGTGGCTATTTCTTCACTTGTTGACATAACTCGATTGAGCGTTTACAGTACAAACTTTTTGAATCTCAATTATTCAGATTTCTATCAGTTAGGTTTTTTCTCTGTCGTCTCTGCAGTTGCAGGTTCTTTTATTGGAAACAAGTTGTTAAAAAAAGTTACAATTGAGCAAATAAAAAAAATAGTTGCTTTACTTCTTATTCTTCTCGGTATATCCTTACTAGTTGGTATTTTATAAATTTTATATATTGAAATAAATTTAACTCTAATGAAAAACACCTATACCCTGCTCATTCTTTTTTCAGTGTGCTTGATAACCGCTACTTTAATATCATGTGTTAGCATTGGGTCTAATAACAATGATTTGGATCAAGAAGAGTCTCAAAACAAAACTCTATTTTTAGAAATTGATAACCCGTCATTTATATCAGAAGACAATTTATACGGGAATTTCATTTTTGAAGTAAATGAAATCACAAAAGATATCTCTTCTGATGGAACACTTATTGCCTATCTTGAAAGACCAGCTGGAGAAAATAACCCTCAAAGATGGAGTCAATTCCCACAATATTGTTTAGCATGTAATGATGAAGACCAAGCTCCTTCTTTTACTTATTTCAGTTACGGTGAGGGGATAGTTCGAATATCTATGCAGTCAAAAACAGATGTGCGGCCTATGGCTGAGGTTTTAAAAGGAAAGAAGATCAAACTAACAATTATTAATTGACAGTTTGATCTTCTTGATTTTAACTATTTTTTATTTTAAGGGACTGAATCAAAGATGTAATCAGCCCTAAAATCTGTGGTGTCGTGAACCTCATAAAATTGCCAATTTGTAGTTGACAGTTCTGAAATATTTCCTGTCCAATCGTCGTCAACATAAAATTGAGTTTGTTCATCATTTGCCCAGGTCCAAGTACCGGTTTGAATCTCAAGGGGTGAACCACTTTCGTCTAAAGTCATAGTAACGTAGGTTCCAAAAGTTGATAAATTTACTTGGAATGTTGATGGTACAATGCAGTCAGGATCTAAGGCTTCAGTATACTCGCCCATCACAGGATCGTATTGTTCGCGAAGGCAATAATCTAGTAATATATCAGATAGTACAAGTCCATCTGAATCTGCGTATGAGGTCATCTGCCAATTTCTTACCACTTTATAATGATTAGAGTCTATACCAGCAGAAAGAGTTTCTTCCATTGCAGGTTCTTTGTCGGCAGAATAAGAACCTCCTAAGTCAGCACATACTATGTCAA
>CACONV010000047.1 GCA_902628605.1 uncultured Bacteroidota bacterium
TCTGGTCCAGATATACTTAAACTCATTATATAAGATTTATCTGTAAACTCAATAAAATTGAATGTACATTCAGATAAACTCTTTGAACCAGACATATTTTTAGAAGAGGACCCACCAACATCCCACTTCCCGAAAATTGTTTGTTTTGCCTCGGCTGCTGTTTGCTCAGAAACTTTTCCGGAAGCATAAATATTTGTCATTGCTGAATCGGCCATCCTCTCATCCGCAACTATTTTTTCATTTTCATCCTTATCCTTAGAACATGAAATGACGAGGATAAAACTTATTAAATAAAATATTTTTTTCATTATTTATTTTGTTATATAATAAAGTTAATTAATTAAAATGTTAACAAACAGTATTTTACATATATTTTAAATAAACAATTTCTTAAAAAATTAACAACTAAGTGAAATTATTTTATTTCTATTAAATTTGAAATATGAAAAAAATTCTTCCACTTTTACTCCTAGTTTTATTTGCGTGTTCCAAGAATGATGAAGAAACAAAAACTATATTTTCTCTAATTGTTGATGCTTCTGAGGGAGGATATGTAAGCAGTACAGGTGGTGACTACGAAGAAGGAAGCTTAGTATCTGTAAGTGCTTTTGCCAATGATGGCTATGTTTTTATAGGATGGACCGGCTCTTCAACATCTACGTTTAGTGAAGTTGAAATAACAATGAACAGCGGTAAGTATCTTACAGCCGTTTTTGAAAAACAGCTTTTCAATCTTGTTGATGAAAATAACATTTTCATAGGAGTTGGTAAATGGAAAATTAGACGTCCTAAAGGGGGTAATAGAGAAAACTCTGGAAAATTTGTTGACTGTGAGATATATGAAATAATTTTTAGAAGTAATTCTTCTTTTACATTCACTAGGAGTGACTCCAAAGTTACTGGACAATATAGCATTGATTCTGAGGGTAATATAAATCTTGTGAAATCTGATAATCCATACGGGATAATGAGAGATGTGATATTAACGGAGAACTACATTAGTTTTTCATCAGAACTTAATGACAGTTGTAATTTGGATTTAGATGCAGATAGAGTGAAAGATTATGACCCTCTATCAGATCCAGAAGCGTTAACCTACATACCTGATGACAATTTCGAACAATCAATAATTGACGCTGGATTTGATGACAAACTAGATGATTATGTTCTTACGCAAAACATATCAGGAATCATAAGATTAGGAACAAGCGAAAGCGAAATAAAGTTGTTTAACAAAGGAATTAAGAATCTAATTGGACTAGATGATTTTACAAGTTTAAAAGAATTTTCGGCTGATTTAAATTTAATTGATTCTGTCGATTTTTCTAAAAATTTAAATCTTGAAACCATTTCTATCTATTATAATAATATAATGAGCATTGATATTTCGAAAAATGAAAACTTGAAAAGTTTAAACGTTCTTGGAAATCCAATACAAACTAGAACCATAGATATTTCAAAAAATTTAAACCTTGAAGTTTTATCTATTGGCGGAAGCGCTGGAGCAAGACTAATTAATGATCAAGGAGAATTTATAGCCGAAATCCCTCAAATCACAGCTAAAATTTCAAGCCTTGATTTTTCTTTGAATTCGAAATTAACAAGCTTAAAAATTACTCACAGTGAAATAATTAGTTTAGAAACCTCTAATTATAATAATCTTGGTAATATAGTATTACTAGATTTGAGCTTTAACCAACTTCAATCACTTGATGTGTCAGAATTCATAATTTTAGAATCTCTCAACATTATTGGAAATTCCAATTTGGACTGTGTCGTAGTTAATCAAAATCAATTATCAGGTATTCCAACAACTTGGATTAAAGATAGCACTGCAGAATACAATATAGATTGTAAATGAAATCTAAAAATAAAATAATAGTTTCTGAGAAGAAAGAAGTTTTTCTATATAACACTAAATTATTGAGAAAAGAATGGTCTATAGAAATCAAACATAAAATTGGTGGCATTGCTAGGTTTGATGATTTAGTCTTGATTTCATCTTATAATTGGTGGGGTAAAGTGTTTTCAAAATTTATTAATTTTTCATCTGGTGAGGCAGTTTTGGATATTGAGGAAAATATTTTATCACTTCTTATATTCGATAATAAGTTATACTTTATCAATAAAGAAAAGGAAATTGGATGCTACTCCATAGACAAAAAAACAAAAATATTTAAAGTCACATCAACAGGTCTCTGGTCCTGGGATGGAACACCTCCTAAAATCGCATTGATTGATAAAAATATTTATGCATTTTCTAAAAGAAAATCTTTTAAAATTAATATGAGTAATGGAGCACAGAGTGAAACACAACTTCCCAAAGGTCTAGATAATAAATCTATATCTGCAATGGTAGACGAGTTTCAAATAAATATTAATACTTTTTCATCAAGTTCTTCAGGAGATTCAGCATTTATTGCAGGTGATGCTGGAGGTGGAGATGCAGGTGGAGGTGACGGTGGAGGTGGAGGTGACGGTGGAGGTTGATTTCTGCTCTTAATATAATGGGTACTTTAATATCAAATGATTTTGTGTTATTTTGTGTTAGATATGAGTTTTAATATCTTAATTTTTATAAAAAAATAACAAACATAAATTGAGTGACTTTTTTAGAATTTGTTGACCAGGTAATATTTATTATTAAGAATCTTAGTTTGTCTTTTTGGGTTTCTGTAATAATTATATCTCCACTATTCATGTTGAAGGTTTGATAACTAAATTCTTCGCTCAACGTTCTTCAAGATTAGAAGAAAGAGATATTTATATCAGCTTAGATAAATTATTAGAATATTATAAAACTGCACCCAGCAATGTGTATATGAAAAGCACGCATCAATAATATGGATATCCCTACAAACATCCCTATTAGATATTAAAAAACCCCTAAAATATTAATTTTTAGGAGTTTAAGTACTCATTTTGCGGTCTGGACGGGACTCGAACCCGCGACCCCATGCGTGACAGGCATGTATTCTAACCAACTGAACTACCAGACCAATAAAAAAACATAAATTTATATTTTCGATATTTTTAATTGTAATCTAAATATGTTGTTCCAGAGCTTGAGTGTAAGTAGATTTGGGAGCAACTCCAACTTGTTTACCAACAACTTCACCATTCTTAAATACAAGAACAGTAGGTATATTTCGAACACCATACTTTGCTGCAAACTCTTGATTCGCGTCAACATCTAATTTTCCTACGACTGCTCGTCCTTCAAAATCAGCGCTAAGTTCCTCTATAATTGGACCAACCATTCTGCAAGGACCGCACCATGCAGCCCAAAAGTCAACCATAACGGGTTTATCTGATTTTAAAACAACATCCTCAAAACTTTTATCTGTTATTTCTAAAGCCATTTTATAAAATTTTAATTAAGTTCATAAATTAATATTGTTAACACCAATAATAAACATCAATAGATTTAGTTTATTAAA
>CACONV010000048.1 GCA_902628605.1 uncultured Bacteroidota bacterium
CCATTCAACTCAAATTTTGCAAATGAAATACATTCTACTTTATCTTCATTAGTTGGAGAAGAAAATTATGACTTGGGACATTTGTTTCATCGTGGTCAAGCAAGTGGAGACGCAGGCTCTGTTGGAAATGTATGTGTCAACGACAGCAAAGACAGAGCTTATTCTGCTCACCCATTTGTAGCTACTAATGGTAGTAGCGGAATTTTTTTAAATGATTATTTTGATCTTGATTTTGTTTTGCATGAAGTTGGGCATCAATTTGGGGCTACTCATACTTATGCCTACGACCCTGAACCTTTTGGTGTTTCATCAGAGCCAGGAAGCGGTTCAACTATTATGTCATATGCAGGATTTGTTTCTGGAGAAAATATGCAGCGCCATAGTGATCCCTATTTTCATTATCATAGTATACAAGATATTGAATCTTACACAGACAATGTTTCTTGTCATTCAAATGTTAATTCTTCAAATCAAAAACCTACTGTCAGTGCAGGTGAAGATTTTTACATTCCTAAAGGCACAGCATATTATCTTAAAGCAGATGGGTTTGATTCCGATAATGATAATCTGACTTATTGTTGGGAGCAACTCGATTCGGGAAAAGTAGATGCAGCCAATTTTGGACCAGACCTTCTTACAGGAAGTATAAATAGATCGATTTCTCCCTCTGAAACAGAAGTAAGGTATATACCCAATATTTCTCAAATCTTGAATGGAAATTTAGTGTCATCAAATCCGACCCTTTTTTCATCTTGGGAGACAGTTTCAAATGTTGAAAGAACTCTAACATGGGGTGTTACTGTCAGGGACAGAAGTGAATCGAACCCCAACGGTATGGGACAGATTTCGCAAGATGTAAAGAAAATTTTTGTTAGTGCAACTGCAGGTCCGTTTAGAATTATATCAAATGGTTCAAATGATATTATTTGGAAATCTGGATCTAATCAAAAAATAATTTGGGATGTAGCTAATACTGATAAGATACCTATCAATACTGAAAAAGTTTCAATATTTTTGTCGGTTGATGGTGGAGAAAATTTTTCTATACCTCTTGCTGAAAATATACCAAATAATGGAGAGGCATATATAATTGTACCAGGTAACATTTCAACTGAAAGAGCCAGAATTAAAATTTCAGCTGATGATAATATTTATTTTGCGGTAAATACTTCATCATTCAAAATTGAAGAAAGAGACTTTGCCTTCCCTTTTATTGAACCTGAAAAAATTAGTTGCGGAGATGAAGATCTAACTTTCGAATTTAGTTTAAAGACATACAACAACTTTAATGGTGAAATTCAATTTGAACTTTTAGATTTTCCAAACCAAATTTCATATAACATATCTCCAACTAGTTTAAATTCTTCTGGAACATTCGGAAGTATTACTCTAAATCGAAATGAATTACCTTATGGAACTTATAATATCTTTTTAAATGGGACCCACGAGAATACAACTGAACAAGAAACTTTTATTGCAAGTTTTTATCCTGACAACATCTCTTCACCTGAATTAGTTTCCCCAGATAATAATTTAGCCAATGCTAACGTCAATCAAAATTTTGAATGGTCAGATGTTAATTATGCGGATAATTATAGATTCGAATTAAGTACAGTTGAGGATTTTTCTTCTCTTGTTAAAGATGAAAGAACTTTTGAAAATAAAATTTCAATTTCAAATTTAGACCCAGAGGAGACTTATTATTGGAGAGTGTCAGCTTTAAATATTTGCGGTAATAGCCCTCCATCGAATTCAAGAAAATTTTCTACAACTGTTATAAGTTGTAATTCGTATACATCAGAAAATATTCCTGTCAATTTAAATGATGCAACTTCAGCACGGGAAGGGGTAACCGAGGTAAAAATAAATGTGTTAGATAATTTAAAGATCATCGACTTAGATTTAGAATTAAGTATTGATCATAGTTATATTCAAGACTTAACAATAATGCTGATTTCACCTGAAGGAGATGAAGTGATTTTAACAAAAAATTTGGGTGGTACAGGGGTTAATTATACAGATACAATTTTTGATTCGGAGTCACTAAATCCTATACAAAATGCTACACCTCCATTTACGGGTATATATAAACCAATTGGAAATCTTAAAGATTTTTACAACTTAAACTCAGGGGGAGAGTGGACTTTAAGAATTATTGATCAGTACCCAATTGACACTGGTACTTTAAAATTTTTGGCATTAAAACTATGTCTAAGTGGTGAAATAAAATCTAATACAGATGGTGATTTAATTCCAAATGATGAGGACAATTGCCCCTTTGTAACCAATCCTGATCAAGCTGACTTTAATAATAATGGAATAGGAGATTTGTGTGATTTAAATGATCAAAGAAACATCAAAATTTTTAAGAAAGATGCAACTTGTAGAGGAAAACAAAATGGAGAAATTGAGATATCTGCAATAGCAGTTTTTGATTATGAGGTTGAAATTTCTGGAAGTAATGGCTATTATCGTTCATTTACAATGTCAAATCAAGAACTATTAATTCAAAACGTAACCCCTGGGACATATCAGATATGCGTAATGGAAAGAATCAGTAGTTTTCAAACTTGTTACACTACTGAGATAAATGAACCATTACCGTTAAATGTTACAAGTAAAATTAACAAGTCAAATAAAATTATAAGTTTAAATTTTGAAGGTGGTAAAAAATACATTGTTAATATAAATGGTAAAAAATTTACAACTCATGAAAACGAAAAAGATTTTAATTTAGCTAAGGGACTTAATATAATAGAAGTTAGTACCTCACTGGATTGTCAAGGAACTCATAAAGAATACATATATATAGACACGAAGTCACAAATATATCCTAATCCATCAATTGACAATTTAAATATTTTAGTTGGAGGTGATTCATTGCATTCAGAAATACATATAATCGATACTTTTGGTAATATTGTCTATTCTAAAAAAATAAAATTAGATTTTGCATCTAGATATTTTAAATTGAACATTTCTGTGCTGCCAATTGGGAATTATTTTTTGAAGATTTATTCGAATTCAGGGTTTGAAACAATAAAGTTTATAAAGAAATGATTAAAAAATGCATCTCATTTTTTGTACTTATTTTAATTTTCTCTTGTAAAGAGTCGATCCCTGACCCCGAGCAGGTAGTATTAGTTAATCCTGAAAATAATAATACTTGTTTATTTTCAAATTCAAATTCAAATTTCGCGGAGGTGGAATTTAGTTGGACAGAATCAAAACATACTGATAACTATGATTTAATTATTGAAAATCAGATAACTAATGAAAATATATCAAAAACAACAATTTTAACAACATCTCAAGTTACTCTTGAGAGGGGAGCACCTTATAGTTGGTACGTAGTTAGTAAATC
>CACONV010000049.1 GCA_902628605.1 uncultured Bacteroidota bacterium
ATACCTTTTTTTGTAGGAATTGTATAACTCTATCCTTTCACTTTGACTGAGTATATTGTTGTAAATAATTACAACAGGTATACTCCCTTGGAAGTGATCACTCGTTGATGCATTATCAAATTCTTGCCCTATAGAAACCTTGCCAACATTATTAAAAGGTGTTCCATCTGTATTAGAATTATTGGTAGAAACGAGATTGTTATCCAAATAAAACTGTGCTTGAGCTCCTGTATCTTTCGAAATAAAAATATTATGCCACTGATTGTCATGCAGATTGGTCCCAGACGAAGCACGTCCTTCTGGAGCACCTACTCCAAAATTATAATAAACTCCTTTACTAGCATCTGGAGCAGCACCAATCCTAAAAATATTTCCTCCTGAGGAGTCATGCATTGAAAAAATTGAATTATTATATACTTGACCCGAAGCGTTAGTTTCTGTTGACTTAAACCATATACTTATGGTATAGGACGAATTATTAGATAACACCCCTGCGAAGGAATTTAACTGTATCCACTGGGTTGAACCATTAAGATTAACCATACCTCCATTGTCATTAGAAAACGATGGAGAGTTTATTAATGTTCCATTGTAACTATTCCCACTTAAATCATTCCAAGTATTACCACTACCCGAAAAGGAATCAGGACTTCCAGAGTCTAAATGGAGTAGGAGGCCATCTTTAAATATATTTTTTCCAAATTTAATATCATCTGGTGCTTCATTAACGTCATTTACAGTTACTGTAAAAGCCTTAGCGTAATTGGCTATTCCGTCATTCACATTAATGTAAATATTATAAGAAGACTTCGTTTCAAAATCAAATGTCCCACTTGTTTTAAGGGATGCTCCTTGTATCGCAAAATAATTATTGTCTACATCGTTGGTGCCATTACCAGAGGCTAAAGTGAATGTATGACTATCTCCATTGTCCGAATCTGTAGCAGTAAGGGATGCAACGTGGGTACCACTGGGTAAGTTTTCATTAAAAGCAGTTGCGGATAACGTTATGTCTGTAGGAGCACTATTTGAGGACTGTAAATTGTAACGAGGTGCAAAAGCATTGTAATTTTGTAACTTTTCAGCCTCTGTTAATTTTCGATTGTAATATAAAAAGATCCCTATTTTACCCCACCACTGGCCTCCCCCAGCAGCGTCGTGAGTTGGTCCTGCAGCAGCCTTGCCAACAACATAAAAACCATTTTGATATGATGCTGAACTGGATGTTATCTGTGCTTGGATAGATTCGGCATTATAACTAAACTCCCAAAATGGAGATGAATTGGCAAAATGGAAATTTAAAAAATTAAATTGTGTTGTATAACTGGGAATAGAATTTACATTAAACCCAGAATCGACAAAATTTGCACCTCCATTTTCATAATAACCAAGATCATTCGCCCCTGACCGGATTAGAACCGGGTGGTCATTTACGTATCCTCTTAAAAGTGTTCTCCATGTAGCTGTAGAATTCAAAATGGTGCTAAAAACTTGAGCAGTAGCATTTGGGTATGTCGGTACATTGTACCCACCATTATTATTTACCCTTATTGGTGCTCCATAACTCCCTTCCGCATCCATGTGTTTAATGCCACCTACTGTTCTAAAACCGCTTGCATTTATATTAAAATCATAATTGTTCCCAGAAATATCTCTCCAAACCGTTCCATTTCCATCATAGGAATTCAAATTATCACTGTCTAACATGATTTCAAGGCCATCAGTTACAACATAGGGGTTAACAGTTGCCCAATAATTTTGTTTTACCTCTGAAGCAGATAGCACTTTATTGTAGACCTTGATTGTTTTTATTTCTCCATCAAAAAACTCAGCAACTCCACTAAGCCTACTACCAATGTTTGTTGATCCAGTTCCTACGTTTAAATTATTAGCACCATTGTTTGTATTACCTTGTGATTGTAAAATTCCATTTACATAAACTTTTACTTGGTTTGAACCAGCATTTTTATCAACGGTAATGGTCCAATAATTCCAATCTCCAATCTTTACGGGGGTGTTGTCATGAAAATCATTAGCCCATCCATTAAATCCACCGTAGCCGTCACTAATTGTCATCATTGCTGCCCTTGTACTATTTCCTCCTCCTGCTTGAACCTGTTCAAAAATTACATCTGTTTGTTGATTATCTGGTTTAAAATATCCCTCTATGGTATAGGCGGCCTGACCTTGAGGTAATACAGCACTTAATGCAACATAATCATTAGAACCGTCAAAATCGAAGGATTTATTTACTGTATTAAATGTAGCGCCATTAATTGTTCCGTTATTGCCACTTGAACTTAAATCATTCCAAGTATTTCCACTTCCTGAATATGAGCTTGGGTTTCCAGCATCTAGATGAAGAAGTAATCCATTTGTGATATCTGTATTTACTTTTGATGGATTCCTTAATGAATTTTGGTAAAGCTGAGCAATTTCACTATTCGATAATGGAACATCCCATATAATAAAATCATCAATCTTTCCATCCCATCTTTGATTACTCCCCCATGGATGATTTCCGATAATAAAATTTCCAGTTCCTGCATAATCGACATTTGAATAGTTATCGGTAGATGTTACCTCTTGACCGTCAATATAAACTTTCCTAGAGTGATTTGAACCATCATAAACGAAAACATAATGTCTCCATATAGTGTAATATGATGCATTATCCTTTATTCCTACGTCGTAATCGTTATTA
Organism: uncultured Bacteroidota bacterium; assembly: GCA_902628605.1. The sequence continues at coordinate 2,705 of CACONV010000049.1, forward strand.
TAGTGCCCATATCTTATACCTACTGTAGGGCCAAAAATAAGGTGTAAACCTCTGTTAGCGGAGTTGGTTCCATGTCCAAATAAAACAGATCTGAAATTTGTAAAATCTGCATCGGTATCTAAACGTGCATAAGCACTGATTGTGTAGCTACCAGAAAGGTCAATATTGCTTCCTATATTAATTCCTCCTCCTGCAGCACCTGAAAATTGATAGGCTGAATTAGTGACTCCAAAGCGATCAGCTGTTAATGAAGCCCCATTATTTAAAATTGTCCCGTTATTGCTATTTGTGCTCTCATCATTTGCGTTTCCATTAAATGGAAAGTAAGCTATCATATCGTTTTGTCTAGGAATTTGACCAAGCAAAATATTGGATAGTGATACCAGTAAAATAAATAAA
>CACONV010000050.1 GCA_902628605.1 uncultured Bacteroidota bacterium
TCTGATAGACCTGACTTGATTATTCCTGAATATGGGAGGCATATTCATCTCATGGTGGAACAAATAATTGATATTAAAAACAAAGACGAGAGAAATAAAAAAGCAAAAGCAATTATTGATGTAATGGGAAATTTAAATCCTCATTTGCGAGATATTCCTGATTTTCAACACAAACTTTGGGACCAACTTTTTATAATGTCAAATTTTAAGCTTAATGTTGATAGCCCTTTTGAAAAACCTGAAGCTGAATTGTTATCTAAAAAGCCAAAACCAATGGATTATCCTAATAATCCACCTAAATATAGATTTTATGGTAGTAACCTTGAAAAAATGATTGATGCTGCAATCAAATGGGAAGAAGGAGAAATGAGAGACGCTTTAGTATTTAATATTGCTAATCATATGAAAAAGTGTTTTCTAAACTGGAATAAAGACACTGTTGATGATAATATTATTTTTGACCATTTAAAAGATTTATCCCATGGGGAATTATCAATTAAAGAAGAACTTTTACCACTCACATCTACAGATGTTCTCTTGAAAATGAAATCAAAAAATGGAAATGGACCCAGGAATAAATCAATGAATAAGCCTAGAAAGGGTCGAAATAGAAAACGATATTAAAGTCAGAATGAGTTCGTTTATTATTGAAGGTGGTCAATCACTTAAAGGAAGTATAAGGCCTCAGGGCGCTAAGAATGAAGCATTACAAGTCGTCAGCAGTGTCCTTTTAACATCTGAGGAAGTAATAATTGAGAACATACCAAATATAATTGATGTAAATTGTTTAATTGAAATTTTAAAGTTTATTGGAGTAAAAATAAATAAACTTAAATCTGGTAAATACTCATTTAAAGCTGATGAACTTAACTTAGAATTTCTAAAGTCAGATGAATATAAAGAATTAGCCAAATCTATAAGGGGTTCCATAATGATAGTTGGTCCCTTACTAGCAAGGTATGGAATTGGATCTGTCCCAAGACCAGGTGGGGATAAAATAGGAAGGAGAAGATTAGATACACATTTTGAAAGTTTCAAAAAATTAGGTGCTGAGTTTAATTATGACAAAAAAGAAAGCCTTTTTATAGTAAAGGCAAAAAAATTAAAAGGTTCAAATATTTTACTTGATGAGGCCTCAGTAACTGGTACTGCTAATATTATTATGACAAGTGTTCTTGCCGAAGGGCAAACAACGATTTATAATGCTGCATGCGAACCTTACATTCAACAATTATGTAATTTGTTAAATAAGATGGGGGGGAGGATTTCAGGGATTGGCTCAAATCATTTAATTATTGAGGGAGTAAACAAATTAAATGGAGCTAGTCACAAAGTTTTGCCAGATATGATTGAAATAGGAAGTTGGATTGGTCTTGCGGCAATAACAAAAAGTGAACTAACAATTGAGAATGTAAAATGGGATTATTTAGGTCAAATACCAAGCACTTTTCAAAAGCTCGGTATTACAGTTGAGAAAGTAGGCGATCACATTTTTATACCAAAGCATGAAAACGGTTATCAAATTCAAAATTATATAGATGGTTCAATTTTGACTATTGCTGATGCCCCATGGCCAGGTTTTTCTCCTGACTTAATTAGCATAGCCTTGGTTGTTGCAACCCAAGCTAATGGAACTGTTTTAGTGCATCAAAAAATGTTTGAGAGTAGGCTTTTCTTTGTTGATAAATTAATTGATATGGGTGCTAAAATTATACTCTGCGACCCCCACAGAGCAACAGTCAACGGTCATAACTTTAAATCAAATCTAAAAGCATCTATCTTAACATCTCCAGATATTAGAGCTGGAATTGCCCTTCTAATTGCTGCTCTATCGGCTGATGGAACGAGTAAAATCGAGAACATAGAACAAATAGACAGGGGTTACGAGAATATAGATGAAAAGCTAAGAAAAATTGGCGCTAAAATAGAAAGAGTGTAAAGCAGACCTACTTAATTTTTCTTTTTGATATTTTGTTTAAAGTGATTTGTCTTTGACTATTTGATTTAAATCTTATCTTTTCTGGTGATGACATTTTACTATGTTTTGTTATTCTTCCTTGAACTCTTTTTCTCCACATTTTAAAACTTTTTTCCTTGAGTTCTTTTCTCATCAATTTTATTACATATTTCTCATCAATACCAAATTGTTTTTTAATAACATCAAATGAAGTTCTATCTTCCCAAGCCATTTCAATGATTCTATCCAACTCGTCTTCATTAAAAACAATTACTTTTTTCAATTTCATTTTAAAGTATATGTATTAAAATTTAAATTTTTGATTTATCAATTGATAACAAGTAATCTTCAGCACACTTTAGGTAGTTTGTTCTTTTTAAAGTGTCCATTTTGTCAAAATTTCTTACCAAAATTCTCATCCTTGGATTTTTTTCAAAAAAGAATCTTTTTTTATCTATAAAATTCCAGAAAAGTGAATCCCAGATGGTACACCAATCTCCTTTTTTGTAATTACTCATTTTTAGTATATAATTGCTACCGCTTATATAGGGTTTTGTTGACATTAAGCCCCCGTCAGCGAATTGACTCATTCCATAAACGTTTGGAACCATTACCCAATCATAAGAATCTATAAATAACTCCATAAACCATTTATAAACTTCGTCCGGGTCAAATTCACATAAAAGCATGAAATTTCCCATTATCATAAGCCTTTCAATGTGGTGCGCATATGCTGTTGTGTTGATTTTCTTTATTGTGTCGTCAACTGGTTCAATACCAGTATTTCCATCATAAAAAGATTTACTTATTTTCCTTTTAAAGCCCCAAAAGTTTTTTGTCCTTTCTTCACCCCCTTTGCAAAAGTAAATACCCCTTATAAATTCTCTCCAACCAATAATTTGTCTTATAAAACCTTCACATGAATTAATCACTATATCATTTTTTTGATAAAAATCAATTGACTCCTTAACAATAAATTCAGGTGTGATTAATCCGCTGTTAATTAGTGGCGAAAGTAAGCTATGATTTAAAAAAGACTCTTCTTTGACAATTGAATCTTCAT
>CACONV010000051.1 GCA_902628605.1 uncultured Bacteroidota bacterium
CCTTGGCATTAAATTTCTCCTTTCTTATCTTATCCGACTTGGAAAAAATTAGTGTAAATCTTCTTCCTTGATTAATTAGCCATGACATAAAATTTAAATCAATATCTTGCGGTTTGTGCCTAATATCTACAATCAAAAAAATTAATTTGATTTGTTTTCTATGTAAAAAATAGTCTCTAATCAATTTGTCAATATTTTTTTTTACAGTTTTAGATACATTTGCATATCCATAGCCTGGCAAGTCTGTAAGATACCAACTATCATTAATCTTAAAATGATTAATTAGTTTAGTTTTGCCAGGTTTTCCGGAAATCTTTGCTATATTTCTTTTTCGGCAAATTGAATTAACTAAAGAAGATTTTCCTACATTTGAACGCCCTATAAATGCATATTCAGGAATAAATTCATTTGGGCAGTTTTTTACATTTGGACTGCTGGCTATGAATTCAGATTTAAAAATATCCATCTATACCAGATTATTTTTTTGATTAAGCCAATTAAATAAAATTTTGTTAAATTCAATAGGATGTTCCATCATTGGTGCATGGCCACATTTTTTTATCCATTCTAATTTTGAGTTAGGAAGCAAAGATTTAAATTCGCGAGCAACCTCTGGGGGAGTGACTAAATCGTTCTCACCCCAGATTAGAAGTGTAGGTGTTTTAATATTGGGTAATTCTTCTGACATGTTGTGTCTAATAGCGCTTTTTGCTATGGCAAGTGTCCTTACTAGCTTCTCTCTGTTATTAACTGTTTCAAAAACTTCATCTACTATTTCCTTAGTTGCAACCTTTGAATTATAAAATACTTCTTGCGTTTTTCTTTTGATGTAGCCATAATTTTCTCTTTTTGGATAACTTTCACCCATAGAATTTTCATACAATCCAGAACTTCCAGTCAATACAAGTGATTTTACTAAACTTGGATTTTTATTTGAATAAATAAGACCTACATGCCCCCCCAGAGAGTTTCCAAGCAAAATGACATTACTTAGACCTTTATATTCAATGAATTCTTCTAAAAAATCTGAAAAAGCAGTTACTGTAGTTTCTTTTAGGGGTAAATTATAAATTGGTAATTCAGGAATGATAACTCTATAGCCTTTCGATGAGAAAAAACCTATAACATCCTTAAAATTGCTCAAGCCTCCCATCAAACCGTGCAAAAGAATGATTACTTGCCCCTCTCCTTTTTCTATGTAATTATAGCTTTTCAATTTTTTTAATTTCCAATTAATTTTCAGTTACCCTCCATTCAAATATAACTATTATAGTGCATTCATTCTATTTTATTTTTTAAAGTTTAAAATTAATGAGAGTGGTAAAAGTTATTAACATTGTGGTAATAAGTGGATAAATGTGGTAAATATCTTATATATTTATAAAAAGGTTTATAAAAATTGAATCATTTTATAGGTACTTATGAGTGTAAAATCGATGCTAAAGGAAGAATTTTAATTCCTTCAGCTTTAAAAAAGCAGATATCTACATCAAATAAAGATGGTTTCGTTATCAAAAGAGGGTTATTTAATAATTGCATAGAGTTATATCCATTCGATCAATGGAAATTTGTAATGAATAAAATTGATCAACTTAATCGTTTTAACAAAAAGAATATTGATTTCATCCGACGATTTACTGCTGGGGTGAAGAAAATTGAGATAGACACAAATGGAAGGCTTTTAATTCCTAAGGATTTAATAAAACATGCTCATATTAAAAAGGATATAGTTATTAGTGCAGCTGTAAACATTCTTGAAATTTGGGATAAAACCCTTTATGAGGAAGTAATTGACGAAGCTAAAGTGGATTTCAGTTCTTTGGCGGAAGAAGTAATGGGAGATGAAAATGAATAATTTTTATCACAATCCAGTACTACTTGAAAAATCAATATGTGAACTTGTAACCAATCCGAACGGAATATACGTTGATGCTACTTATGGTGGTGGAGGTCACTCGAAGGAGGTCCTTTGCAGATTGACAAAAAAAGGAAAGCTCTTTGCATTTGATCAGGATAATGATACAAAACAAAATTTAATTGATGATACTAGATTTTTTTTTATCAATTCTAATTTTAAACACTTAAAAAAATACTTAAATCATCATAATATCTATAAAGTAAATGGCATAATTGCTGATTTTGGTGTGTCATCGCATCAATTAGATGAACCTTCAAGAGGTTTTTCCATAATGAAAGACGGACCTCTGGACATGAGAATGAATAAATCCTCAGATTTAACGGCTCAAAATGTTGTTAATTATTATGAAGGAAAAAAACTTTACAAAATATTAAAAGAATATGGGCAGGTTACTCGGGCAAATGAAATAGTTAACAAAATTATATCGTACAGAAAAACAAAGCAAATAAAATCAACGATAGATCTCGTCAAGGTAGTCGAAGATTCTATTAGTAAATTTTCAAAGTATAAGATCCTTGCAAAGATTTTCCAATCGATTCGAATAGAAGTTAATAACGAGTTAGAGGTTATAAAGCAACTGTTGATACAGGCATCAGAGTTGGTTAAAATTGGAGGTAGAATGGTTTGTATATCCTACCATTCTTTGGAAGATAAACTGATTAAAAATTTTATTAGAAGTGGTTCATTTGACAATAAAGACAATAGGGATTTTTTCGGGAATGTTCAAAAACCATTTAAGAAAATCGGAGGTTTAATAACACCTGATGCTAATGAAATAAAAAAAAATAAAAGAGCAAGGAGTGCCAAGATGAGAATAGCTGAAAAAACATGAAAAATATTTTATCCCTTTTAAATATTGATTTTTTGTTGAAGGAGGATTCAATGAAAAATTGGAGAATGCTTTTTTTTATATCAATTCTTGCAATGATTTCAATAGCCAGCGGTC
>CACONV010000052.1 GCA_902628605.1 uncultured Bacteroidota bacterium
CAGAGGTAATAAATGGAGCCTGATCATCAAGTAGATTTATAGAAAATGAATTGGTTGCTGATAGCTCATTTCCTACTTTGTCATAAAGCGGATTGGATGTTGATCTTTTAACAAATAATTTCTCCGAACCCGAAATACTTCCCGAAGTCGAATAACCTATTAAATAACGATTTGTTCCACTAGCCGTAACAGAGGTTGGCGTTTGCGAAGCAAGAGATGCTGTTCCACCACTAATTGAAAGTGATATGTTTTGAGCAGATATGGTTCCAGTTGCTACTCTAGATGTAAATGCACTGTAAATGGGTTCAGTGAATGAAAGAGCAAAAGTTCCATTGGATAACAATTCAAAGTTATCAAATGATGGGGGGCTTCTATCAATATAGATTACCAGCGTTTCGGTTCCAACATAAGTCCTTCCAAGAGAGCTTATACCAGCAACTGTTGCTGTGATGGAAGAAACGGTAGTTGTAACAACATTTGTATTCATTGTATAGTGCCAAGTAGATGAAGAACCCATTGTCATCGCCACATTTGAGACTACACCACTTATTGAAATAGTTGGCGTTGGAGACATTGATGCGGAAAACTGAGCTGTAATGGTAAAGGACTCAGAGCTGTTCGCAGTGCTTGTTCTTGCTGGTGGCAAGTTGTGGGTTAATGTTACAGAGGGGCTTGGACATGTTCCCCATACTGGAGTATTATCATTACTTAAAGGAGATTGTGTTTTAAAATTATCTGGCAAAGAAGAAATATTTGGAACACACCATCCTGATAGGTCTTGGTTGAAAGCGCTTGCTGTTCTGAACATTTTTGTCATGTTTGTAGCATTAGCAGTATTCCACCTACCAATGTCTTGGTTGAAGGCAGTAGCGCTATTAAACATGTAAGAGAAATTTGTTACACTGGAAGTATCCCAGTTTCCAATATCCTTGTTAAAGCCTGAATTTAGTCTAAACATAGAATACATATTGGTTACTTTGGAAGTATTCCAATTTCCAATATCTTGATTAAAGTTATCCGCATTATTAAACATTCCCTCCATCCTAGTTACATTAGAGGTATCCCAGTCTCCAATATCTTGATTAAATGAAATTGCATCTTGGAACATTGATCTCATGTCGGTAACGCTAGAAGTATCCCAAGTGCCACCACCAAACAATAAGGGATTGAATGCGGAGGCTCCTCTAAACATATTGGCCATATTGGTTACACTTGAAACGTTTAGATGACGCATCCCATCTCCAGTAAATAAAACGGCATCGCGAAACATATCTTTCATAGTAGTTACGTTTGAGGTATCCCAGAAAAAATCTGGAACTTGTGGATTATAGGATATTGCACCATAAAACATCCCTTCCATATTAGTTACTGACGACGTATCCCAGCGAGGCTCAGATCCACTTCCAAATTTTGTTATCCATTGATTAAATTTCTTGGCATCCTGGAACATATAGTACATGGTTGTAACCTTTGATGTATTCCAATTTGTAATATTTCCATTGAAAGAATGAGCTGATCTAAACATCTCATTTGTAGCTGAAACATTGGAGGTATCCCAACTGCTTAGCTGTCCTGTAAAGGATACTGCATAGGAGAACATATATGACATATCATTTACGCTTGAGGTATCCCAGTAAGATAAAACGTCTGACGATAGAGTGGATGTTCCAATAAAGGAAGTAGCACCTTGGAACATTTTCTGCATATTCACTACATTGGAAGTATCCCATGTGCTAATATCTCCGTTGAATGTGGATTTGTCTTTAAATAAAAGACTCATATTAGTTACTTTGGAAGTACATACACACGAAACATCACTTCCGTTATTAACCCTTGTTCTAAGAGTCTGTTCATCAACTACAATATACTGTTTACCATTTATCACTGCGGTATCAGAAACATTAGCCGTAGGACACTTAACCGTTACTCCGTTCTTATCTAAATATATAGGGGATATTTTAAATGTCAGAGATGTGTGTACAATACCGTTTCCAGATTGATCTGTTCCTGAAACAGTTGCAGAAAATTCAACGCCAGTTTGAGATGTATTAATCGTCCATGGAAATGTCCAAGTATTAGATGAAATATAAAGCCCTGGAACAACTTGATCAAACTGGCCAGGAAGAATGTTAGGGGGTCTAGGTATTGTGGTTATAACAAGAGTAGGACTCGGGCTACTTGACATCACCTCTGAAAACTGCGCTGTAATTGTTACAAGTTCACTGAGTTCTACCATGTTATCTTGCATATCACCAAAAGTAAATTCTAGTTTTAATGAATACTCTCCAGTTCCTGTATTTCTAATAACATTACTACCATACGTAGAGCTGGTAATTGCAGAAAACGATGTGGGTACTTCATAAATTCCCCATCCAGTGTAACCTCCGGATTTATATATAACCGGCCCATCATAAATATCTGCATATTGGATATGAGTAAGGTCTTCTGGTTTTACTCCCTGGCTAGAAAATTCTCTATTGTCAATATAAAGTCTACTTCTTCCAGTTCCATAGCCATCTTGAACAAAATAGGTCCATTCTACGGATCCTGGAGTCGTAAATGCTTTTTTGGTAGTCTCTTGAGTAAGGGTTACAGTTGGTGCCGTTGTATCAGCAGATAGATTTACACTTAGATATTTATTTGCTTGTACTGGATCTCCACCACTATAAATAGTTGTTGTACTTAAAGCTGTAGATGAAGAGTTGGTTCCTGAATAAGCTGGG
>CACONV010000053.1 GCA_902628605.1 uncultured Bacteroidota bacterium
TTTTAAAAAAGCTATAGTTCAATTAGCGGAAGAAGATAACATTGATTTTTATTCTAATATTTAAGAATTTCTTATGTCAGTTAAAAAACTTAAACCAATATCAAATGCTCAACGATTCAGAGTCGTTAACAACTTTGATATGCTAACAGCTTCTAAGCCTGAAAAGAAATTACTTTCTCCTAGCAAAAGAACTGGAGGAAGAAATAATAAAGGAAGAATGACAGTAAGACACGTTGGAGGAGGTCACAAAAGACAGTACAGGATAATTGATTTTAAAAGAGATAAATACGACACTCCAGGTGATGTAATGACAATAGAATATGACCCAAATCGGTCGTCTTTTATTGCTCTTATCAAGTATCCCGACGGAGAAAAAAGATATATAGTTGCACAAACTGGGCTTAAAGTTGGTCAAAAGGTTGTTTCAGGAGTAAATAAAGTTAGCCCTGATATAGGAAATGCTATGCCATTATCTTTAATTCCCTTGGGTACAATAATTTCTTGCATGGAGCTAGTTCCTGGCAAAGGGGCTAATATTGCTCGTAGTGCCGGTTCTTTTGCGCAACTTATGGCAAGAGAGGAAAAGTATGCAACTGTGAAACTACCATCTGGCGAAACTCGAATGATTTTATCAAAATGTTTCGCTACAATAGGTGCGGTTTCAAACTCCGACCATCAATTGGTTGTTTCTGGCAAAGCTGGGAGATCAAGGTGGTTGGGCAGAAGACCTAGAACAAGGCCTGTAGCTATGAATCCTGTTGATCATCCAATGGGAGGTGGTGAAGGTAGAGCTTCAGGAGGACACCCAAGAAATAAAAATGGTGTTCCAGCTAAAGGTTTTAAAACACGTTCTAGAACTAAAAAAAGTAACAAGTTTATTTTAGAAAGAAAAAAGAAATAAATTATGCCAAGATCATTAAAAAAGGGCCCATTTGTAAGACTTAGTTTGGAAAAAAAAGTTTCAAACAATGTGGAATCTGGTAAAAAAGAAGTAATTAAAACTTGGTCTAGAGCTTCGTTAATTACGCCTGATTTCGTTGGACAAACTATTGGAGTTCACAATGGAAGACAATTTATTCCTGTTTATATTACAGAAAATATGGTTGGTCACAAGCTAGGGGAATTTTCTCCTACAAGATCTTTCAGGGGTCATTCAGGAGGTAAAAAATAAATTTAGAAATGGGAATCAGAAAACGAAATAAGGCAAATATTTTAAAAGATAAAAAGAAGAAGCTTGCAATTGCTAAGTTAAGGAATTGTCCTGTATCCCCAAGGAAAATGAGATCTGTTGCGGATTTGTTACGTGGTAAAGAGGTCGGGCAAGCTTTGAATATTTTAAAATTTAATCCAAGGCATGCATCAAAATTTTTAGAAAAACTTCTACTTTCCGCTATTTCCAATTGGCAGTCAAAAAATGAAGATAAAAGTATAGAGAGTTCAGATATTTTTGTAAATGAAATTAAAGTTGACGGAGGAAGAATACTAAAAAGACTCCGTCCTGCTCCACAAGGACGTGCACACCGGATTAGGAAAAGATCTAATCATGTTACAGTAGTACTAGAATCAAATAACGAAAAAAAATAAAATGGGACAAAAAACTAATCCAATAGGTAATCGTTTAGGGATAATTAGAGGCTGGGATTCTAATTGGTATGGAGGAAGAGATTATGGTGAAAAGTTGGCTGAAGATGAGAAGATTAGAAAGTACATATTTGTAAGGCTCAACAAGGCGAGTGTTTCTAACGTTATAATTGAAAGAACTTTAAAAATAATTACAATTACTATAACTACAGCAAGACCTGGTATAATAATTGGCAAGGCGGGGCAGGAAGTTGATAAGCTGAAAGAAGAATTAAAGAAAATAACTGGTAAAGAAGTACAAATAAATATTTTTGAAATCAAAAGGCCAGAATTAGACGCTAAACTTGTTGGTGCCAGTATCGCAAGACAAATTGAGGCAAGAATTTCTTACAGAAGGGCTATTAAGATGGCAATTGCTGCTGCAATGAGAATGAATTCTGAAGGTATCAAGGTCCAAATTTCAGGTAGATTAAATGGTGCTGAAATGGCGAGGTCAGAATCTTATAAAGAGGGAAGAATTCCCCTTTCTACATTTAGAGCAGACATTGATTATGCGATGCAAGAAGCCCATACTACTTATGGGAGGATTGGAATAAAAGTTTGGATTATGAAAGGTGAGGTTTATGGTAAAAGAGAGCTTTCACCGCTAGTTGGGATGAACAAGAAAAATAATCAGCTCAATAAGGGTTTAAATCAAAGAAAAAAAGTCAGAAATTAAGAGATGTTACAACCAAAAAAAACAAAATTTCGTAAAGCTCAAAAGGGAAGAATGAAAGGATTCTCTCAAAGGGGACATAGGCTTTCAAATGGGATGTTTGGTATAAAATCACTAGATTCTAAGTTTATAACATCTAGACAAATTGAAGCTGCTAGAATTGCTGCTACAAGATATATGAAGCGTGAAGGTCAGCTTTGGATTAACATCTTTCCTGATAAACCTATCACAAAAAAGCCTTTGGAAGTGAGGATGGGAAAAGGTAAAGGAGCTCCTGAATATTTTGTTGCTGTAGTAAGAGCTGGAAGAATCCTTTTTGAGGTTGCAGGTGTAAGCCATGTCATCGCCAAAGAGGCCCTGAGATTGGCTGCACAAAAGCTACCGGTTAAAACAAAGTTCATTATTTCAAACGATTACAATAAAGT
>CACONV010000054.1 GCA_902628605.1 uncultured Bacteroidota bacterium
TCAGTTAAAGGTGATTTAGATGTTGATGAGCACCACACAATTGAAGATACAGCAATAGCACTAGGCAAAGGATTTAAAAAGGTTTTAAAAGATAAAATGGGTATTGAAAGGTATGGTTTTTGTTTACCAATGGATGATTCTTTAGCTACTGTTAGCCTAGATTTTGGAGGAAGAAGTTGGTTAGTTTGGGATGTTTCTTTTAAGAGAGAGATGATAGGTAAAATGCCAACGGAAATGTTTATTCATTTTTTTAAATCTTTTTCGGACGAATCAAAATCAAATTTGAATATCAAGGCGGTCGGAGATAATGAGCATCATAAAATTGAGTCAATTTTTAAAGCTTTTGCAAAGGCCATTAAAATGGCTGTAAAACGGGATCCTGATAAAATGGTTTTGCCAACTACAAAAGGTATATTATAATGAAGGTGTCTATCGTTGATTATGGAGCAGGTAATGTTCAGAGTCTTGAGTTTGCTTTAAACAGACTAGGCGTGAGGGGAATTTTGACTGCGGAAAAAGAAATAATTATGAATAGTGATAAAGTAATATTTCCAGGAGTAGGGGAGGCTTCATCAGCAATGGAAAAACTAAAATCAACTGGATTAGATAAAGTTATTCCAAATTTGAAACAACCTTTTTTAGGAATATGCTTAGGCATGCAACTTCTTTGTAATACTTCGGAAGAGGGAAATACTCAGGGTCTTAATATTTTTTCATGTGATGTAAGAAAATTTACGAATAAACTTAAAGTACCGCAAATGGGTTGGAATATCATAAAAAAATTAAAAGGCCCTTTGTATGAAAAAATTGAAAATTCATATGTGTATCTTGTACACAGTTATTATGTGCCTGTTATCAAATCTACTATCTCAGTTTCCGACTATGGTTTAGAATATAGTTCTGCAATACAAAAAGATAATTTCTTTGGAGTACAATTTCATCCTGAAAAAAGTAGTAAGGTGGGAAGCAGTATTTTAAAAAATTTTTTAAACCTATGAAAATTATCCCTGCAATTGATATTCTGGACGGAAAATGTGTTCGTTTAAGTAAAGGTAATTACGATACATCAAAAATTTACAACAAAAACCCTGTAGATGTTGCATTAGAGTTTCAAGACAATGGGGTTGAACACCTTCATATTGTAGATTTAGACGGCGCTAGATCAAATAAAATTCAAAATTTTAAAATCATTGAGAAAATTGTTAGAAAAACAAATCTTGACATTCAGTTTGGGGGTGGAATAAAGTCGGATTATCAGATAAAAATTGCCTTTGATTCGGGGGTAAATAAAGTTATTGCAGGAAGTGTTGCAGTAAAAAAACCCAAAAAGTTTATTAAATGGATTGACTACTTTGGATTTGAGAAAATAATTTTGGGAGTGGATTATTTCAAACTCAAAGTGTACACGAATGGTTGGCTAAACGAAGAAAATATCTCACCTATGACTTTAATTAAATCTTTTCTTAAATACAATCTCAAATATGTTATTTGTACAGATATAGAAAAAGATGGTATGCTCTCTGGTCCATCATTTTCTATGTACGAGAATATTTTGTCTAAAACGAAAATTAAATTGATTTCTTCGGGAGGAATCAAAGGAATTGACGATCTTGAAAAATTGTTAAAAATTGGATGCAACGGAGCTATTGTATCTTTTGTTGCCATTATCAACCTTTATCATAAAGAAATTGGCATCGGATTTATAGATTTTCTTTATAAATTTTACATTTTTAATTTCATTTAATAAACGGCGTTTTTCTTGAATTATTTCACTAACCTGTTGATAAACAGCACCTTGTTCATCAAGTTTTTTAAGAGCCGCATCTATGGTTAATGAATTTATGTTATAAGGGGCTTTAATTTTATTTAAAATTTCTACAATATATTTATTGGCAAAACACATGCCTAGCCTTGCTCCTGCTAGACCCTGACCTTTAGAAAATGTTTGCACAACCACTAGATTTTTATGCTTAGAAATCATGGGCACAAATGAATCTCCTTCATAAAATTCAGAATAAGCCTCGTCTATTACAACGATCCCACCAAAATTATCAATAAGCTTTTGAATTTTTAGATCAGAAAAAGAGTTTCCCGTTGGATTATTTGGATTGGGAATAAATATAACCTTTGTATTTTTTTTGATAGATGAAAAAATACTATCCTCGTCTAATCCAAATTTCACGTTAAGTGGAACTTTCAAACTTTTAATTGAATTTAAATTTGCATGAACCTCATACATTCCGAAGGTGGGTGGGCAGATTAAAATACTATCAACATTTGGTCTACAAAAAGCGACAATAAGTTGATTTATAACATCATCACTTCCATTTCCAAGATAAATCTGCTCTATATTAACTTTTTTTGATTCTGCAATTCTTTTTTTAAGTTTAAGCTGCATGGGATCAGGATATCTATTTAGTCCATTTTCAAATGGATTTTCATTGGCATCCATCATTATCATTTTTTTTTGATCACTTGAAAAATCGTCCCTAGCAGATTTGTATGGGATCAATTTTAAAATCTCTTCTCGAGCTAGTGAGTAAATATATTTTTTAGTCATTTTGTATCTCTTTTAATCTTAAACTAACTGACATCTTGTGGGCACCAAGGCCTTCT
>CACONV010000055.1 GCA_902628605.1 uncultured Bacteroidota bacterium
GCATTTTAAGAGGCGCAAGAAATTCAGTTGCTGTATTGAATGGCAATGAGTCAACTAACGACTTAAAACTTTTATCAGATGATATTTTAGGATACTATGGCTTTGGATGCAGAAGTGTCACAAAAATTTATGTCCCAAATAATTACAATTTCACTCTTCTAAAAAAAATTTTAAGCGAAAAGTCAGAGTTGATAACCTTAAGTGATTATTTAAATAATTTCAAAAAAAATAAGGCTATTAACGAGATAATTGAAAGTAAATTTCATATTGTAGGAAAATTAATACTAATTCAAGATAAAAGTATATATGCTGAGATTTCTTCTGTGAATTACGAATATTACGACACTAAAGATTCATTAATTGATGAAATAAACTCGAATAATAAAATTATTCAGTGTGTGGTTGGAAATAATAATCAAAATAGATTTATAAAATTTGGAGAAGCACATAAACCAAATTTATGGAGTTATGCAGATAATATTGACACTATCGATTTTTTATTATCTCTGTGAGTAAATTGTTGAAAAACAAATTAAAAACCAAACGAATTGGATAGATAAATTCCATTTAATATGATGATATTTGTGCTGAATTTTTAACTATGAAAAAATATAACTTTAATGCAGGTCCATCAGCATTGCCAAATGATGTTTTCAAATATTCTTCGCAAGCTATTAAAGAATTAGACAATACAGGTTTATCTATATTAGAGATATCCCACAGAAGTAAAAAATTTTCTGAAATTATAAACAAAGCAAAGCATTTGGCACTTGAGATATCTGGTCTTGACAACAATAAATATGAGGTCTTATTTTTACAAGGAGGGGCAAGTCATCAGTATTTGATGGTAGCTTCAAACTTTTTGAATAATATTGCAGGATACATAAATACAGGTACCTGGTCAGAAAAAGCAATAGCTGAAGCAAAATATTATGGAAATGTAATCGAAGTGGCCTCTTCAAAAGATAAAAATCATACTTATATACCAAATGATATTAAAATTTTAGAAGATTTGGATTACTTACATATCACATCCAATAATACAATTTTTGGAACGCAATTTCATAAATTTCCAGATACAAATTTTCCCTTAATTGCTGATATGAGTTCAGATATATTTTCAAGAAAAATAAATTTTTCGAGCTTTGATCTCATTTATGCTGGTGCACAGAAAAATATCGGCGCCGCTGGTGTAACTATGGTTATACTTAAAAGAGAATTATTAAAAAGAAATTTCAGAAAAAATCCATCAATTTTGAATTATAAAAATCATGTTGATAAACAAAGTTTATATAATACTCCTCCAGTGTTTTCAATTTACACCTGCATGCTTAATATGGAGTGGATATTGAAATCTGGTGGAATTGAAGTGATTGAAAAGAAAAATATTGATAAATCAAAATTACTTTACAATGAGATTGATAAAAATGATGCTTTTTATGGATTTGTTGAAAAGTCGGACAGAAGCATCATGAATGTAACTTTTGGTATTAATAATAATTACAATTCCGAAAAGTTTGATAAAATATGCTCAGATAATAATATACACGGCATTAAAGGACATAGGTCTGTTGGTGGCTATAGAGTTTCTCTCTATAACGCAATTCCAATAAATAGTGTCAAAATTTTAGTTGAGATTATGCAAAAATTTAATAAAGAAGGATAATATGAAGGTTTTAGCTAACGACGGAATATCGGCGAATGCGGTTGATATTCTACATAAAAATGGTTTTGATGTTTATTTAGATAAGATTGAGCAGAATAATTTAATAGATTTCATAAATCTCAAAAGAATCTCTGTTCTTCTTGTACGAAGTGCTACTCAGGTAAGAAAAAATCTTATTGATGACTGTAGTTCTTTAAAAATAATAGGCCGCGGAGGTGTTGGTATGGATAATATTGATGTTGAATATGCAAGGTCTAAAGGTATCTTGGTTATTAATACTCCTGCCTCATCATCAAATTCAGTTGCAGAACTTGTTTTTGCCCATTTATTCAGTGGATCAAGATTTCTTTTTGATAGCAATAGAAATATGCCACTAGAAGGTGAAAAGAACTTTAAAGCGCTTAAAAAAAATTATTCAAAAGGAATGGAGCTTAAAAATAAAAATTTAGGTATAATTGGAATTGGTAAAATTGGACGGGAGGTTGCAAGAATTGGCTTTGCCTTGGGAATGAATATTTTAGGCTTTGATAAATTTATAAAAGAGAAAAGTATCGAAGTAGAATTAAATAAAAAAAGTGGGTATAATTTTAAACTGAATTTAGTTTCATTTGATGAAATTCTAGAAAAATCTGACTTTTTAACCCTACACGTTCCTGCTCAGAAAAACTTCCTTATTGGAAAAAAAGAATTTGCAAAAATGAAACAAGGTTCCTCAATCATTAATGCCTCCAGAGGTGGTATAATTGATGAGAGAGAATTAATTAGAAATCTTGACAATGGAAAAATTAAATTTGCTGGTTTAGATACATTTGAAAATGAACCTAAACCTAGTGTTTCAATACTTATGCATCCAAAAATCTCTTTAACTCCTCATATTGGAGCTGCGACATCAGAAGCTCAGGAAAGAATTGGAGAAGAATTGGCTAGAAAAATTTGTGATTATT
>CACONV010000056.1 GCA_902628605.1 uncultured Bacteroidota bacterium
GAAGTACTGGAGGTGGTGTTTGGAAATCAGAGGATTATGGGATTAGTTGGAATAACGTTTCTGATGGATTTTTTGAAACAGGAACAGTAGGCGCAATATCCGTATCTGAAAGTGATGAAAATGTTGTTGTTGTTGGTATGGGGGAACACGCCGCAAGAGGCGTTATGACATCAATGGGAGATGGTATTTATATTTCAACAGATTCAGGTAAAACATGGGTTCACAAAGGTTTAGAAAGCACATATCACATTTCAGATATTATAATTCACCCCGAAAATCCAAAAATAATTTTTGTTTCTGCTCAAGGATCTCAATATGGTCCTTCAAAAGAAAGAGGCGTTTTTAAAACTATCGACGGTGGCAACACATGGAAAAAAGTATTATATGTAAATCAAAATGTTGGGGCGTCGTCTATAAGCATGGACATGACAAATCCAAGAATAATTTACGCCTCCATGTGGGAACATTCTCGAACACCATGGCAAATTAAATCAGGGGGACGTAAATCAGGGATTTATAAATCTTCTGATGGAGGAGAAACTTGGAGTAAGTTAAAAAATGGTTTACCAAAAGAATTTGGGAAATCTGGTATTTCTGTGTCAAGAGCTAATCCAAATCTAGTTTATATTATTTTAGAGGCAGAGGGTGAAAAAAGTGGGCTGTATAAATCAACTGACAGTGGGGAAAACTGGAAGTTAGTAAACAATGAGAGAATCAATATTACCCGTTCGTGGTACTATATGGAGGTTTTCGCAGACCCCCAAGATGAAAATACGATATATGTTTTAAATGCTCCTGTTATGAAGTCAATAGATGGTGGAAAATCCTTTAAAAAGGTTGAAACACCACACGGGGATAACCATCATTTATGGATTAATCCTAAGAATAACAACATAATGATTAATTCTAATGATGGAGGCGCTAATATAACAACAGATGCAGGAAGAAGTTGGAGTTCTCAAAAAAATCAACCCACTTCTCAATTTTATCGTGTCATAGCAGATTCCCAAACTCCATATCATGTTTACGGAGGGCAACAGGACAACTCAGCTATTGGGATTAAAAATAGAACATATGGAAGAGGAATTAGTTGGAAAGATTGGTATTCAGTTGCTGGATGTGAAAGCGCTTTTCTTGCATTTGATAATGAAAATCCAAAAATTGTATATGGAGGATGCTACCAAGGAATTATTGAAAGATGGAATAGAGAAACGGGGGTTTCCAAACAAATAAAAGAGTATCCTGAACTCTCACTTGGAAATGTGCCTAAGGATTTTAAATATAGATTCAATTGGAATGCTCCAATTTTAACATCTCCGCAAAATTCGAACATAATTTATCATGCAGGAAATGTTGTATTTAAGTCCACTGATAAAGGGAATAATTGGGAAATAATAAGTGGTGATTTAACTAGAAATGAAAAAAATAAACACGGAGAAGGTGGTGCTCCTTACACAAATGAAGCTGCAGGAGGTGAAAATTATAATACGATAATGAGTCTAGCTATATCAAAAAAAGACGGTGATGTGATTTGGGCTGGAACCGACGATGGACTGATCAACCTTACTAGAAATGGAGGAAAGGATTGGGTAAATATTACTCCTAAAGGACTAAAACCGGGGATTATTAATTCCATTGATTTATCTGAGTTTAAGGAGGGGAAAGCTTATATAACAGTAATGAGATACAAGTTTATGGACATGAAACCTTATATATATAAAACAGAAGACTATGGGGAGAACTGGAAACTCATTTCTAACGGAATTGAGGGAAAGAATAATTTTGTGAGAGTAGTTAGGGCAGATAAAAGAATACAAGGACTTTTATATGCGGGTACCGAAACTGGATTCTTCATTTCAAAAAATGATGGTGAAACTTGGGAAAAACTTCAACTAAATCTTCCGGTAGTACCAATTAATGATCTCTACATAAGAAACAATGATTTAATTGCAGCAACCGCAGGTAGATCATTTTGGGTTTTGGATAACATATCTCCCTTACAAGAATTAAATGTACCTAATGAACCAAAAGTCATTACTGAAAATAAGGTTAAAAGATTTATTGGAGGGTATATTGAAAAAAGTGTAAAGAAAAATTTAGGTCAGAACCCTTTGCCAGGTATAGAGATTGACTATTTCATTCCAAAAGGTTTTGATACCCTAGATATAAAAATTTCAATACTAAAAAATGATATTGTAATTAGAAAATTTGAAAATAAAAAAGACACTATCAAATTTAAAACATGGCAAGGTGGACCAACTGAAAAGAAATACCTCAAACCTAAATATGGGTTTAATAGATTTAATTGGGATTTAAGAAGAGAACCATTTAAAGGAGTTAACAAAGTTTTTGTTTACGGTAGTTATAACGCTGGGATTGTCCCTCCAGGTAATTATAAAATTAAAATGAATATAGGAAATAAAGTATATCAAGATAGTTTTTTACTTGAACCCGATCCAAATTTTAAATTTAAACCTTCAGAATATTT
>CACONV010000057.1 GCA_902628605.1 uncultured Bacteroidota bacterium
TGATGTAATCAATAATGACAAATTAAGTTATAACACTGGTTTGGCTTTTTGGAACAACAAAGTGGTTTTAGATGAATATGTTATTGATAAAGCCCAGTATGGATTCCTAGGTTCACCAGGACAAAACGCTGTTACGATGGTAAAAGTACAAGTTGGAGAAGAATTAGGACAAATTTTTGCGCCCGTATTTGTAGGTGTAAATGCTGACGGTTCCCCACAGTTTAAGGACGTTACCGGTGACGGGACATTAAATACCGATTCTGGAAACGTACTCCAAGATGATTATGACGGTGAGGTTATAGGTAGTGCATACCCAACTCTTGAAATGTCATGGTCAAACAATATTAGTTTTGGAAATGGTTGGTCTTTAAACGCATTCTTTAGGGGAGCGTTTGGACATAGTTTGATAAATACTTTTAGAGCTTTTTATGAGCCTAATGTACCATCTCAGACTTCTTACAACCAGATGAATACATCTCTTAGAGAGCCAAACTTGGCAGTTGCCCAGTATAGTTCGTTATATGTAGAAAAAGCTGATTTTTTCTTACTTGATAACTTAACACTCTCTAAGCAAATATCATTACCAGAGGGTAGCGGTATTAAAGATTTAACAGTATCTTTAAATGCGCTAAGACCCTTTGTAATAACCAATTACACAGGTACGGATCCTTCTCCTGAGCTTTTTGATGCTCTAGGTGGTGGTGAAGAAGGAAATGCTGCTTCTGGTGGAGCCGCACTACTTGCGCCTGGTATAGACAGAAGAGCGGATTACTTCGCGAGTAAGACATTTTCTGTTGGATTAAGTGTTAACTTTTAATTGATGGAGATTATTAATAATTTAAAAATGATAAAAATGAATAAATTTATAACAACAATACTTAATTTAAGTATTCTAACGTTCATATTCTCCTGTACCGATTTGGACGAGGATTTAAGAGGTGTGATTACCACAGACATTAGTGTTGAGGGAATCGCTACTGATGATGGAGGAAGTGGAGGAGGAGATGTTCTTGGAGCAGCTTATGGTGGTTTACGTGGTACCGGAACGGGTGGCCACACTAACTGGTATTCTGCACAGGAGCTAACTTCTGATGAGATGGTGGTTACTACAAAAGGTGGTGACTGGTATGATGGAGGCTGGTTAATTGATTTCCATCAACACAATTATAAAAACACTAATCCTAGTGTAAATAACAATTGGAACAGCCACTATGGTGCAGTTGCTACTACTAATGAGCTTCTAGCTTCTGGGCTAGATGCTAACGGTACGGCGCAAATGAAGGCGTTAAGGGCTTATTTCTTTTGGAGATTGATGGATATGTATGGTAATATTAAATTACCAACATCTCCAGGGCAAGATGCTCCTCAGTCGACTAGAATTGAAGCTTTTAACTTTATTGAGTCTGAATTATTAGCCTCACTAGGTATTAGTGCTGTTAATGGGTCAATGGATTTAAGTGGTAGTGCCCTTGGTACTGACAAGAATGCTTATAGAATTAACCAATTTGGTGCTCTAGGTATACTTGCAAAACTTTATTTAAATGCTGAAGTATACACTGGAACTTCTAGATACCAAGAAGCACACGACGCTGCTGACTACATTATTAATAATGGGGGTTACACGCTTTGTGGTGCAGGTTGTAAAGTAGCTAACCTAGGTAAACGCCCTAAAGTTGCATCAGATCCAGACGAATTAGAAGGTTTTGCTGCTGTATTTGCTCCTAACAATGCCGGAAATCCAGAGCACATTTGGACAGTTAATTATGAAGCTGGAGTAAATAATGGGTTCAATTTAGCAATGATGGCTCTTCATTATTCAAGTCAATTGACATGGAATTTTGATTCTCAGCCATGGAATGGTTATTCTACACTTGAAGCATTCTATAATTCGTTTGGTGCTAATGATGCTCGTAGGAAAGCAAGTTTTATTGAAGGCCCACAGCTAGATTACGGTGGTAACACTCTTCTTGACTACGCAACTGACGATGGTGAACCAGCGTTAAATTACACTCCATATATAAATGAAATTTTCCCTGATGGATGTAGAGAATGCGGTGCAAGACCTGGTAAGTTTAGCTACAGACAGTTTGGAAGACCTGATATGGACAACGACTTTACTCTATTAAGATTGGGTCAGATTTACTTAATCAGAGCTGAAGCTGCTGCTAGAGTTGGTGGTGGTTGGGATGGAGCTGCTGCTCTTGCTGATACAAATATTATCAGAAATAGAGCTAATGCAGGCGCTTATACTGCTGCTGAACTTACAGAAGATGAGTTCTTGGCTGAAAGAGGTAGAGAAATGTTCTCTGAAGCCGTTAGAAGAACGGATTTGATAAGATTTGGAAAATATAATGGTGCATGGTGGGAAAAATCCGCTTCTGAATCATATAAAAACATTTTCCCTATCCCGTTTGATGCCATCCAAGCAGCAAATGGTACTTTAAAGCAAAATCCA
>CACONV010000058.1 GCA_902628605.1 uncultured Bacteroidota bacterium
ATTAATTTTTATGCAAAAAACATAACGGAAAAAAGTATTACACTTGAAATTGAAATTGAAGAGCTCCCAACACTTAACGAAGTGAAGATCAATGGAATAAAAAAGAATAAGATTCAAAATATTTTGAAAGAAACCGAACTCGATAAGGGTAAAAAGCTATCTGAAAGCTTTTTGACCAATACAAAAAACTACATTGTTAACAAATTCAAAAAAGAAGGCTATTTAAACACAAAAATTAATATCAGAAATCTTGAAGATTCAACCCAAGTAAATACTCTCAACTTATTAATTAATATTGACAAAGGAGAGAGAGTAAAAATTAGAGATATTAATTTTAAAGGAAATGAAAAGTTTAAAGGAAAAAGTCTTGTATCCAAATTGAAAAATATTAAAGAAAAGAAGTTCTACAGGTTTTGGAAAAAATCAAAGTATATACCTGATGAATTTACTGAAGACAAAGAGAATCTAATTGACTTTTTTAAAGAAAAGGGATACAGAGATGCTAGAATTTTAAACGATACTTTAATAATCAATGAAGACAACACATTGACTATTAATTTTGAAGTTGAAGAAGGTAATAGATATTATTTTGGAAATATTGATTTTATTGGTAATGCTGCATACACTGATAGGCAACTTGCAACAGTTTTGGGCATCAAAAAAGGAGATACTTATAACGGGATTCTTCTAAAAGAAAGGATTGCTGACGACACTAAACCCGACGGAGAAGACCTTACAAATTTGTATCAAAACAGCGGATATCTTTTTTCAAATATTAATGCAGTAGAAGTTAGTGCCGAAAATGACACTATAAATTTTGAAATACGTGTGACTGAAGGAAAATTAGCTTCATTTAACAAAATTTCAGTTGTAGGAAACGACAAAACGAACGATCACGTTATTTTTAGAGAACTTAGAACGAAACCTGGAGAGCTTTACAGCAAAGATAAAGTAGTTAGGACAGTTAGAGAATTAGGGCAGCTTGGATTTTTTGATGCAGAACAAATTACACCTGATTTTAAAAATGTTGATCCCAATGCTGGAACTGTTGATATTGAATTTGGACTAGTTGAAGCAGGTGCTAGTCAAATAGAATTACAGGGAGGCTACGGCGGCGGGGGTTTTATAGGCACATTGGGATTTTCATTTAACAACTTTTCAATGAGGAATATTTTTAATAAGGAATCATATAAGCCAGTTCCCTCAGGAGATGGACAAAGACTTAGCCTAAGATTACAATCTAGTCAATTCTACAATACTTATAGTTTTACCTTTGTTGAACCCTGGCTTGGTGGAAGACAACCAGTACAATTTTCGACCTCGTTATCAAAAACTAACCAGTTTAGATACGATTTTTTTACAGGTCGGGCAGATAAATCTCAATCTTTTGAAATAAGTAGTATTTCAATTGGACTTGCAAAAAGATTAACGGTTCCTGATGATTATTTCTTATTATCACAAGCAATTACATATCAATATTTCAATCTAAATAATTATTTTACAGGTTTATTTACTTTTGGGAACGGTGTCTCAAATAATATTAATTACACAGTTACCTTGTCTAGAAACAATACTTACACAAACCCAATATTCCCACTAGGGGGATCAAATTTTAGTATTAGTGGCAAATTTTCTCCACCTTACTCATTATTTAATAAAGTTGATTATTCTGCTCTTGAAAATGAAGCTGAGTTCCAAACAATTAATGCAATAGGTCAAAGGGTTCCTGACCAAAGTAAAATAGATCAGGAAAAATTTAAATACTTGGAGTTTTACAAAATAAAATTTAGTGGAAGCTGGTTCACAAGAATAATCGACAAATTGGTTCTTAGGACCCAAATAGATTTTGGTTTTTTAGGAACATATAATAATGAAAGGGGTGATATACCTTTTGAAAGATTTTATGTAGGTGGAGACGGAATGAATAATACTTTCGCTCTTGATGGTAGAGAAGTAATATCACTGAGAGGTTATCCAAACTTCTCGTTATCGAGTAGGGAGGGATCCACGGTTTATAATAAGTTCACCGTTGAGCTGAGATATCCTATAACTCTTAAGCCAAGCGCTTCAATCTATGGGACAAGTTATATGGAATCAGGTAGAGGATATCAAGGCTTTAGAAACTTTAATCCCTTCAATGCTCAAAGATCTGCGGGATTTGGGGTAAGGATTTTTATGCCTGCCTTTGGACTTCTAGGCATCGATTTTGCTTATGGATTCGACAATGCCGATCCTTCAAATAGAACACCTAATGGTTGGGAAACTCATTTTACAATTGGTCAACAGTTCTAATAGTAAAATATGAATTACAAATTAAATTTTTCTTTAGTTTATTTGATTCTTTCAACAGTTTGTTTTGCTCAGAAGGGTGTTAGAATTGCATATATAG
>CACONV010000059.1 GCA_902628605.1 uncultured Bacteroidota bacterium
ACCATAAATATTATAAATATCTTGTTGAATAGAAGAGGATAACATTTTGGTAGCAATTGAAAATGAGGTGCTGTACGACTTTGTTACCTTTTCACTACATTTTTCAGACACAATATCGAAAAGTTCTTTCATTTGTTAAAAGCCTTTATTTCTATATTAAAAATACAAAAAACTATATAAAGACCGGTTGAGTAAGAAATTGTTCAACAAAAGTATCGAGATCATCGTGGATAAATACGTTGTCAGGTAACTTTTTGTGTTTAAGATGTTTTATTTGAGGTCCGAAAACAGACAAACTATTTTTTGTGCCTTCAATAAGGATTTCGTCAAATAAATTTACAAATTTAAAAATATCACTTTTTGAGGGTTGGACTGTTATGTAAGTAACAAAATGTAACAAATCAGTTTGTGAAAACAACGTTTTTAGGCTTTTAATAGGTATTGATTGTCCTAAAAATATTGTCCGGTATCCGTTCTTTAAAATCAAATAATTAAGGAATAAAATACTTAATTCATGAATTTCAAAAAACAACAAATTTTGGAGAAGACTCATAAATATTTTTTTTATTCTGTGTTTTTTCAGTCTGAACATGAATTTTTTGTTTTATGAGACTAGTTATGAAATGTTCATGTGATGGACAAATTGCCCCGGTCTGCCATAAAATTCCTAATTCAGTCATTAGGGGGATAAAAATTTTAAAAAAAACAAATTCAAAACCATTGTTTTCAACTAACATTTTATACTTAGTATCAAACATTACGACATCAAAATTAATCATCGCTAATTTGAATGCGTTAATTGAAATATTTTCTGAATTATTTTCAAGAGCAATCTGTCTTACGATAGTAGGTATTTCACTAGGTTCTAAGTTTGCAATTTTAGATATTTTAAACCCCTCTTTATAGAGTAATGTAACATTAAGCAATTTTCTTAGACTATCTAGTGAATATTTTCTAATATTAGTATCGGTTCTTTCAGGTGAAAGAAGTTTATACCTTTTTTCCCATATTCGTATAGTATGGGCCTTAATCCCTGAAATGTGTTCAAGGTCTTTTATATTAAAACTACTTTTTACCCTCTTCATATCTCATACTCATTAAAAGCACTCAAATATAAAAAAAAAAGATTAAAGAATAAAGTACGCACGAGAAGACTCGAACTTCCACGAGATAACTCTCATTAGGCCCTCAACCTAACGCGTCTACCAATTCCGCCACGTGCGTGTCGCAAGTGACTTGGCTGGGGCTCGAACCCAGGACCCTCTCCTTAAAAGGGAGATGCTCTACCAGCTGAGCTACCAAGTCTTATGATTTGATAAAAATAATATAAAAAAGTGATTTGGCTGGGGCTCGAACCCAGGACCCTCTCCTTAAAAGGGAGATGCTCTACCAACTGAGCTACCAAATCATTTGTATTTAAGCTCGCAAATATACATGCAAAAATTCATAAAGCATCTACTTAATGATTAAATTTATGATCAATTTGAATTGATTTTGAACACAATTTTTTTATTAGGTTATATGGGATGTGGCAAAAGTATTCTTGGAAAAGGGTTAGCTTCTCAGAAAAATATTTCTTTTATTGATCTAGATAAAAAAATTGAGGAACATGAAAATAAGTCATTGCAGAATATTTTCGAATCGAAAGGAGAATTATATTTTCGTCAAGTTGAAAGAAAAATTCTATTAAAGTTGATTAATTCATCTGTTCCAAAAATTGTTTCATTGGGTGGTGGGACACCATGTTATTTTTCAAACATGACAGATATCATAAATTCTAATCACCAATCTATATACTTTAATGCAAGCATAGATAATCTTGTAAATAGATTACACAATCAAAAAGAAAATAGACCTCTTATTAACCATCTGAAAAATAAAATTGATTTAAGAGAATTTGTTTCAAAGCATCTTTTTGAAAGATCCTCATTTTATGAAAAAGCTAAAATAAAAATAAACGTTGATGGTAAATCAATTCCTGAAATAATAGGAGAAATTCTACTTTCTCTAGACTAGATATATACCTTTTTTTTCCCCAGTTAAATTAACTTTAACAGTTTCATTAACCGAAGTAGATAGAGAGATTCCCTTAAAATCGGCTTTAATCGGGAATTTGTTATGTTCTCTATTTACCAAAACAGCTATTTTTATTTGTGTAATGTGAACAATTAACAGAAATTTTAATGCGTGCGAAAGTACTAATCCGGTATTTAGAACATCA
>CACONV010000060.1 GCA_902628605.1 uncultured Bacteroidota bacterium
AAAAAAAGGGATTAGGTAAAGCTTACATTGAAGGATTTAAATGGGCAATTAAAAAAAAATATAAAAAAATTATTCAAATGGATGCGGACTTATCTCATCCCCCTGAAAAGTTAACAAACATTGTTAATGAACTTGATTTTCATGATTATGTCATTGGATCTAGATATATAAATGGTATAAGGGTGCTAAATTGGCCATTAAACAGAATTATTCTTTCAATTGGTGCATCATGGTATGTGAAATTAGTAACTGGATTACCGGTTAAGGATCCAACTGCTGGATTTGTAGGTTACAATCGTTCTGCTTTATTATCACTAAATTTAAATAAAATTATGTTTGTCGGCTATGCTTTTCAAATAGAAATGAAATTCAAACTATGGGACTTGGGATTCAATTTCAAAGAAATCCCAATAACATTTAAAAATCGAACACATGGAGAATCTAAAATGAATAGTTCTATAATATCAGAAGCAATATTCGGAGTTATTGTTATCAAATTTAAAAGTTTATTTAAAAAATGATAAAATCTACTCTAATTAAAAATGTAAAAATTGTAAACGAAGGAAAAATATTCAAAGGAGATATTAGAATAAAAGAAGAAAAAATATCATTAATTGCTCCTTCTATACCCTTAACGCAAGATGAAAACGTAGTTGATGGAGATAATAAATATCTTATCCCGGGCCTGATTGATGACCAAGTTCACTTTAGAGAACCGGGATTGACACATAAAGGTGACATTTACACAGAATCTAGAGCTGCAGTAGCTGGCGGAATCACCTCATTCATTGAAATGCCAAACACAAACCCTCAGACTACAACTATGGAAAAAATTGACCAAAAACTTGAAATTGCAAGTAGAAATTCTGCTGCTAATTATGGATTTATGTTTGGTGGGACTAATACTAATCTTGAAGAAATAAAAAAAATTGATGAAAATAAAGTGGCCGGTCTAAAATTGTTTCTTGGCTCTTCAACAGGAAATATGCTTGTAAATAAGAAAGAAGTTTTAAAAGAAATATTTAAAACTTCTAAATTGGTGATTTCTGTTCATTGTGAAGATGAATTAACTATAAAAAATAACCTAAATCAATATTTAAAGATTTATGGCAAAAATATCCCTTTTAAATTTCATCCAAAAATTAGAAGTTCTGAAGCATGTTTTAAATCGTCTTCAGGTGCAGTAAAGCTTGCCCTTGAAACGGGAGCAAGACTTCATGTTTTTCACTTATCAACTGGAAATGAAACAAAACTATTTTCAAAAATACCACTTGAAGAAAAACAAATTACCTCAGAGGTCTGCACACACCATCTTTGGTTTTCCGATAAAGATTACAAAAGTAAAGGGAGCAAAATAAAATGGAATCCTGCGATAAAAACCGAAGAAGACAGAAGTAAATTATGGGAAGCCCTTAACGAAGATTTAATTGATGTTTACGCTACAGATCATTCACCACACACAATAGACGAGAAAAATCTTCCATATATAGAGTCTCCTTCTGGTGGACCTCTTGTTCAACATGGATTACTCGCAATGTTAGATTCTGTAAACAAAGGGAAGATTACTTTGGAAAAATTTGTCGAGAAGGCCTCTCATAATCCAGCAAAAATTTTTAAGATTAAAAAAAGAGGTTTCTTGAAAAAAAATTTTTACGCAGATATGGTTTTAGTTGACTTAGAAGGTAAGACAAATGTGACAAAAAATAATATTATGTATAAATGTGGCTGGTCCCCTTTCGAAGGATATATTTTTAATTCTTCAGTTATAAAAACCTGGGTTAACGGCAAATTATTATATGACAAAGGAAAAATTATTGAAACCGGATCCGCGAAAAGACTTGAATATATAAGATGAATAAGTTATGGCTTTATTTTTTAATTGAGTTAATTTTATTTACATCTTGTAAAAAAAATAACGCAGACGTCATTATTACCCAAGATAAAATGGTAAACATGTTGTTAGATTTATCTATTATAAAATCTATCAATAATCTAAATTATGAGGAAAATCAATTAATTGTTTCCCCAGAGGATTTTTTCATTTTACAGAAATATAACTTAGACAGCTTAAATTGGGAGATAAACAAAAATTATTATTCTAAAAGACCAAGATTATTAGCATTAATTTATAGAAGAGTTCAAGACTCATTAGAAAAGAAAATTGATAGTTTGAAAAATTTAAAAAAGAGGTAAAAGTT
>CACONV010000061.1 GCA_902628605.1 uncultured Bacteroidota bacterium
AAGATGGGGACGGGAATACAATCGATGATCAAACAAAGACAGAATTTAATATTGTTTCCAATTTAAGAGTATCCAAAACAGCACAAGTGCAGGACGTTAATTCCAATACAATCAACGATGTTGGAGATATTATTGTTTATTCCATTGTTGTAACCAACACGGGTGGGGTGAAAGTAAAGTCTTTAAAAACATCTGATACATTAAAAGATGGAAATGGATTAACGCTGAACTTAAATACCCCGCTACAAACTGTTACCTCGACATCGGGGTCAACCTCAAGTACGCTTATAATTCGTGGTTCTACCACATTTACTACTTCCTATACTATTACTCAATCTGATCTGAATTCAGGCAGAGTAAGAAATATAATTGAAGTAATAGGTAGTACGACTACCAATTCTGATAATACTTCCAATACAACGGAAGTTATCACTGAGCTCGCCACCGTTAGCCCAGTAATTGAGATTACAAAAATAGCTACGATTACCGATAATGGAGATGGAGTAAATGGTGTTGGAGATATTGTAAACTATTTTATAACTGTTGAAAACAAGGGAAATGTACCTGTTAAAGTTCCTATATCCTTTACCACTACTGATATCGCCACAAATGCAGATGGTCCAAGATCTGTCTTTGCAGCAGACATGGATGGGGATGGAGATATGGATATCCTATCAGCTTCATATAATGACGATACCATAGCCTGGTATGAAAATAATGGGGCTGCAAATCCTACTTGGACTAAAAATGTTATAGCAACAAGTGCAGATGGTGCATTTTTTGTCTTTGCAGAAGACATGGACGGGGACGGGGATATGGATATCGTGTCGGCTTCTGCTCTTGACAATACCATTGCTTGGTATGAAAATAACGGGGCCGCAGATCCTACATGGACTGCTGCCAATATCGTAACAAATGCAGTTGCTGCAAGATCTGTTTATGCAAAAGATATGGACGGGGATGGGGATATGGATATTGTCTCGGCTTCTCATGATGACAACACCATTGCTTGGTATGAGAACAACGGGGCCGCGAACCCTGTGTGGACTAAAGCTGTTATAGCAACAGATGCAATTCAAGCAAGATCTGTCTTTGTAGCGGATATGGACGGGGATGGAGATATGGATATCCTATCAGCTTCATATGGTGACGATAGCATAGCCTGGTATGAGAACAACGGGGCTGCAAACCCTACATGGACGGCCGCTAATATCGTAACAAATGCAAATGGTGCACATTCTGTCTTTGCAGCAGATATGGATGGGGATGGGGATATGGATATCGTGTCGGCATCTGCTCTTGACAATACCATTGCTTGGTATGAAAGTAATGGGGCTGCAGATCCTACTTGGACTAAAGCTGTTATAGCAACAAGTGCAAATAGTCCACGATCTGTTTTTGTTTCAGATATGGATGGAGATGGGGATATGGATATCGTATCGGCTTCTCATAATGATGACACCATAGCTTGGTATGAGAACAACGGGGCTGCTAATCCTACATGGACGGCCACTGATATAGCCACAAATAAAAATGGTGCAAACTTTGTCTATGTAGCGGATATGGACGGGGATGGGGATATGGATATCATATCGACTTCTGCTCTTGACAATACCATTGCATGGTATGAAAATGACCCAGATATAGATGATATTTTAACAGACGGAAATGGAAATTTACTATCTCTTACCACATCACTTACCTACCAGTCTACCACCAAAACCATAACTGCCAATCTCGGAGTTGGAGCAGTAGACTTCACAAGCATAGGTAACGGCAAATGGGATTATATGCAACCAAGTAGTTTAGCTGGTTACAATTATGGTCAGTATGTAAGAAGTGGGTTTTTTAGATCTAGGCAGGATTCTCAGACCCAACAAGGACTTCTAGAATTTGATGACGGAAGAACAGTCCAAGCGGGTTATACCTATGTAGGTGCCTACAATGGACATAGTTACATGCGAAACAACTCTTCAACAACGTGGGAAAATCAAAGAAATGTAGCTATTGCCATAGGTGGGTATCTTGCCAACTTAACCTCTCCAGGA
>CACONV010000062.1 GCA_902628605.1 uncultured Bacteroidota bacterium
CTTGATGGATTACTTGGTTTTACAGGAGGTGTCATGGTCGCTGCAAGTTTTTGGAGCCTTTTAGCCCCTGGTATCGAAATGAGTCCCGGTGACGGATTTATAAAGGTATTACCCGCATCAATTGGATTTGCACTAGGAGCATTGTTTATTTTTTTGTTAGATAAAATTCTCCCTCATATTCACATTAATTTTAAAGATAGCGAGGGTATAAAAACTCCTTGGCATAAAACAACATTACTAGTTTTGGCAATTACACTTCACAATATTCCGGAGGGACTAGCCGTAGGCGTTTTATTCGGAGGAGTTTCCTTAGGTTTACCTGAAGCTACAATATCGGGTGCAGTTGTATTAGCTATGGGAATTGGAATTCAAAATTTTCCTGAGGGGATTGCTGTTTCAATGCCAATGAGAAGACTTGGAGTCAGTCGTTTTAAGTCATTTTGGTATGGTCAACTATCTGCAATTGTAGAACCTTTAGCAGCCGTGCTAGGGGCATTTGCTGTAACTTTTTTTTCTCCGTTATTACCTTATGCACTTTCATTTGCAGCAGGTGCTATGATTTTTGTTGTTATCGAGGAAGTAATTCCTGAGACACAACAAGACAAGTACACCGATTTTGCAACAATGGGATTTATATTAGGATTTATAATTATGATGTCTCTTGATGTAGCGTTGGGTTAAATTTAGATTTTCGACCACCCTTGCGCTGTCAAATCGATATCCTGCTTTAAACCAGTTATTAACTTATTGCCATCTTCAATTTTTGTTACATGACCAATAATGGTTACTAATTCACTTTTTTCAACTAGTTCATAATCTGACTGATTAATAGTAAATAAAATCTCATAGTCTTCACCTCCATTAAGAGCAGCTGTTATTTCATTTAATTTAAATTCTTTACAAATTTTAATAGTCTCATTGTCTATGGGTATTTTATCTTCGTAAATATGAATACCAACTTTAGATTTTTCACTTAAATGTAAAATCTCAGAGGACAAACCATCGCTAATATCTATCATGGAGGTGGGTATAATTTTATTTTTTTTTAAAAACTTAAAAACATCATATCTAGCCTCGGGCTTAAGTTGTCTTTGAATGCAGTATGTGTATTTTTTAAGATTAGGCTGTGATTTTGGATTAACTTTAAATACTTCCTTTTCTCTTTCTAAAATTTGAAGACCCATATACGCAGCTCCAAGGTCACCTGTTACTGCAACAAGGTCATTTTTTTTTGCACCTGAACGATAAACCAATCTATTATTTTCGGAAGTGCCTATTGCCGTTATCGATATTATTAAACCTTTCTCAGAAGATGTTGTATCTCCTCCAATTAGATCAACTTTGTATTTTTCACATGCTATTTTGATTCCACTATATAATTCATCTACTGCTTCAAGTGTAAATCTGTTTGATACAGACAAACTAACAGTTATCTGTTCTGGTTTTGCATTCATAGCAAAAATATCCGATAAATTGACTACAACAGATTTATACCCCAAGTGCTTTAATGGGACATACATCAAATTAAAATGTATATTTTCAACTAGCATATCCGTAGATACAACAGTTTCATTTTTATTATCTATAACTGCTGCGTCGTCCCCAATACCAAGTATGCTAGACGAATTTTTTAAATCAAAATTGGTTTAAAAGAACATTTATCTCAAACCAGAGCAAATGGTCTATCATCAATGATAAAGCAAATAAAGATGTATGCTCTTGCTTTTCAAACTAAATTGAATTAACATGGCTGAAAAGAACTTTGATGCTCAATTGTTAGGAGAGAAAATTATAAAAGTTTTAAAAACTATTTTTGATCCTGAAATCCCTGTCGATATATATGAATTAGGTCTTATTTATGATGTTTTTGTAAATGAAGATTTTGATGCTAAAGTTTTAATGACTCTTACTTCTCCTAATTGTCCAGTGGCTGAATCTTTACCTGCTGAAGTTGAACAAAAAGTTAAATCTATAAAGGGCATTAATCAGGTCGAAGTTGAAATGACTTTTGATCCTC